>CAJCIO010000001.1 GCA_903970465.1 Gammaproteobacteria bacterium
TGTAATCGGCAGCCATGGCCTGACCTGCGGTCAGCAGTGCAGTACCGATAGCCAGAGCAGCGAGAGTCTTTTTCAACATTGCGGTCTATTCCTCAGGAAGTTAAGTGTGGCTTCAGGCTTTACGACCCAGCATGCGGATCAGGGTCGCATCACGGTCGATAAAATGGTGTTTCAAGGCTGCCAGGCCATGCAGTACGGCGAAGATCACCACAGTCCAGGCAATGTACAAATGAATCTCTCCGGCCGTGTCCGCCTGATTAGGCAGGTTGGATACCAGCGCAGGTACGTCGAACAGGCCAAACACTGAAATCCCGACACCATCGGCGGTGGAAATCAGGTACCCGGCAATCATCAGCGCGAACAGTGCCACGTATAGAAACATGTGGCCCAAATGGGCGGCAATGCGGGTCAAGCGCCCTTGGTTCGGCGTCGGTGGCGGCGGTGGACTGATCCAGCGCCAGACCACTCGCAGGATCATGAAGGCGAACAGCACGAGGCCAATGCTCTTGTGCAGGTCCGGACCTTCCTTGCGCCATGGATCGTAATATCCCAGGCCGACCATCCACAGACCGAGGGCGAACATGCCGAACACGGTGATAGCGACGCCCCAGTGCAGAAACACACTGAGCGCACCATATCGAGAGGTGGAGTTACGTATCTGCATCGCTGCCATCCTGTAAGAACTGCGCTCAAGATTATCGTTTTATCTATCGAATGAAAGCGGAAAAAATCGCTTTTAAAGATCGATATATTCGATACTTAAAGTCTGATACAAGCTCATTAAGACAATATTAAGCGGGTCGAATGACAGGATAGACGTCAATAGGCATTACGCCGAAATGCGCTCGGGCGTGGGGCTTGCCCCGATAAGACGTGTCAGTGACATCCTCGTGTCAGACCCGTCGAATCGGGGGCGAACCCCCCGCTAAAGGGTTATTGCGCCGGAGCGGTATCAGCCTTGGCAGCAGGCTTTTTGGCGACCGGCTTTTTCTCGACTGCTTTTTTAGGCGCAGGTTTTTTCGGCGCCGGATGAGTCGGCTTCTTCGCTGGCACCTTGGCTGCAGGTTCCACCTTGGCAGGCACTGGAGCAACCACAGGTGCGACCACCGCAGGCGCGACCGGCGCGGATACCACGGGTGCAACAGGGGCGGGCGCTACAGGAACCGGCGCAGGAACAGGCGCCGCAGGCTTGCCGCCAAACAGATTGGAGAAGAACCCACCTTCAGCCGGCTTGGCGACAGGCGCCACCACAGGCTCGGGCTTTTTCACCACCGGGTCGAAGGATTTACCCGCCAGCAGATCCTGCGCCTGACTGGCCGCACGCTCACCACTGCGCAAGGCCCCTTCCAACGTGCCCGGATACAACGCATCGGTATGCTCGCCGGCAAAGATCACGCGCTGCAGCGGACGCTCCCACAGACGCCAGAATTTGCTGATCTGCCCCGGACCGAAAGCCAGATAGGCACCACCGGTGGACGGATCGGTGCTGTAGCGGCGAATTTCATAGCCGGTGAAGGCCCCACGCGCTTCGGGGTAATAACCATGCAGACGAATCAGCACCTGATCGACCATCTGCTTGTCGCCGAAGGTCTGCAACAGGCGCGCGTTGTCACCGGACACGTTGATGATGACGTTGGCGCCGCCCTTGAGTGCGGGCTCGATCCACATCATCCCCAGGCCAGCGTTGCTGTAGATCTCACCGGACAACCGCGCCTTGCTCTCCCACACCGGGGTCTTGAACTTGAGCATGATCTGGTCGCGCCAGCCGTAGTTGGTACCCTTGATGGCCGCCATATGCTGAGCATCCAGCGCCGGGGTCAGCTGGATGTGATTGAGGGCGCGCAGCGGCACGGCCAGCACCACGTAATCGGCCTGGTAGCCGACGCTGCCGACCTTGACCGTGACGCCGTCCTTGTCCTGATTGATCGCGGACACTTCAGCGCTCGTCTTGAGCACCTTGATTTGCTTGAGCAGGGCCTGGGCCAGCACCACGCTGCCGCCAGGCAAGCGCGCGGCGCGCATGTCACGGTCGTCGACGTCCTGGTAGACGCGGGTCTGCTGGGCGAAATACAGCAACGACAGACGCGAAGGTTCGTCATAGCGGGTACGAATCTGCTGATTGACCAGTTGCCGCGCCGTGGGCGGCAGATTGAGCCTGTCGAGCCAATTGGAGACGTTGATCTGGTCGAGGGCGAACAACGTGGGGTTGGCCGCCGGGTTGAGCGGATCGGCGATCGATCGCGCCAGATCGTCACGGGCCTTCTCGTAACGTTGCAACGCCTGCGCGGTGTCAGGCTGCTTGGTCGCCAGGTCGGCGGCGGTAAAATACTCGCCATCGATCAGGTAACTGGACGTGCGCACATACTCAGGTGCCGGGATGGTCGCCAGCTTGAAGGTCTGCAAGTACTTGTTCAGCACCGGCTGGGCCTTGCCGTCACCGATCCACTCGCTGGACGCCAGGCCGGAACGACCGCCCACGCTCGGCCGCGCTTCGAGCACGGTCACCTGCCAGCCTTTGCTCTGCAATTCATAGGCGGCTGTCAGGCCCGCCATCCCCGCACCGACGACGATCGCCGTGGGTTGTTTCTCCTGCCCGAACGCTTGCGCGCTGAACAGTCCAATCATTACCAGCGCACAGGCGCGCAGCCAACCAGCAGACATTCAGCGAACTCCGGAAACAGGGCAGTAGAGGGGGCAACCAAGGCCAATGATGGCTAAGTGCAGCGAAGGATACGCGAGCGCCGATAGCCCCGCCAGCGCTGCCTTTTGGCGTCATCTTTTACCGCCAGAATGCAAATCAATGACCGCCACGGGTTGTCCCACGGGCGGGCATTGCATAGGCTTGCGCGATTGTTTGCCGAGCGCGCCAGTGCGGTCGCTGTCAGGAGAGAAAAAATGGGCCTTAACGACCAGTGGATGCAACGTGACCTCAAGGTCCTTTGGCACCCCTGCACCCAGATGAAAGACCACGAACAGCTGCCCCTCATCCCTATCAAGCGTGGCGAGGGCGTGTGGCTCGAAGACTTCGAAGGCAAGCGCTACCTCGACGCCGTCAGTTCCTGGTGGGTCAACGTGTTCGGGCATGCCAACCCGCGCATCAATCAGCGCATCAAGGATCAGGTCGACCAGCTGGAGCATGTGATCCTCGCTGGCTTCAGCCACCAGCCGGTGATCGAGCTGTCGGAGCGCCTGGTAGCGATGACACCCGAGGGCCTGACGCGGTGCTTCTACGCCGATAATGGCTCATCGTGCATCGAAGTCGCACTGAAAATGAGCTTTCACTACTGGATCAACCGCGGCCAGCCGAACAAGAAGCGCTTCGTCACCCTGACCAACAGCTATCACGGTGAAACCATCGCCGCCATGGCCGTGGGCGACGTGCCGTTGTTCACCGAGACCTACAAGGCGCTGCTGCTCGACACCCTCAAAGTGCCGAGCCCGGATTGCTACCATCGCCCGGAAGGCATGAGCTGGGAAGCGCATTCGCGGAACATGTTCGCGGCCATGGAGCAGACCCTGGCCGAGCATCACGACACGGTCGCGGCGGTGATCGTCGAGCCGTTGATCCAGGGCGCAGGCGGTATGCGCATGTACCATCCGGTGTACCTCAAACTGCTGCGCGAGGCCTGTGACCGGTATGGCGTGCACCTGATCCATGACGAAATTGCCGTCGGCTTCGGCCGCACCGGCACTATGTTCGCCTGTGAGCAGGCCGGCATCCGTCCGGACTTCCTGTGCCTGTCCAAAGCGCTGACTGGCGGCTACTTGCCATTGGCGGCCTGCGTGACCACCGAAGACGTCTACAGCGCCTTCTACGACGACTACCCGACCCTGCGCGCGTTCCTGCACTCCCACAGCTACACCGGTAATCCGCTGGCCTGTGCAGCGGCGCTGGCGACTCTGGATATCTTCGAAGAAGACGACGTGATCGCCAATAACCGGGTACTGGCCCAACGCATGGCTACGGCCACCGCGCATCTGGCGGACCATCCGCACGTCGCTGAAGTGCGCCAGACCGGCATGGTGCTGGCGATCGAAATGGTACAGGACAAAGCCAGCAAGACCCCATACGCCTGGCAGGAACGCCGCGGTCTGAAGGTATTCCAGCACGCCTTGAGCCGCGGCGCATTGCTGCGCCCGCTTGGCAGCGTGGTGTACTTTTTACCGCCGTACATCGTTACGCCGGAGCAGATCGACTTCCTCGCCGAAGTGGCCAGCGAAGGCATCGATATCGCCACACGCAGTGATGTCAGCGTGGCGGTGCCGGCGAACTTTCATCCGGATTTCCGTGATCCGGGGTAGTCGCCGGCTTAAAGCCTTGCAGTGATGCTGATGGCCTCTTCGCCAGCAAGCTTCGCTCTCCCTGTGGGAGCAAGGCTTGCCCGCGAAGAGGCCAGCAAGAACACCCCAGATACCAACAGAGACACCACCAATGCGCCTTTCCCGCTTCTTCATCGACGCCCCCCTGAGCCTCGGCGAGCACGAGTTGCCCGAGGCCCAGGCTCACTACATCAGCCGTGTGCTGCGCATGGCCGAGGGCGATGCCGTGCAACTGTTCGACGGCTCGGGCCAGGAGTTTCTTGGCGCGCTGCTGGAGGTCGGCAAGAAGCGCGTCAGCGTACGCCTGGACCAGGCGATCGACGGCCAGCCAGCATCGTCCTTGCCTATTCACTTGGGCCAGGGCCTGTCCCGGGGCGAGCGTATGGACTGGGCCATCCAGAAGGCCACCGAACTGGGGGTCGATGAGATCACGCCGATCGTCAGCGAACGTTGCGAGGTCCGCCTCAAGGACGAGCGCGCCGACAAACGCCTGCTGCACTGGCGGCAGATTGCGGTCAGCGCCTGCGAGCAATGTGGCCGCTCGACCGTGCCGGTGATTCATCCGCCGCAATTGCTGGCGGACTGGCTGGCCGGCACCGAAGCAGCGCTCAAGCTGGTGCTGCATCCAGTGGCCGAACCGCTCACCAATCATCCAGCGCCGGCGACCCTGGCGTTTCTGATCGGGCCGGAAGGCGGGTTGTCGGATGCCGAAGTCGAGCAAGCCCAGGGCAGCGGCTTCCATTCGGCACGCCTCGGGCCACGGGTGCTGCGTACAGAAACCGCGCCCGTGGTGGCGCTGGCTGTGGCCCAGCAGCTGTGGGGTGATTTCTAGGTCCCCTTCGCGGGCTCAGCCGCCCTAGATCACATAGAAAAACACCGCAATAAAGTGCAGCACGCTCCCGGCAATCACGAACAGATGCCAGATGCCGTGGGCGTGGCGCAGGCGGTGATCCAGGGCAAAAAAGATGATGCCCAGGGTATAAAGCACACCGCCCCCCGCCAACCAGGCGAAACCCGCCACCCCCAGCGTCGCCAGCAACGGCTTGACCGCCACCAGCACGATCCAGCCCATCACCGCATAGATGACGATGGACAGGATCCGCGCCTCGCTACGGGGCTTGATCTCCTGCAGCATGCCGACCACCGCCAGCGCCCAGACCACCCCGAACAGGCTCCAGCCCCAAGGCCCGCGCAAGCTCACCAGGCAGAAGGGTGTATAGCTGCCGGCGATCAACAGATAAATGGACAAGTGATCAAGCTTTTGCATCACCACCTTGGTCCGCCCGCGGACGCTGTGATACACGGTAGAGACGCTGTAGAGCACCATCAGGGTGACGCCATAGATGGCCACGCTGACGATCTTCCAGGGATTGCCTTGCAGGCTGGCCAGTACCAATAGCCAGATGGCGCCGACGCTTGCTGCCACTGCGCCGACCAGATGAGTCCAGGCGTTAAGCTTTTCGCCGTGATACATGCAGTTGAATCTCCATGGCCAGAATTCAGGGCCCATGCTACACAGGCGATGTGAAAAAAATCTGATGGTTTGGGCGTTGGGGTGGCCTCACTGGCCTCTTCGCGGGCAAGCCTTGCTCCCACATCCGTACGAGTCACCATTGTGGGAGCAAGGCTTGCCCGCGAAGACGCCATCACCCTCACCGCAACTTTCAATAACTCAACAGCATCCGCTCCAACCCTTCAAGGTCCGGAATCTTCGCCACCCGGTCGCTGATCTGCACCGCCGCCAACTCCAGCTCCGCCAGGGGCACATCGACATAACTCAATTGACTGTCGACCTTGCAGGAACGCGGCACGCCCTGGATCAGAATCGCCATGAACTGCAGCGGCCCGTCGCTCAGGCAATTGAGCACCACGATGCGCGCATCCTCGCTGACCACCACCGGCGCACCGCAGGCGGCCTCGAAGCTCACCAGCGGGATCTGCAGCTCGCGCCACACGATCATCCCCAGATGCCACACCGGCGCGCCCCGGACCTTTTGGCGCAGCTGGTAGTCGATCAACTCGGCCACCGCCACGTTGGGCAGCACCAGGCTACGATCGGCCAGCGGCAGCATCAGCGTGGTCAGGGTAGTGCGCGGCGCACTCGTGAAATCAGGCATGCTGGCCACTCCACTGAGCGATGCTGTCGAGCAACTGCGCCTCCTGATAGGGCTTGCCGAGGAAGTCGTTGACGCCGATTGCCAGGGCGCGGTCGCGGTGCTTGTTGCCGGTGCGCGAGGTGATCATGATGATCGGCAAGTCGACCAGACGCGGATCGCGACGGATCTGCATGGCCACTTCAAAGCCGTCCATACGCGGCATTTCGATGTCCAGCAGCAACACATCCGGACGCTGTTCGCGCAACAACGCCAGCGCCTCGACACCGTCGCGAGCCGTGAGTACCTGCATGCCATGGCGCTCGAGCAAGCGGCTGGTGACCTTGCGTACCGTCACCGAATCGTCCACCACCATCACCAGCAACGGCCTTGGCTGTGGCGGCTCAACCGGGCCATACGCACGCTCCTCGCTGTGCAATGCACCATGGATCTGCCGGGCCTGATGGGCACGAATCTGTGCGAGCAGATCAAGGATCAGCACCACGCGCCCGTCGCCCTGGATGGTCGCCCCGGACAGCCCCTGTACGGCGGCCATCTGTACCCCGAGGCTCTTGACCACGATCTCCCGCGAGCCCGCCAGGGCATCCACCTGCACCGCGACCTGATGATCATGAGAGCGGATCAGCAACAGCGGCACCGGCAGCGTCTGGCCCAACAGCGGCGGGCGCTCGTTGCAATGCAGCAGGTCGCCCAGATAACGCAGTTCGAAATCCTGGCCGCCGTACACATAGTGCGGATCGGCATCGTTATAACGCGCCGCCAGTTCGGCCGGCGGCACTCGGACGATGCCTTCGATGGTATTGAGCGGCACGGCGTACAGTTCATCGGCGCACTGCACCATCAAGGCGCGATTGACGGAAACGCTGAAGGGCAGGCGAATCTGAAAGGTCGCGCCGCTGCCGGTGCTTGAGTGAATGGTCATCGAGCCGCCGAGCTGCTTGACCTCTTCATGGACCACGTCCATGCCCAACCCGCGCCCGGAAATCTGCGTGACCTTGGCCGCCGTGGAAAACCCCGGCTGCAGGATGAACTGCAGGATGTCGTGATCACTGACATCACTGGCCGGGTCCAGCAGACCGCGCTTGATCGCCTTGTGGCGCACCGCCGCGAGGGGCACGCCGGCGCCGTCGTCGCTCATCTCCAGGACCACTTCGCTGCCTTCGTGCACGAGCTTCAGGCTGATCCGCCCTTGTGCCGGCTTGCCCGCTGCCTGGCGCACCTCGGTGGACTCCAGGCCGTGGTCGACGGCATTGCGCAGCATGTGCTCCAGCGGCGCGATCATCCGTTCGAGGACGCTGCGGTCCATCTCGCCATCGGGGTTGCCGATATCGAATTCCACCTGTTTGCCCAGCTCGTCCGCCACCTGCCGGACGATCCGCTGCAAGCGCGGCAGCAGGCGGCCGAAGGGCACCATGCGAGTGCGCATCAAGCCTTCCTGCAAATCGGTGTTGACCCGCGCCTGATGGCCCAGCAGCGTCTGGGCGTCGTGGGCGCGGGCGCTGAGAGTGTCCCTGAGTTCGGACAGGTCCGATGCCGCTTCGAACAACGAGCGTGACAATTGCTGCAACTGCGAATGACGATCCATTTCCAGCGGATCGAAGTCTTCGTAGCCTTGGCGATCCGGCTCGTTGGCACGGCGGCTGAGCACCCTCGCCTGGGCTTCGGTATCGAGCCGGCGCAACTGCTCGCGCATGCGCTCCAGGGTGATGTCCATTTCCAGTAGCGCACTTTGGCTGTCGTTGACCTGCTGCTCGACCCGACTGCGAATGATCGAGGCTTCCCCCGCCAGATTGCCCAGGGTGTCGAGCACCTCGGCAGGCACCTTGACCATATCGGCCTGACCGCGCTCGGGGCCGCTGGCGATGCCTTCAGGCGCGCCTGGCGCGATGGGCGCAACAACCGCTGCGGGCGCCGGCTCGGGCGGGCTGCTGAAGGTGCGAATGACCTCGATCAGGGTGCTCGCCTGCGGCACTGGCTGGCCACTACGCGCCAGGTCGAGCATCTGCGCCAGTCGATCCTGGCCTTTCTGCAGCAGCGTGAACAACGCGCTGCCGGGCTGGAGGGTGCCGGCCGAGACGCTTTCGTAGAGAAATTCAAGCTCGTGGGTGAGGTCGCCGATGGCGGAGATCTCGACCATGCGCGCGCCGCCCTTGAGGGTGTGCAAGTCGCGCAGGAGGTTTTCTACCTCAAGGCTGTTTTGCGGTTCGCCACGCCAGCGCAGCAGGGCCTCGCCGGCACTTTCGAGGATGTCGCTGGCCTCTTCGAGGAAAATCTCCAGCAGTTCGTTGTCCGGGTCGGCGGTTTCCTGCGCGGCCTGGCGGCTGGCACTCTGCAGGCTTTCGCTGATGGCGCTGGAGGCGCCTTGACGCCAGGCCGCCAGCGCCAGGACCAGCGCCTGCGGGTCAGTCAGCGCTTCGCCCGCCTGGTATTGGCGCAGTAATGCAGCGAGGGTCGCGTGGGCCTCGGACAGCAGCGCGCCCAGGCGCTCGTCGGGCTGCAAGCGTTTGTCCTGCACGCCCAGGTACAAGGGCAACAGGGCTTCGGCCAAGGCACTGACCGGCGCGACTTCGGCCATCTGCGCGCCGCCGTCGAGGGTTTCCAGGTCGTGGCGCAGGGCCGTCAGCGGGGTGAGGTTGTCGGGCTCGGCGAGCCAGCGTTGCAGGGCCTGATCGGCGCTGGTGAGGATGTCCCGGGCTTCTTCGACGAATAGCTCGGCGACCTCGTCCAGCGCGGCCGAGCCCTGTAGCGAGGGGGCTTGCCCCCGATTGGGCACGTCAGAGACTGACATGGGGCTGGCAAGATTTTCGCGAACAAGCCCCCTCGCTACAGGTGCAATGGAGGCAGCGAGGTCGGGGGCGGTGGCGTTATCGAGGGCACTGATCGCACTGCCCAGCTCGGTAATCCGCCCAGTGCCATGCTCCACCAGCCCGGTGGCATCCGGCGCCAGCCCGCTTTCGAGCAGGTCGCGCAACGCGTTGATCTGCCCCGGTTGTGGCTCGATCTCCTGGCCGGCGGCTACCTGATCGAGCATATTGATCAGCGCCTCGTGCGCCTGGCGTGCCATGGCGAAGAATTCCTCGCTGACCGCCACGCTGCTCTCTTCGACCGCACCGTAGACGTCCAGCAACGCCTCGCACAACTCGTCCATTTCCGTCAGATCGGCCAGGTGTGCGCCCTGCCCCAGGGTGGTCAAGTCGTCCAGCAGCGCGGTCAGGTCGTCGCGCTGAGCAGGATGCTGCTGCCAGTGGTCGAGGCGATTGTCGGCATCCAGCAGAATATCCATGCCTTGTTCGAGAAAACGGCTGATCAACTGCGGCTCACGGATGAGCCGCTGCGGGGCATCGCTGGCTTCGTCGCCCTGCTCCAGACGCGCCAGCACCTGCTGGACGAACTCGCCGATCAGGGCCTCGGCACCCTCGATGACCGCCAGCGGCTCGGCGGGCAAACGCTGGACGCTCGCCTTGAACGCCTCGACCACCCGACGCAACAACTGCACCTGCGGGGCCTCGATGGGCCAGCGATGGCTCTTGAACTCGCGCACCATGCGGTCCATGGCGGTGGCCAGCGCGGCAATCGGCAGCACGCCGGCCATCCAGGCGCTGCCCTTGAGGGTGTGCACCGCGCGCTGCGTGGCATCGCTGACCGGCAGCGAGCCACTGTCGGCAGCTGTGTGCAAAAAGCCCTCGATGGTCGCAAGGTGGGTCAAGGCCTCGTGCCGGAAGATCTCCAGCAACTGGCGGTCGAAACCATCGGCATCGAACACGCCCGCCGCACTGATGGCGATGGCTTCGAGCTGGCTGTCCGGGGCCAATTGCCCTTCGGTCAACGCCACCAGGCGTTGCACCAGTGGCTCGACGGCCGGGTGTCGGTGCTGGGTGCCGTGAGCGAAATCGTCGAGCAGCGCCGGCAACTGCGCCAGCACCTGCTCGACGGCCTGGAATACCGCCGGCCCGGGCTCGACGCAGTGGTCGACGATACGGTTGAGCAGGTGCTCGGCCGCCCAGCACATCTCGCTGGCGACGCTGGCCGCCACCATCCGCCCGCTGCCCTTGAGGGTGTGCAGGCAGCGGCGCAGATCGATCAAGGCCGCGCCATGGGCGGCCGGGTCCTGACGCCACTCTGCCAGCCGGTCGCGGGCCTGGGCGCTCAATTCAATGGCTTCTTCGAGGAAAATCCCGCGCAATTCGTCGTCGATCGGATCGATCTCCGTTGCGCGCGACATTGACGGCGTCGACGGCTCTGGAACGGCCTCGGGCACGGGGTCGGAATCGGGGCCGGAATGAACGACCGGGGCCGGCGCGGGCAGCAGGGACAGACGCGCGAGATTTTCCTCGGCGACGCCTAAAGCGGTGTCCACCGGTGATTGCGGATTATCCACGCGCCGGCCGAGGTAGAAATCGATCGCCGTGAGCGCCGAGGCCAGGGCCTCGACGTGCGGGTCCTTGCTCAAGCCGGTAGCGCCCTGCCAGTGTTGCAAGGCGTGCGTGCGGCAGCGGCGCAGCAGGTCGGCGGCGCGCTGCAGGCCGATCATCTCCAGGGCCCCGCGCACCTGATCGAGCAGCGCCGGTACGGCGTGCAGCACCTGATGCGACTCGGGACGGTGTTGAAGGCCATGTTCCGGACCAGGCTCGGAGCTATGTTCGGCGCCATGTGCGGGGCTATGTTCAGAGCTATGTTCAGAGCTATGTACAGAACCGTGTTCAAGGCTTGGGACACTGTCGAGACAATCGTCGATCAGATCCAGCGCTTCCTGCAGGCAGGCGCGGGACTCGATCAGTACCACGCGGTGGATCTGCACCATGTCCGCGTCCTGATCCGCGGCTTGCGGGGTGATCGCCTCGCGCTCGCCGCCGTCGCTGGCACCGATCATGCCGGCCAGGGTCGCCTCCACATAAAGCAGCGCCCCGGCCACATCCATCAGCACCGCGTCGTCAGGCTCGCGCTGCCCCTGGCTGAGGCCCTGGATCACCGCGACCTGATCGATGATGACCTTGCGCGGTTGGCCGAAGCCCAGCACCGCCAAGGTGTCGGCGACCTGGCGCAAGGCCGGCAGCAAGCCGTTCAACGCGTCGACGTGCTGACGATCACTTTGCACGAACTGGTCGAGGCGCTGCTTGCTGTGGCGCAGCTCGTCGCACACGGCGCTGACCACCGAACGCAACGCATCGCGGTCCGGGCCTGCCAAAGGCGGCAGTTGCGGACCCTGCAGGGCCTGGCTGGCCTGTTTCAGCGATTCGGTCATGGCGCCCCTGAGCAGTGGCGCTGTACCGTCATCCTGCCGATCAACCATAACGACTCCGATCAAAGTTCAGCGCCGGCCTGCTCCTTTCGCCCCACACGCCTGAATCAACGCGCATCGGAGGACGGCGGCAAAGTGAAACCCGAAACCGAACGGCGCATCTCGCTGGCCATGCGGGCCAGGTTGCCGATGCTTTCGGCGGTGGTGGTGGAATCCGCCGAGGTCTGGCTGGTGATCTGCTGGATCACCGCCATGGTGTGGGATATCTGCCCCGCCGACGACGTCTGCTGCTGCGCGGCGTTGGAGATGCCCTGGATCAACGCGGCGAGATCCTGGGAGACGTTCTCGATTTCTTCCAGCGCCACCCCGGCATCTTGCGCCAGGCGCGCACCGCGTACCACCTCGGCGGTGGTCTGCTCCATGGAGATGACCGCCTCGTTGGTATCCGCCTGGATCGCCCGCACCAGCGTCTCGATCTGCCGCGTGGCCGAGGACGAACGCTCGGCCAGGCGCTGCACCTCGTCGGCAACCACCGCGAAACCGCGCCCGGCCTCACCGGCCATGGACGCCTGGATGGCGGCGTTGAGGGCGAGGATGTTGGTCTGGTCGGCAATATCGTCGATCAGGTTGACGATGTCGCCGATTTCCTGGGATGACTCGCCCAGGCGCTTGATCCGCTTGGAAGTGTCCTGGATCTGCTCGCGAATGTTGTCCATGCCGCGGATGGTGTTGTGCACCACCTCGTTGCCCTTGTTGGCGATGGCCACCGAACGCTCAGCGACCTTGGCTGACTCGTAGGCGTTGGTCGATACGTGATCGATGGACTGCGCCATGTCACTGATGGCCATGGAGGCGTCGGTGATTTGCGTAGCCTGGTGTTCGGAGGCCTTGGCCAGCTGCTTGGCGGTGGTCTGGGTGTCCTGCACGGCGCTGGCCACCGATTCGGCGATGTGGTTGATGGTCGCCACCAGATCGCGCAGTTGATCGATGGAATAGTTGATCGAGTCGGCGATGGTGCCGGTGAAGTCCTCGGTCACCGAAGCGGTGACGGTCAGGTCGCCGTCGGCCAGGTCTTCGATTTCGTCCAGCAAGCGCATGATCGCGTTCTGGTTGCGTTCGTTCTTCTGCGCTGTTTCACGCAGTTGGCGGTTGGTTTCGCGCACCATCACCAGGCCGATGAAGATGATCGACAGCAACGCCAGCAGGCCGAGGATGTAACCGCCGATGGTATCCAGCGAACGCCGCCCGGCCAGGTGCTCGAAGCCGCTGGCCAGCTGTGAGGCTTCGTCCAGCAGGGTCTGGGACAGGGTGAAGATATTATTGGCCGCCACCCGCACCTTGAACAACTCGGGCGAGGTGGCGAGGATTTCATCCACGGAGCCGGAGATGAACTCGAACAGGTCGGAGATCTCCTGGAGACGCGCACGAGCATCGGCATCCTGCACCTGAGCGATGCGCTGGCCGACATTGCCGCTGAGCATGCCATTGAGCACAACGCCGAAGCGTGTGGCATCGCGACCGAAGGATTCCGCAGCCTGAGCGGCGTTCTCGTCGCCTCCCAGCACGGTATTGACCGAGCCCAGAATGCGCTGGGCCAGCAGCGACTGACGCTGCGCCAGTGCCACCTGACTGGCGGGCGCGCCGCGCTGCAGGAGGATCTCGACCACGCGCTCGGACTCGCGCTGCAGTTGCGGCACGGTTTCGGCCAGGGTCGCGGCGACCTGATGCAACGACAGCACGGTCTGCTCGCTGGCGAGGATGGTATCGGTGTTCTTGCGCAGGTTCTCCCAGTCGCGCTGGACGGTTTTCATCTCGTCGCGCACTTCCGGCGGCGCAGAGGGCAGGCCGGTGCGCTTGTCGCCTTCTTTCAGATAGCCCCAGCGCCGATCGAACTCATTGCGTGCGTCGCCCAGTTGCTTGAAGGCATCAGCCTTGCCCGCCGCCGCTTCTCCGGCATTTTTGGCGATACGCTGGGACAGCACTCGCAGCTCGCCGGCGTGGCCGATGTACTGCTTGTCGTAATTGGACTGGGTGTTGAGGTAGGCGAAGTTGGCGAACAACAACATGATGAAGATGATCAGGGCCACGAACAGCCCGGCGATCTGCGCACTGCTGCGCGAGCCCTGAATCGAGTTACCGGTCACGGCCGCCATCATGGCAACCTCCGGGGGCGGCTGGCGATCAGCTCAAAGCGCGACATCACGAAACTCCACTGACTGCACCAAGGCCTGGAGGCTGAAAATGCTCCATACCTGTTCACGCTGAAAATGCCCTTGGACGAATGGCGCCATGGCCGCGCGGATCTGCAAGGGTGCGGCCGGTTCGAGGCTCTCGCGAGGAAAATGCTGCAGGCCCAGGACTTCGTCGACCACCAGGCCGACGAACACCTCGGCGTGGTCGACCACCAGCACCCGGCGCTGCCGCGCACCGGAGGGCTCGACATCGAGCAGCCCGCACAGGTCCATGACCGGCAGCAAGCGACCGCGCAGGTTGGCCATGCCCAGTACCCAGGGCTTGACCCCCGGCAGGCGCGTGAACTGGGGCTCACGCAGGACCTCGGCGATATCCTGCATGGGCGCCACCAGCCAGTGCCCGGCCAGGCGGAAACCGATGCCGCTCCAGGTCCGCGCGGGTGCGGGCTGGGACGGCAGACCGGCTGCATGGACGCGACACCGCTGATCGATGGCCAGCAGCAGGTCGAATGCCGTACGCGCTTGCACCCTCAACCTCGATCAGCCCGCCAGGACGGTATTGAGGACTTTCATCAGGCTGTCTTCGTCGACCGGCTTGGTCAGGTAGTCTCGCGCGCCCTGGCGTGTGCCCCAGACTTTGTCGGTTTCTTGATCCTTGGTGGTGATGATGATGACCGGGATGTGGTTTGTTTCAGGGTCTTTGGTCAGTTGCCGGGTCGCCTGAAAACCGTTGAGGCCGGGCATGACGATGTCCATCAGCACTGCATCGGGCTTTTCCTGGTGGGCCAGGGCCACGCCATCGGCGCCGTTCTCGGCCTTGAGCACGGTGTGGCCGTGTTTTTCCAGGATACTGGTGAGTTTGTACATCTCGGTCGGCGAGTCATCGACGATCAGAATTCGAGCCATGCTGTTCCCCATACTTGATAAGACGTCGTGACACGTTCAGCCCCTGTTAGGGCGCGGGTGGCGCTGCAACGGTGAAGCCGGGCACATGGGCCTGGATCGCACCCAGCAGGGTTTCCTTGCTGAAAGGCTTGGTCAAAAACTGCTCGGAGCCGACACTGCGCCCCCGTGCCTTGTCGAACACTCCGTCGCGGGACGACAGCATCACCACCGGCGTCGCCATCAAGGCACTGTTGTGCTTGATCAAGGCGCAGGTCTGGTAGCCGTCGAGGCGCGGCATCATGACGTCGACGAAAATGATCTGCACGGCATTATCGATGATCTTCACCAAGGCGTCGAAGCCGTCCACCGCAGTGATGACCTCAACCCCGGTGTCCTTGAGCAACGCCTGTGCAGAACGGCGAATGGTCTTGGAATCATCGATCACCATGACCTTCACGCCCGGATTCAAGGTGCCCTGATGCTGTTCCATGAGTGCTCGACGGTGATGGCCAGCATGCTGGCAAGCCAGGCCGCGCCGCGGACCTGAGTCCACAAGGGGGCTGTGTGTATTGCCAGCATTTTTAACACACTCGGGGAAGGCATTCCATCAACCACGCCGGCCTGCGGTTTTCCCTTGACCGCAGCGGCCGTCAGCGCCACCCTGACGCCACTTTTCACGCCCTATTCAGGCATTGCCGACAAGAGGAATTACCCATGAGCGTTCGCCTCGGAATTGTCATGGACCCGATCGCCGAGATCTCCTACAAGAAGGACAGCTCGCTGGCCATGCTGCTCGCCGCCCAGGAGCGCGGCTGGGAGCTGTTCTACATGGAGATCCAGGACCTCTATCAGGGCGACGGCCAAGCCCGCGCGCGGATGCGCCCCCTGAAAGTGTTCGCCAACCCGGAAAAATGGTTCGAGCTCGACGCCGAATCCGACGCACCGCTGGCCGACCTCAACGTCATCCTGATGCGCAAGGACCCGCCCTTCGATCTCGAATTCGTCTACTCCACCTACCTGCTCGAACAGGCCGAGCGCGAAGGTGTGCTGGTGGTCAATCGGCCGCAAAGCCTGCGCGATTGCAACGAGAAACTGTTCGCCACGCTGTTCCCGCAGTGCACGCCGCCCACCGTTGTGAGCCGTCGTGCGGATGTCCTGCGCGAGTTCGTGGCCAAGCATGGCGACGTGATCCTCAAGCCGCTGGACGGCATGGGCGGCACCTCGATTTTCCGCCATCGCCCGGGCGACCCGAACCTCTCGGTGATCCTCGAGACCCTGACTGTCAATGGCACGCAGCAGACCATGGGCCAAGCCTACCTGCCGGCTATCAAGGATGGCGACAAGCGCATTCTGATGATCGATGGCGAGCCGGTGCCCTACTGCCTGGCGCGCATTCCGGCGGCCGGCGAGACCCGTGGCAACCTGGCGGCGGGCGGGCGTGGTGAAGCGCGACCGCTGACCGACCGTGATCGCTGGATCGCCGCCCAGGTTGGCCCGACGCTGCGTGAGAAGGGCTTGCTGTTCGTCGGCCTTGACGTGATCGGCGAGCACCTGACCGAAATCAACGTCACCAGCCCGACCTGCATCCGCGAGATCGACAATGCCTTCGGCACCCGCATCGGCGTGCAGTTGATGGATGCCATTGATCAGAAGCTCAAGGCGCGCTGAATTCTTTGGGCTTTTCCCTGAAGAAACGCTTTGCAAGACCCTACCCTGGGGTGAGGCGGCAAGCCCCGCACCCCAGGGTGAACCGCGCCATCGCCTTCGGTCTCAGCTCCAAGGCGTCCCGACATGATGGATAACCGATGAAACGCGTTGCACCCGTGCCTGCCACCCCCTTACCTGCGCCAGCCAAGGCCCCGCGTTCGCGCGTGCGCCCGGCTGACCGACTGGGGTTCACGCTGATGATAGCGGCCTTGCTGCACGTAGCGCTGATCCTCGGCGTGGGCTTTGCGGTTACCCCGCCTTCGGAGATTTCACGCACGCTGGAAATCACCCTGGCACCGTTCAAGAGCGCCAAGGCGCCGGACAAGGCCGACTACCTCGCCCAGGACAACCAGGAAGGCAGCGGCACACTCGACACCAAGGCGCTGCCCAAGACCACCGAGATCGCACCGTTCCAGGACGAGACCATCCACAAGATTACCCCGCCGCCCACTCCCAAGCCGCAGGTCAATCCGGACACGCCGCAGACCCGCAAGGCCGTGGCCACCCGCGCGCAGCAGCCACAAAAGACCGAAGCGCGGCCGGACCCGGTCAAGCCGCAGGACGCGCCGAAGACCAACACGCCGGATTTTGACAACACTGACCAGTCCAACGAAATCGCCAGCCTTGAGGCCGAACTGGCCCAGGAGCAGCACGCCTACGCCAAGCGCCCGCGTATCCATCGCCTGAGCGCCGCGTCGACGATGCACGACAAAGGCGCCTGGTATAAAGACGAGTGGCGCAAGAAGGTCGAGCGCATCGGCAACCTCAACTACCCTGAAGAGGCACGGCGCCAACAGGTCTACGGCAGCCTGCGGCTGATGGTCTCGATCAACAGCGACGGTTCGCTCTATGAAGTGCTGGTGCTGGAGTCGTCCGGGCAACCGTTGCTGGATCAGGCCGCGCAGCGCATCGTGCGGCTGGCGGCACCTTTCCAGCCGTTCACCGGGGATCTTTCCGACGTCGACCGGCTCGAAATCATACGTACCTGGCGTTTCGCCAAAGGCGATCGTCTTTCCAGCAACTGAACGCCTCACACGCTGAAGCATCTGCCAGCTTGTCAGGTGGAGTGGTCAACGCCACACTACATGCCATGAAAAAAGTCGAACCCAGTTATCTCAAGCATCAGTTCCTGATCGCCATGCCGCACATGGCCGACTCGAACTTTGCCCACACCTTGACCTACATCGTCGAGCACAGCGCCAATGGCGCCATGGGCCTGGTGATCAACCGCCCGCAATCGCTCAATCTGGCAGATATTCTCGAGCAGCTGAGACCGGAAATCGATCCCCCGGTGAGCTGCCAATACGTGCCTATCTATATGGGCGGCCCGGTGCAGACCGACCGCGGTTTCGTGCTGCACAGCCTGGGGCCCAAATACCAGGCCACCGTCGACCTGGGCGATATTGCCCTGTCGACCTCCCAGGACGTGCTGTTCGCCATCGCCGATGGCGTCGGGCCCGAGCAAAGCCTGATAACCCTCGGTTATGCCGGCTGGGAAGCCGGGCAACTGGAAGCCGAGCTGACCGACAACGCCTGGCTGACCTGCCCGTTCGATGCCGACATCCTGTTCGGCACCACCAGCGAGCTGCGTCTGGATGCTGCGGCACGAAGCCTGGGCATCAACCTCAGCCTGCTGACGTCACAGGCGGGGCACGCCTGATGGCTATTCGCCTGCTATTGGGTTTCGACTACGGCACCAAGCAGATCGGGGTCGCAGTCGGCCAGGTGATTACTGGTCAGGCCCGCGAACTGTGCACCCTCAAGGCGCAGAATGGCGTACCGGACTGGAATCAGGTCGAAGCCCTGATCAAGGAGTGGAAACCCGATGCAATCGTCGTCGGGTTGCCGCTCAACATGGACGGCAGCCCGAGCGACATGAGTGAGCGCGCCGAAAAGTTCGGCCGCCGCATCAATGGCCGCTATAACATCCCCGTGCACACCCATGATGAGCGCCTGACTACCTTCGAGGCCAAGGGCGAGCGCATGGCACGCGGCGGGCAGCGCGGCAGTTACCGCGACAATCCGGTGGACGCCATCGCCGCCGCCCTGCTGTTGCAAGGCTGGCTCGAGGCCAACGCCAGTCAGTTGGGCGCCTGAGCTCGATTTTTCAGTCATCACCTGTCCTGCAGCCATGCATCCCGAAACCTGGGGGCCGCTCAGGAGTGAAGAATTCCCGCCCGGCGCGAATCGACGCCCGGCGCTTTCCAGGAGTACCCATGAGCCTTCCCAACCCCGCCGATCTGATCCGTCAGATGGCCATCGACCTGCAAGCCCATCTGGCCAAGCGCGAGATCAGCGAGCCGCGCTACATCGGCATCCGCACCGGCGGCGTCTGGGTCGCCCAGGCGCTGTTGGCCGAACTGCACAGCGAGTCGCCGCTGGGTACCCTCGATGTGTCGTTCTACCGCGATGACTTCAGCCAGAATGGCCTGCACCCGCAAGTTCGACCCTCGGAACTGCCGTTCGAGATCGAAGGCCAGCATCTGGTGCTGATCGACGATGTATTGATGAGCGGTCGCACTATTCGCGCTGCCCTCAACGAGCTGTTCGATTATGGCCGTCCGGCCAGCGTGACCCTGGTATCGCTGCTTGACCTTGATGCCGGCGAACTGCCCATCCGCCCCAATATCGTCGGCGCGACGCTGTCGCTGGCCGCCCACGAACGGGTAAAATTGTCCGGCCCCTCACCGCTCGCCCTCGAGCGCCAGGACCTCGCCTCCGCCTCCAGCCTTTAAGGGTCCCCACGCGATGACGCCCATTGACGCCAAGCGCCCGCTGCAGCTCAACGACCACGGTCAACTGCGGCATTTTCTTTCGCTCGACGGTTTGCCCAAGGCTTTGCTGACCGAAATCCTCGACACCGCCGACTCGTTCCTCGAAGTTGGCGCGCGGGCGGTCAAGAAGGTCCCGCTGCTGCGCGGCAAAACGGTGTGCAACGTGTTCTTCGAGAACTCCACGCGCACCCGTACCACCTTTGAACTGGCCGCTCAGCGGCTATCGGCAGACGTCATCACCCTTAACGTGTCGACCTCCTCGACCAGCAAAGGCGAGACACTGTTCGACACTCTGCGCAACCTCGAAGCCATGGCCGCCGACATGTTCGTGGTCCGCCACGGCGATTCCGGCGCCGCGCACTTCATCGCCGAGCACGTGTGCCCCGAGGTGGCGATCATCAACGGTGGCGACGGCCGCCATTCGCACCCGACCCAGGGCATGCTGGACATGCTCACCATTCGCCGCCACAAGGGCAGCTTCGAGAACCTCTCGGTGGCCATCGTCGGCGATATCCTGCACTCGCGGGTCGCGCGCTCCAACATGCTCGCCCTCAAGGCGCTGGGCTGCCCGGACATCCGCGTGATCGCCCCCAAGACCCTGTTGCCGATCGGCATCGAGCAGTACGGCGTCAAGGTCTACACCAACCTTGAGGAAGGCCTCAAGGACGTCGACGTGGTGATCATGCTGCGCCTGCAGCGCGAACGCATGCAGGGTGGCCTGCTGCCGAGCGAGGCCGAGTTCTACCGCCTGTTCGGGCTCACCACCGCGCGCCTGGCCGGGGCCAAGCCGGATGCCATCGTCATGCACCCGGGGCCGATCAACCGAGGCGTCGAGATCGAATCGGCGGTGGCTGACGGCCCTCATTCGGTCATTCTCAATCAGGTCACCTATGGCATCGCCGTACGCATGGCGGTGCTGTCCATGGCCATGAGCGGGCAAACCGCCCAGCGTCAATTCGAGCAGGAGAACGTCCAGTGAGTCTCAGTATCCTCGGGGCCCGTGTCATCGACCCCACCAGCGGCCTGGACAGCATCAGCGACCTGCACATCAGCGAAGGCAAAATAGTTGCCATCGGCGCCGCGCCAGCCGGTTTCAACGCCAGCCAGCAGCTCGATGCCAAAGGCCTCGTGGCCGCCCCTGGTCTGGTCGATCTCAGCGTCGCCCTGCGCGAGCCGGGCTACAGCCGCAAGGGCAATATCGCCAGCGAAACCCGCGCGGCTGCTGCAGGCGGCGTGACCAGCCTGTGCTGCCCACCGCATACGCGCCCGGTGCTGGACACCTCGGCGGTGACCGAACTGATTCTCGACCGTGCCCGCGAGGCCGGGCATTGCAAGGTGTTTCCCATCGGCGCGCTGAGCAAGGGCCTGGAAGGCGAGCAACTGGCCGAGCTGGTTGCCCTGCGCGATGCCGGTTGCATCGCCTTCGGCAACGGCCTGCAGAGCTTCCACAACACCCGTACGCTGTGCCGGGCGCTGGAATACGCTGCCACGTTCGACCTGACGGTCATTTTCCACTCTCAGGACCGTGATCTGGCCCAGGGCGGCCTCGCCCACGAAGGCCCGACCGCGAGCTTCCTCGGCCTGCCGGGGATTCCCGAAACCGCCGAGACCGTAGCGCTCGCCCGGGACCTGCTGCTGGTCGAGCAAAGCGGTGTGCGCGCGCACTTCAGCCAGTTGACCACCGCCCGCGGCGTGCAGTTGATTGCCGATGCCCAGGCGCGCGGCTTGCCGGTCACGGCCGATGTGGCGCTGTATCAGTTGATCCTCACTGACGAAGCGCTGATCGACTTCTCCAGCCTGTACCACGTGCAACCGCCGCTACGCACCCGCAAGGACCGCGATGGCTTGCGCGAAGCGGTAAAAGCCGGGGTGATCCAGGCGATCTCCAGCCATCACCAGCCCCACGAGCGCGATGCCAAGCTGGCGCCGTTCGGGGCCACCGAACCGGGCATCAGCAGCGTCGAACTGCTATTGCCACTCGCAATGACGCTGGTGGCCGACGGCCTGCTGGACCTGCCGACCCTGCTGACGCGCCTGAGTGCCGGCCCGGCCAAGGCCTTGCGCCTACCGGCGGGCGAGTTGAAAGTAGGTGCGGCTGCGGACCTGGTGCTGTTCGACCTGGAGGCCTCCACCGTAGCCGGCGAGCATTGGTTGTCAAAAGGCGAGAACAGCCCGTTCATGGGTCACTGTCTGCCGGGTGCGGTGCGTTACACGCTGGTGGATGGGCATATCAGCCACGGTGGCTGAAATCGTCTGTAATGATTTACCACTACCCCTATGGGAGCGGGCTCTGCTCGGGAAGCCTCTAAAAGCTTCGCGGGCAGAGCCCGTTCCTACAGGGGTGAGGGGGCGCCCGTTCTTCAGCGCCCAGAACGGGCATTGGCGAGCGACACCTGGTCATTCAACGTCCAGAAGTCATACAGCACACCTAGAAAGAACAATCCGCCGGTCAGTAAATAAACAATCCCGCTGATCCATTTGCCCTGATACATCCGGTGCACGCCGAACAAACCCAGAAACGCCAGCAGCACCCAAGCCACGCTGTAATCCGTTGGCCCGGGGGTAAAACGCAGGTCCGCCTCGCGGTCCATGGAGGGGATCAAGAAGAAGTCGATGATCCACCCGATCCCGAGCAGGCCCAGCGTGAAAAACCAGATCGTCCCGGTTACCGGCTTGCCGTAATAGAAGCGATGGGCACCGGTGAAACCGAAAATCCACAACAGGTAACCCAGCAGCTTGCTGTGGGTGTCCTGGGTTACCGGGTAAGAGCGATAGCTACTCATGGGAGCCCTCCTGACAGCTGATAGTTAAATTTTTTCATTATTTCTGTGACTTTTTTGTCCTGACCCGACGTGTGGTCATTTTTTTGTACACCTCGGCCAAACCCGCGTTTTACCTGACTCTCTGGTCACGTGGTTGGCCTTTTCACCGTGATGGCACGTGTTTGACACAGCCTTGACGCTGAATGAAGGGGTTAATTCAGAAAAAAAACCTGTTATAAAGTTTCGCGCCTAACCAAACGAGCCTTGCCGAATGCGTCCTTTTTTCAAGACATGGCTGACCATCTGCCTATTATTGCCCCTGGCCGCCCACGCCACCAACCGTGAGCAACGACTTCCTGAACCCGCCGGTCACACGGCCAAAAATGAGAAAACCAAACCCAACGTCAAGCTGGCCAAGAACGAAACCGCTACCAAGACTGCCAAGCCATCGGCAGCCGCGAAGCACAAGACACCCACCGAAGCCCGCAACACCAAACACAAGGCCCCTGTTCTGGCGAAGAACAGCGCCAGGAACAGCGTGAAAGACAAAGAACTGCGCAAGCTGGAGGCCGCCGCCGACGCCCAGGCCGCCAACGAGGCGATCGATGCCAAGGTTGCCGAACTCTCTGCACAGTTGAACGGCCCAAGCCAGCCGATCCGTCGCGGCAAGCACAGCGAGTCGCTGGTGTCGGCCCGTAACACCGCCGCACAGATGTCCACCAAGCAGAGCAGCGAAGTCCTCAGCCGCGCCGTGAACATGCTCGGTACCCCGTATGTGTATGGTGGCACCACCCCGAAGAAAGGCTTCGACTGCAGCGGGTTGGTCAAATATGCCTTCAAGGATGTACGTTCGGTGGACTTGCCGCGCACCTCCAACGCCATGGCTGAAGGTCACGGCCAGAAAGTCGATCGCAAGGACTTGAAGCCAGGCGATCTGCTGTTCTTCAACATCGAAGGGCGTCAGGTCAACCATGTGGCAATCTACCTGGGTAACGACCGCTTCATCCACGCCCCGCGCACCGGCAAGAACGTGTCTATCGACACACTCGACAAGCCGTATTGGGATGAGCATTACGTCGTCGCCAAGCGTGTATTGCCCAAGCAGAAACAAGCCCCGGTGTTGCGCCTGAGCCAACGCTGATATCAAAAGCTTCGCGGGCAAGCCTTGCTCCCACAGAGTTGACTGATACTGAGTCATACACCTGTGGGAGCAAGGCTTGCCCGCGAAGCTTTACGCCTTTACCTCTAGAAATTATCCGGCGTCTTCGCCTTCTCCCGCGCACTCTCCCGCGCGATGATCCCTTTGCTCAGCAGATCCTTCAGACAGGCGTCCAGCGTCTGCATGCCGATCGAGCCACCGGTCTGAATGGCCGAATACATCTGCGCTACCTTGTCCTCGCGGATCAAATTGCGGATTGCCGGTGTGCCGATCATGATTTCGTGAGCAGCGACCCGCCCGCCCCCGATCTTCTTCAGCAGAGTCTGGGAAATCACCGCCTGCAACGATTCCGATAGCATCGAGCGGACCATGGACTTTTCTTCGGCCGGGAAAACGTCGACCACCCGGTCGATGGTTTTCGCCGCCGAGGTGGTGTGCAAGGTGCCAAACACCAAGTGGCCAGTCTCCGCCGCCGTCAGGGCCAGACGAATGGTCTCCAGGTCGCGCATCTCGCCCACCAGGATCACATCCGGGTCTTCACGCAACGCCGAGCGCAGGGCATTGGAGAACCCCAAGGTGTCGCGGTGCACCTCGCGCTGGTTGACCAGACACTTCTTCGACTCGTGGACGAACTCGATCGGGTCCTCCACGGTGAGGATGTGGTGGTGCTTGTTGGCGTTGAGGTAGTCGATGATCGCCGCCAGGGTGGTCGATTTGCCCGAGCCGGTCGGGCCGGTCACCAGCACCAGACCGCGCGGCACGTCGGCAATGCGCCGAAACACATCCCCCATGCCCAGGTCTTCCATGCTCAGTACCTTGGACGGGATGGTTCGGAACACCGCACCTGCGCCACGATTGTGGTTGAACGCGTTGACCCGAAAGCGCGCCACGCCCGGCACCTCGAAGGAAAAGTCAGTCTCCATGAACTCCTCGAAGTCCTTGCGCTGACGATCGTTCATGATGTCGTAGATCAGATCGGTGACGGTCTTCTTGTCCAGCGCCGGCAGGTTGATACGGCGCACATCGCCATCCACGCGGATCATCGGCGGCAGGCCGGCCGACAGGTGGAGGTCGGATGCACCTTGTTTCGCACTGAAAGCCAACAGCTCGGTAATGTCCATGAGACTCCCCAAATACGGACAAGCAGGTAGAATGCCGCAGACCCTCGGATCCACTGGCAAAAATCTATGTCCACGATAGCAGACAACGTTTTATCGGTAAGCGCGCGAATTAATGCAGCCGCCCAGGCAGCCGGTCGTGAAACTGCCGCCGTAGGCCTGCTGGCAGTGAGCAAGACCAAGCCCGCCGAGGCGGTGCGCGAGGCCCACGCCGCCGGCATCCAGGATTTTGGCGAAAATTATCTGCAGGAAGCCCTCGAGAAACAGACGCAATTGGCCGACCTGCCCTTGAGTTGGCATTTCATCGGCCCCATTCAGTCAAACAAGACGCGGCCCATCGCCGAACATTTCGACTGGGTGCATTCCGTGGATCGCCTGAAAATTGCTCAACGCTTGTCCGAACAACGTCCTGCTGGCATGGCACCGCTGAATATCTGCATTCAGGTGAACGTCAGTGGCGAGGCCAGCAAGTCCGGTTGTACTGCGGCCGACTTGCCTGCCTTGGCGGCAGCCATTGCGGCGCTGCCAAATCTGCGTCTACGTGGGCTCATGGCGATCCCCGAGCCCACTGAGGACCGCGCGGCACAAGACGCGGCCTTCGCCACCGTACGACGTTTGCAGGAAGACCTGAATCTGCCGCTAGACACGCTCTCCATGGGCATGAGCCACGACCTGGAATCCGCCGTTGCCCAAGGCGCGACCTGGGTGCGCATCGGTACCGCGCTGTTTGGTGCCCGCGACTATGGCCAGCCCTGATGATGCGCTCCCACCTTCTTTTCAAGGATCAGTCATGAGCAAGACCCGTATTGCGTTTATTGGCGCCGGCAACATGGCTGCCAGCCTGATTGGCGGCATGCGCGCCCAGGGCGTCGAAGCCGCGCAGATCCGTGCCTGCGACCCGGGTGATGAAACCCGCGCGCGGATCAGCGCCGAGCACGGCATTGAAACCTTCGCCGACAACGCCCAGGCCATCGACGGCGCCGACGTGGTGCTGATCGCGGTCAAGCCGCAGGTAATGAAGGCCGTGTGCGAAAGCCTGCGCCCCCATCTGCAGCCTGGCCAACTGGTGGTCTCCGTGGCCGCCGGCATCAACTGCGCCAGCATGACCCGCTGGCTCGGCCAGCAGCCCATCGTGCGCTGCATGCCCAACACCCCGGCGCTGGTACGCCAGGGCGTCAGCGGCCTGTACGCCACTGCACTGGTGACCGCAGAGCAACGCCAGCAGGCCGAACAGCTGCTGTCGGCCGTTGGCGTGGCGCTGTGGCTCGATGAAGAACAGCAACTGGACGCCGTCACGGCCGTCTCCGGCAGCGGCCCGGCGTATTTCTTCCTGCTGATCGAGGCCATGACCGCCGCCGGCGTCAAGCTCGGCCTGCCGAAAGAGACCGCCGCGAAGCTGACCCTGCAGACCGCCCTCGGCGCCGCGCACATGGCAATCAACAGTGATGTCGATGCCGCCGAGCTGCGCCGCCGCGTGACATCACCTGCCGGTACCACCGAAGCCGCCATCAAGAGTTTCCAGGCCGATGGCTTTGAAGCACTGGTAGAAAAGGCGCTGAGCGCCGCCGCACACCGATCGGCAGAGCTCGCCGAGCAGTTGGGCAACTGAGGAGTCGATGATGATTGGATTGAACACCGCTGCAATTTACGTAATACAGACCATCGGCAGCCTGTATCTGCTGATCGTGCTGCTGCGCTTTGTCCTGCAACTGGTGCGGGCGGACTTCTACAACCCCCTCAGCCAGTTCATCGTGCGTGCAACCCAGCCGCTGCTGCGGCCGCTGCGCAAGGTGATCCCCAGCCTGTTTGGCCTGGACATGTCCTCGCTGGTCCTGGCGTTGATCGTTCAGTACCTGTTGATGACTCTGACCTATCTGCTGGCCGGCGGCACTTTCGGCCCTCCCTACGCCCCCTCGGCAGGCGCGCTGGCCGTGCAGATGCTGGTATGGTCGATCATTGGTGTGACCGCGCTGTTCCTGAAGATCTTTTTCTGGGCGATGATCATCAGCGTGATCCTCTCCTGGGTCGCCCAGGGCAGTCACAATCCCGGTGCCGAGCTGGTCAACCAGATCTGCGAGCCGGCGTTGGCGCCGTTCCGCCGTATCGTGCCGAGCCTTGGTGGCCTGGACATCTCGCCGATCCTGGCATTCATGGTGCTCAAGCTGCTGGACATGCTGGTGATCAACAACCTCGCAGCCATGAGCGGCATGCCGGATATCCTGCGGTTGCTGGTTTAACGAGCCTCCATATCCTTGTGGGAGGGGGCTCTGCCCGCGAAGCGGTTAAAGGTTTCGCGGGCAGAGCCCCCTCCCACAGGGGGATGGGCTCGCGACTCAAGCCCACCAGCTTCGCTTGCCGCTAAGGGCAGCGGTCTTTAGACTTACGCCTCATTTATGCGAGAGCAGGGTCGATGCCCACTGTCTTCCCCGAAGATTCCGTCGGATTAGTCACACCTCAGCTGGCTCACTTCAGCGAGCCCCTGGCCTTGGCCTGCGGCCGTTCGTTGCCCGCCTACGACCTCATCTACGAAACCTATGGCACGCTCAACGCCGCTGCCAGCAACGCCGTGCTCATCTGCCACGCGCTGTCGGGCCATCACCATGCGGCCGGTTTTCATTCCAGCGAAGACCGCAAACCGGGCTGGTGGGACAGCTGCATCGGGCCGGGCAAGCCGATCGACACCACCAGGTTCTTTGTGGTCAGCCTCAACAACCTGGGCGGCTGCAACGGTTCCACCGGCCCCAGCAGCCTGAATCCGGACACCGGCAAGCCCTTCGGCGCCGATTTTCCGGTACTCACCGTCGAAGACTGGGTCCACAGCCAGGCGCGCCTCGCCGACTTGCTGGGCGTGCGTCAATGGGCCGCCGTAGTGGGTGGCAGCCTGGGTGGCATGCAGGCGCTGCAGTGGACCATCAGTTACCCGGATCGCGTACGCCACTGCTTGGCTATCGCCTCCGCGCCCAAGCTCTCGGCGCAGAACATCGCCTTCAACGAAGTCGCACGCCAGGCGATCCTTACCGATCCCGAGTTCCATGGCGGTTCGTTCCAGGAGAGGGGAGTGATCCCCAAGCGGGGCTTGATGCTGGCGCGCATGGTCGGCCACATCACGTACCTGTCAGATGACTCCATGGGCGAGAAATTCGGCCGTGGCCTCAAGAGCGAAAAACTCAACTACGACTTTCACAGCGTCGAGTTCCAGGTCGAAAGCTACCTGCGTTATCAGGGTGAAGAGTTTTCCGGGCGCTTCGACGCCAACACCTATCTGCTGATGACCAAGGCGCTGGACTACTTCGACCCCGCCGCGGCCCACAACGACAACCTGGCCAAGACGTTCGCCAATGTCACGGCGGATTTCTGCGTGATGTCGTTCACCACCGACTGGCGCTTCTCGCCGGCCCGTTCGCGGGAACTGGTGGATGCGCTGATGGCGGCGAAAAAGAACGTCTGCTACCTGGAGATCGATGCACCGCAAGGCCATGACGCCTTCCTGATCCCGATCCCGCGCTATCTGCAGGCGTTCACCAGCTACATGAACCGAATCGAACTCTGAGGCTGCCATGCGAGCTGATCTAGAAATCATCCAGGACTGGATCCCCGCCGGCAGCCGCGTGCTCGACCTGGGCTGCGGCGACGGCGAACTGCTGGCCTGGCTGCGCGACCACAAGCAGGTGAGCGGCTACGGGCTGGAAATCGATGCCGACAACATCACCGAATGCGTGCGCAAAGGCATCAACGTGATCGAACAGGACCTCGACAAGGGCCTGGGCAATTTCGCCAGCAACAGTTTCGACGTGGTGGTCATGACCCAGGCGCTGCAAGCCGTGGAGTATCCGGATCGGATCCTCGACGAAATGCTCCGTGTCGGTCGCCAGTGCATCATCACCTTCCCCAATTTCGGCCACTGGCGCTGCCGCTGGTACCTGGCGAGCAAGGGCCGGATGCCAGTGTCGGATTTTCTCCCGTACACCTGGTACAACACGCCGAACATCCACTTCTGCACCTTCAAGGATTTCGAGGCGTTGTGCCAGGAACGCACCGCGCAGGTTCTCGACCGCCTGGCCGTCGATCAGCAGCACCGCCACGGGTGGGCCAGCAAGCTATGGCCTAATCTGTTAGGGGAGATCGGTATCTATCGGGTCCAGAGCCCTGGTCTGCAGGCTCATCAGGTCGCGGTGTAGCGCTGCGGTCGTTTGCGATATTTTTCGGGGCAAGCCCCATCGCTACAAGGCAACCTCATGAATTTCAAGCAACTCGTATTGGCCAGCCATAACCCCGGCAAGCTCAAGGAACTCCAGGCCATGCTCGGCGACGCGGTGCAACTGCGCTCGATCGGCGAGTTCAGCCAGGTAGAACCCGAAGAAACCGGTCTGTCGTTCGTCGAAAACGCCATCCTCAAGGCCCGCAGCGCCGCGCGTATCTCCGGGCTGCCGGCGTTGGCCGACGACTCAGGGCTGGCGGTGGATTACCTCGGCGGCGCGCCGGGCATCTATTCTGCGCGCTACGCCGACGGCAAAGGCGACGCCGCCAATAACGCCAAGCTGCTGGACGCCCTCAAGGCCGTACCCGAGGCCGAACGCGGCGCGCAGTTCGTCTGCGTGCTGGCCTTGGTTCGGCACGCCGAAGACCCGCTGCCGATTCTCTGCGAAGGCCTGTGGCACGGGCGCATCCTGCACGCGGCCAGCGGCGACCACGGCTTTGGCTATGACCCCCTGTTCTGGGTACCAGAGCGCAGTTGCTCGAGCGCCGAACTGAGCCCCAGCGAAAAGAACCTGCTGAGCCATCGGGCTCGGGCCATGGCCATCCTGCGTCAGCGTTTGAGCCTGGAACAGGAATGACCGGCGACACCCATACTCTGCACCTTGGCGCCAGCGGGTTTTCCTCGCAGGCACCACGCCCGGGGCTGCCGCAGTTGCCGCCGCTGTCGCTGTACATCCACATCCCCTGGTGCGTACGCAAATGCCCGTATTGCGATTTCAACTCGCATACGGCCAGCGCGGTGCTGCCCGAGGAAGAATACGTGGATGCCCTGTTGGCCGATCTCGATCAAGACTTGCCGGCCGTCTACGGCCGACCGCTGACGTCGATCTTCTTCGGTGGCGGCACACCCAGTCTGTTCAGCGCAAAGGCACTGGGGCGTTTGCTGGCCGGGGTCGAGTTGCGAATTCCGTTCGCGTCGGACATCGAGATCACTCTGGAAGCCAACCCGGGCACTTTCGAGCAGGACAAGTTCGTCGCCTATCGCGGGCTGGGCATCAATCGCCTGTCGATCGGTATCCAGAGCTTCCAGGAAGCCAAGCTGCTAGCGCTGGGCCGCATCCACAATGGTGACGAAGCAATCCGCGCCGCAGACATGGCGCGCAAGGCTGGCTTCGACAACTTCAATCTCGACCTCATGCACGGGCTGCCCGATCAGTCCCTTGACGATGCGCTGGGCGACCTGCGCCAAGCCATCGCCATGGCGCCGACCCATTTGTCCTGGTATCAGCTGACCCTGGAGCCGAACACGGTGTTCTGGAATCAGCCGCCCTTGCTGCCCGAGGATGACACCCTCTGGGACATCCAGGAGGCCGGCCAGGCGCTGCTGGCAAGCCATGGCTTCGCCCAGTACGAAGTCTCCGCCTACGCCCAGCCAGGGCGCCCGGCGCGGCACAACCTCAACTACTGGAGCTTCGGCGACTTTATCGGGATCGGTGCCGGTGCCCACGGCAAGCTCAGCAACCCGGACGGCAGCATCCTGCGCACCTGGAAAACCCGGCTGCCCAAGGACTATCTGAATCCGGCCAAGCCGTTTCAGGCGGGCAACAAAGCGCTGACAGACGACGAGCTGCCGTTCGAATTCCTGATGAATGCCTTGCGCCTGACCGATGGCGTGGAGGCCGAGCTGTATCATCTGCGCACCGGGCTGGAGCTGCATAGCCTGGCTCATGCGCGCCGCGAGGCCGAACAAAAAGGCCTTTTGCAGGTCGAACCGTCGCGCCTGGCTGCGACCCCACGGGGACAGCTGTTCCTCAACGATCTGCTGCAGTATTTCTTGACCTAAGGATTACCCATGGATTTTGTTCTCGACCTGCTGGCGTCCATGTCTCGCTGGAGCCGCAGCCACATCTCGGAGATCGCTTTGGCGTTGGTGGGCTGTCTGCTGGTGCTGTTCGGCGCCGACTTCAAAGGCTGGATCGAAGGCCGCCTGGGTGCATTGGCCGGAGCGCTGCGGGTGCCGGTGATGGCGCTGGTGTGTGCGGTGGGTAGCGGCGCGGCGCTGATCTACGTGACGCCCTGGGTGATCCGCGGGCTGAGCCAGTTCAACAACTACAGCCTGGCGCCGGTGCTGTTGGTGGTGCTGGTGTTGATCGGCGTGGTTGCCGATAGACGCTGAAGGCCCAAGCCCCCCCATGTGGGTCAGAGCCCGCTCCCACAGGTATACGACGCTGGATCTAGCGACTCTGTAGGAGCAAGGCTTGCCCGCGAAGGGGCCAGCAAGCCTTGAACGATTTCAGTCAACCTTCTCGAACTTCAAGTCCCACACCCCATGCCCCAGCCGCTCGCCGCGGCGCTCGAACTTGGTCACCGGACGCTCGGCCGGGCGTGGCACGCACTTGCCGTCTTCGGCCAGGTTGCGATAACCGGGCGCCACGCTCATCACTTCCAGCATGTACTCGGCGTAGGGTTCCCAGTCAGTGGCCATGTGCAACACGCCGCCTGGCTTGAGCTTGCTGCGCACCCGCTCGGCAAAGGACGCCTGAACGATACGGCGCTTGTGATGACGGCTCTTGTGCCACGGGTCAGGGAAGAAAAGCATCAAGCGATCGAGACTGTTGTCGGCGATGCAGCGGTTCAGCACTTCGATCGCGTCGCAATCGTAGACACGCAGGTTGGTCAGACCTTGGGTCAGCACGCCGTTGAGCAGCGCGCCGACACCCGGCCGGTGCACTTCCACACCAATAAAGTCCTGCTCCGGTGCAGCAGCCGCCATTTCCAGCAGCGAGTGGCCCATGCCGAAGCCGATTTCCAGGGAGCGTGGGGCCGAACGACCGAATACCTGATCATAGTCCACTGGCGCATCGGCCAACGGCAGGACGAACAGCGGCGTGCCCTGGTCCAGGCCCTTTTGCTGGCCTTCGGTCATGCGCCCGGCGCGCATTACAAAACTCTTGATGCGGCGATGTTTGGACTCGTCTGCGTCTTCTACGGTGTTCGGCGTTTCGTTTGATTCAGTCATCAACGGCTCTTACTTGATCAGGCCATCCAGCGGCGAGGATGCGCTGGCATAGAGTTTTTTCGGCATGCGGCCGGCGAGGTAGGCCATGCGCCCGGCGATGATCGCGTGCTTCATGGCTTCGCCCATCAGAATCGGGTCCTGGGCATGGGCGATCGCCGAGTTCATCAACACGGCTTCACAGCCCAGCTCCATGGCGATGGTGGCATCGGACGCGGTACCGACACCGGCATCCACCAGCACAGGGACCTTGGCTTCTTCGAGGATGATCTGCAGGTTGTACGGATTGCAGATGCCCAGGCCGGTACCAATCAGGCCCGCCAGCGGCATCACGGCGATGCAGCCGATTTCTGCCAGCTGGCGCGCGATGATCGGGTCGTCGCTGGTGTACACCATGACGTCGAAACCGTCCTTGACCAGCACTTCGGCGGCCTTAAGGGTTTCGATCACGTTAGGGAACAGGGTTTTCTGGTCAGCCAGCACTTCAAGCTTGACCAGCTTGTGGCCGTCGAGCAGTTCACGGGCCAGGCGGCAGGTGCGCACGGCCTCGATCGCGTCATAGCAACCTGCGGTGTTAGGCAGAATGGTGTAACGATCCGGCGGCAGGATATCCAGCAGGTTCGGCTCACCCGGATTTTGCCCGATGTTGGTCCGGCGCACGGCGACGGTGACGATTTCGGCGCCCGAGGCCTCGATAGCCAGGCGGGTCTGTTCCATGTCGCGGTATTTGCCGGTACCGACCAGCAGGCGCGACCCGTAGGTGCGACCGGCCAGGGTGAAAGGCTTGTCAGTGCGAGCGTTGCTCATCGGTCATCCTCTTGCGGTTGAGGTGTAAGGGCGTAGCGAGCGAAGGGACAGCCTAGCCGCCACCGATGGCGTGCACCACTTCGACCTGATCGCCTTCACTGAGGGCGGTCGCGGCATGATGGCTGCGCGGCACGATGTCCAGGTTGAGCTCGACGGCCACGCGGCGCCCGGTCAACTCCAGACGCACAAGCAGCGCCGCGACGGTCTCGCCGTCGGGCAGTTCGTAGGGTTCACCGTTCAGCTGGATACGCATGCGACTGGCAGCCATTATTTTCAAGGGGGGGCATTCTAGCCCGATCACTGCCGATGACCAAGATGCGGGGGCACCATTCGTCTTGGGCAAGGATGACGCCGATGGATCGGTCAACCCTGTGCAGAGGAGGCTTGCTCCCGAGAGGCCGGGACTGCCTCACTGCGGCGTGTCAATTATGGCCTATCGGGATCAAGCCCCCCTTACCACAGGGTTGACCCGAGGTTCGTGATCAGCCCAACCGCCACGCCGCCAAACCCAGGCATACCCAGCCAGCAAGAAACGCCAAGCCGCCGAATGGCGTGATGATGCCCAGCTTGCCAATCCCAGTCAGGGTCAACGTATAGAGGCTGCCGGAAAACAGCACGATGCCCACGCAGAACAATACCCCTGCCCAATTCATGAGGCGCCCAGGCACCTGGGCGCAAAGGATGGCGACCGCCAGCAGTGCCAGGGCGTGGATCAACTGGTAGGTGACGCCGGTGTGGAACACTGCCAGGTAATCCGTGCTCAAGCGATCCTTGAGCCCGTGGGCGGCAAAGGCGCCGAGGCCAACGCCGGTAAAGCCGAAAAAAGCCGCCAACAGCAAAAAACTGCGAAGCATCTGGAAACTCCGGGGACAGGTGTTGAGGCACAGGGTCTGTATAATGGCCCGCTCACCCGCTTTGGCCAAGCCTATCCATGCTGCGTACCCTTCTGCATCGCCTCAAAAAAGCCCTGCTCTGGTTCGCTGTCGGCAGCGTCCTCCTGGTCCTGGCGTTCCGCTGGATCCCGCCGCCGGGGACCATGCTGATGGTCGAGCGCAAGATCGAATCCCTGACCGATGGCCAGCCCATTGACCTGCAGCGCAGTTGGCAGCCCTGGTCGAAGATCTCCGACGACCTCAAGGTGGCCGTCATCGCCGGCGAAGACCAGCACTTCGCGGAACACTGGGGCTTCGATCTGCCAGCCATTCAAGCGGCTTTCCTGCATAACGAGCAAGGCGGCACGGTCCGCGGCGCCAGTACCATCAGCCAGCAAGTGGCCAAGAACGTATTCCTGTGGTCCGGGCGCAGCTACGTGCGCAAGGGTCTTGAAGCCTGGTTCACGGTATTGATCGAGGTGCTGTGGCCCAAGCAGCGGATTCTCGAGGTGTACCTCAACAGCGCAGAATGGGACGACGGCGTGTTCGGCGCTCAGGCCGCCGCGCAGCATCACTTTGGTGTGAACGCGGCCACCTTGTCGCGCCAGCAGGCCAGCTATCTGGCCGCCGTGTTGCCCAACCCGCGCAACTGGAGCGCCAGCCGCCCCAGCGCCTATGTACAGCGTCGAGCCGGCTGGATTCGCCAGCAGATGGGGCAATTGGGTGGAGACGATTACCTGCTGCGGCTGAACGACTCGCGCAAGGCGCCTTGGGCGCAGTAGCCGATTTTTGGGATGGACCACAAAAAAGCCCTGAACAGTGTCAGGGCTTTTTAACTTTCAAGCTCAACGCTTACGCAGCGATCGACACCTTGAGCTTGTTCATCGCGCTTTTTTCCAGCTGACGAATCCGTTCGGCCGACACGTTGTACTTTTCAGCCAACTCGTGCAACGTGGCTTTCTCTTCAGCCAACCAGCGCTGATAGAGAATGTCGCGGCTGCGGTCGTCCAATACTTCCAGCGCTTCGTGCAGGTTGCTGTTGGAATTGTCGCTCCAGTCAGCATCCTCCAACTGACGCGCCGGATCGTAGCGGTGGTCTTCAAGATAGTTGGCAGGCGACTGGAAGGCACTGTCGTCGTCCGCTTCCGCGGCCGGATCGAAGGCCATGTCCTGGCCCGTCAGACGGCTTTCCATCTCGCGCACTTCACGAGGCTCTACGCCCAGACTTTCAGCCACACGGTGCACTTCTTCATTGTTCAGCCAGGCCAAGCGCTTTTTCTGGCTGCGCAGATTGAAGAACAGCTTGCGCTGAGCCTTGGTGGTCGCGACCTTGACGATCCGCCAGTTACGCAGGATGAACTCGTGGATTTCAGCCTTGATCCAGTGCACAGCAAACGACACAAGCCGCACACCCATTTCAGGGTTGAAGCGCTTGACCGCCTTCATCAGGCCGACGTTGCCTTCCTGGATCAGGTCGGCTTGCGCCAGGCCATATCCGGAATAGCTACGAGCGATATGTACAACGAAACGCAGGTGGGCGAGCACCATCTGCCGAGCCGCCCCTAGATCCTGTTCGTAAAATAGACTCTCGGCCAGTGAACGCTCCTGCTCGGGTGTCAGCAGTGGAATGCTGTTCACCGTGTGCACATAGGCCTCCAGGTTCGCACCCGGGACCAAGGCATAAGCAGGTTGCAACGAAGTGGTCATACAAAAACCTCCGACTCACGTGACTCGTGCAGTTCAGCACTGCAAATAGGACAGGGAACCGAGAACCAAGTTCCCACATGCTGAAGGGACGTAAGTACTGTGAAAATAATTAGCGTGGCGCCAGTTCTCGCAAATGACGCGCCACCGCAATCCATGCACCGATATACCCTAACAGCACTGCTCCTAGCAATAGGGACAGTCCGTCCGAGGGGGGTACTCCGCCCAGGGCAAAGTCACTTCCGTAGAGGCCGGAAAGCCCGACCACCGCGCCGTTCAGCCAGTCAAGGCCAAATGCCAGTATGCCCCATGAAAGAATTCCTGCACCCAGCCCGTACAAGGCGCCCATGTACAAGAAGGGCCTGCGCACATAGCTATCGGTACCGCCCACCAGCTTGATCACTTCGATCTCGATGCGACGATTTTCGATGTGCAGACGAATAGTGTTACCAATTACTAGCAGCAAAGCCGCCACCAGCAATACCGTCAACCCGAAGACGAATCGATCCCCCAGCTTGAGAATCGCCGCGAGCCGCTCGACCCATACCAGGTCCAACTGTGCCTGCTGCACGCTAGGCAGCTCCGACAGGGTCTGGCGCAACGACTCCAGCGCGGCCTTGTCGACCTCGAGTGGCGTCACCACCACGACCCCAGGCAAGGGGTTCTGCGGCAGTTCCTTGATTGCTTCGCCTAGCCCGGATTGCTGCTGGAACTCATCGAGGGCGCGCTTCTTGTCGATGTACTCGGCGTCCGCCACGCCACCCAGGGCCTTGGCCTTGGCCACCAGCGCCTGACCATCGCTGTCGCTCGCGTTGAGGTCCATATACAGGGATATCTGCGCCGCACGCTGCCAGGAGCCACCCAGCCGCTCGACGTTCTTGAGCAGCAACGACAGCCCCATGGGCAGGCTCAACGCCACTGCCATCACCAGACAGGTGAAAAAACTGCCGATGGGCTGCTTGGCCAAACGTCGCAAGCTGTCCAGCAAGCTGGCACGGTGGTTTTCGATCCAGGCGTGAAACAGCTGGCTGAACGCCGGGCCGTCGTCGTCGTTGTGCGGTTTTTTCTTCTGGGGTTCCTGATCGACAGGCTTGGGCGCCACACGATCCGAGACTTTAGGGCTACGTGTCGCACTCATTGGCCGGCCTCCCCGTCACCGATCAAGCGGCCGCGCTGCAAGGTCAGCATGCGATGGCGCATACGCGCGATCAGGGCCAGGTCGTGACTGGCGATCAGCACGCTGGTGCCCAGGCGATTGATGTCTTCGAATACGCCCATGATCTCCGCAGCCAGCCGCGGGTCGAGGTTACCGGTGGGTTCATCCGCCAGCAGCAAGGCTGGGCGGTGGACGATCGCACGGGCGATACCGACGCGTTGCTGCTGCCCGGTGGACAGGTCGCCGGGGTACAGCTCGGCCTTGTCCGCCAGGGCCACACGCTCCAGCGCCGAATCGACACGTTTGGCGATCTCGGGCTTGGACAGGCCAAGGATCTGCAGCGGCAAGGCGATGTTGTTGAACACCGTGCGATCGAACAGGAGCTGGTGATTCTGGAAGACCACGCCGATCTGCCGACGCAAGAATGGAATCTGCGCGTTGGTGATCTGCCCCAGATCCTGCCCGGCCAACAGCAATTTGCCACTGGTCGGCCGCTCCATGGCCAGCAACAGGCGCAGCAGAGTGCTCTTGCCGGCACCGGAGTGACCCGTCACGAACAGAAATTCGCCACGGCGAACTCGGAAACTCAGCTCGTGCAGGCCGACATGGCCATTGGGATAGCGCTTGGCAACCTGTTCGAATCGAATCATGAGCGTTCCCGTTCTGCGAAGAGGGCCTGGACGAAGGGCTCGGCTTCGAAGGTACGCAGGTCGTCGATACCTTCACCCACACCGATGTAGCGGATCGGCAGGCCGAACTGCTTGGCCAGGGCGAAGATCACCCCGCCCTTGGCGGTACCGTCGAGCTTGGTCAACGCCAGCCCGGTCAAGGACACGGTCTGGTTGAACTGCTTGGCCTGGTTGATGGCGTTCTGGCCAGTACCGGCGTCCAGCACCAGCAGCACCTCGTGCGGCGCAGACTCGTCCAGCTTGCCGATCACACGGCGCACCTTTTTCAATTCTTCCATCAGGTTATCTTTGGTGTGCAGGCGCCCGGCGGTATCGGCGATCAGCACGTCGACACCACGAGCGGTGGCGGCCTGCACGGCATCGAAGATTACCGAAGCGGAGTCGGCGCCAGTGTGCTGGGCGATCACCGGGATACGATTGCGCTCGCCCCACACCTGCAATTGCTCGACGGCGGCAGCGCGGAAGGTATCGCCGGCGGCCAGCATGACTTTCTTGCCTTCACCCTGAAGTTTTTTCGCCAGCTTGCCAATGGTCGTGGTCTTGCCGGCGCCATTGACGCCCACCACCAGAATCACGAAAGGCTTTTGCTGCGCCGGGATCACCAGCGGTTGCTCGACAGGCTTGAGCAGGGCCGACAGTTCGGCCTGCAACGACGCGTACAGGGCATCGCTGTCGGTCAACTGCTTGCGCGCGACCTTCTGCGTCAGGTTCCCGATGATCAGGTTGGTGGCTTCGACGCCGACGTCGGCGGTCAGCAAACGGGTCTCGAGCTCGTCGAGCAAATCGTCGTCGATGGCTTTTTTGCCGAGGAACAGGCTGGCCATGCCCTCGCCGAGGCTGGCGCTGGTCTTGCTCAGGCCCTGTTTGAGCCGGGCGAAGAAACCGCCTTTGGCAGGCTCGGCAGACACTGGGGCCGGGGCTGCAGCGGGCGCTCCAGTGGATTCAGCGGTAGCAGGCGACCGAACGACGGGCACGATGACGGGCTCGGATACGGTCCGCGCAACCACCGGAACCGCTGGCGCGGGCTGTTGGACCACTGCCGGAGCGACCGGGGCCAAGGGTACTGGCTGTTCGACCGCCGCCGGAGCAGGCGATGCCACCGGTGCAGCCTCAGCCACGGGCGCCGGAGTCAGGTCGCTTGGCGTCGGCGCGAGTTCGACCAGCGGTGCCGCCGTAGTTTCTGGCGGCGCCGCCAGGGCGACAGGGGGGATCGACGGCGCGACAGGCTCGGCCTCGATATCCGGCACCAGCGCCACAGGCTCCTCGGGCACCGGCAACACCAGACCACTTGCCACAGGCTCAGCCTGGACAATCGGCGCGGCAGCAGGCGGGGCCGCTACCAACGCCGGCTCGGGCGCAACCTCGACCGCCAGTTCAGGCGTCTCGGGCGTCTCGGGCGTCTCGGGGGCCTCAGTAGTCACAGGGGCTTGCGGCGGCTCGGGCGGGGTTTCCTGCGGTTTTTTACGCAGCCATCCGAACAGGCCTTTCTTCTCTCCAGCCGGTGGCGGAGTCTTCTTGTCGTCGTTGGAACCAAACATGGAGGACGGCTATCTCACGGTAGCGACGCGCCAATGCGGCGCCTCTGGAAATTCTGATATCGCAGAACAGACTGCTTTTTACCCGGCTCGTTCACGCGTTACATCCTGACAAGATGATCGCAGGCCCGCTTTCACATCAGGCATGGTCGCCAGCGAGCCGGATCAGTATCCTAGCACCTCCTCGCCCACTGACGCTAAGGCCAAGCGGGCAGCCTTACAGGTTCAAAATCGAATGAATGATCTTGCCCGCCGCGCTGCCGGTCTGCTGCTCGGTACTTTTTGCCTGCCACTCGCCGCTTTTGCCGCCGATCCCCAACCCACCTCCGAGTTCACACTCGACAATGGCCTCAAGGTCGTCGTGCGCGAGGATCACCGTGCACCCGTGGTGGTTTCGCAGATCTGGTACAAGGTCGGATCGAGCTACGAAACCCCCGGCCAGACCGGCCTTTCCCACGCCCTCGAGCACATGATGTTCAAGGGCAGCAGCAAAATGGGCCCAGGCGAGTCCTCCCGCGTGCTTCGCGACCTGGGCGCCCAGGAAAACGCCTTCACCAGCGACGACTACACCGCCTATTACCAAGTAATGGCCAAGGACCGCCTGCCGGTGGCCTTTGAGCTCGAAGCCGACCGCATGGCCACCCTGCGCCTGCCGCCGGAAGAATTCACCAAGGAAATCGAAGTCATCAAGGAAGAGCGCCGCCTGCGCACCGATGACCAGCCAAGCGCCAAGGCCTTCGAGGCCTTCAAGGCCATGGCGTACCCCGCCAGCGGCTATCACACCCCGACCATTGGCTGGATGGCCGACCTCGAGCGCATGAAGGTCGAGGAGCTGCGCCACTGGTACGAATCCTGGTACGTGCCCAACAACGCCACTCTGGTGGTGGTCGGCGATGTCAATCCCGATGACGTCAAGGCTCTGGCCCAGCGCTTCTTCGGCGGTATCGCGCGGCGCGCCACACCGCCGGCGAAAATCCCGCTGGAAGTCTCCGAGCCAGGCGAACGCCAGATCACCCTGCATGTGCGCACCGAGCTGCCTAGCCTGATGCTGGCTTTCAACGTGCCCAGCCTGGCCACCGCCAAGGACCCACGCGGCGTGCAGGCCCTGCGCCTGATCACTGCCTTGCTCGACGGCGGCTACAGCGCGCGGCTGTCCACCCAGCTGGAGCGCGGCTCCGAACTGGTGTCCGGCGCCTCTGCCAGCTACGACGCGTTCACCCGCGGCGACACGCTGTTCATGCTGTCTGCCACACCCAACACGCAAAAGAAAAAGACCCTGGCCGACGTCGAGAAGGGCCTCTGGGGAATACTCGATCAGCTCAAGGACAAACCGCCCACCGCTGCGGAGCTTGAGCGTGTACGCGCCGAAGTCATCGCCGGCCTGGTTTTCGGTCGCGATTCCATCAGTCGCCAGGCCACCACCATCGGCCAGCTCGAAACCGTCGGCCTGTCGTGGAAGCTTATGGACAGCGAGCTGAATGACCTCAACAGCGTCACGCCCGCGGACATCCAGACCGCCGCACGCACCTATTTCACCCGCGAGCGCTTGAGCGTCGCCCACGTATTGCCCGAGGAAAAGGCTCATGATTGAGCGCATCACGCCCCATCACGCACGCCGCCTGGGCACCGCCCTGATCGCCAGCCTGCTCGCTTCATTTGCCGCCATGCCGGGCCACGCCGACGAGGCGCCACCCGCGCCTGCGGCTGCGCCGGCATCCGCACCTGCGCCGGTCACTGGCCTGCAGACCCTCAAGGAGCTGGACAGCAAGGCCCCGCAACACCGCAAGCTGGACATCAAGACCTGGCAGACCAAGGACGGCAGCAAGGTGCTGTTCGTCGAAGCGCCTCAGTTGCCGATGTTTGATATGCGCGTGACCTTCGCCGCGGGCAGCAGCCAGGACGGCACCGCCGGTGGTCTGGCGCTGCTGACCAACGCCATGCTCAATGAAGGCGTCAAGGGCAAAGACGTCGAAGCCATCGCCCAGGGCTTTGAAGGCCTGGGTGCGGACTTCAGCAATGGCGCCTATCGCGACATGGCGGTGGCTTCGCTGCGCAGCCTGAGCGCCCCCGACAAGCGCGACCCGGCGCTCAAGCTGTTCGCCGAAGTGGTCGGCCACCCGACATTCCCGTCCGACTCGCTGGCGCGCATCAAGAATCAGATCCTCGCCGGCCTCGAATACCAGAAACAGAACCCCGGTGCGCAAGCCAGCCAGGCCCTGTACAAGGCGCTCTACGGTGCCCATCCTTACAGCCACGCCACTGACGGCACGGCACAGACCATCCCACCGATCAGCCTGGCCCAGCTTCAGGCCTTCCACAAACGTGCCTACGCCGCTGGCAATGCGGTGATTGCGCTGGTCGGCGACCTGTCGATGGACGACGCCCACGCGATCGCCGAACAAGTGTCGTCGGCGCTGCCCAAGGGCCCGCATCTGGCGGTGGTTGCCGAGCCAAGTGAACCCAAGCCCGGCCTGACCCATCTGGAATTCCCCTCCAAGCAGACCCACCTGCTGCTCGCCGAACTGGGCATCGACCGTAACGATCCGGACTACGCCGCGCTGTCCATGGGCAATCAGATCCTTGGCGGCGGCGCCTTCGGCACCCGGCTGATGAGCGAAGTCCGGGAAAAACGCGGCCTGACCTACGGCGTGTACTCCGCGTTCACCGCCATGCAGGCTCGCGGCCCGTTCATGATCAGCCTGCAGACCCGCGCCGAACTGAGCGAGGGCACACTGAAACTGGTGCAGGACATCTTGCGCGACTACCTGCAGACCGGGCCGACGCAAAAGGAGCTGGATGACGCCAAGCGCGAACTGGCCGGCAGCTTCCCGCTGTCCAACGCCAGCAATGGCAGTATCGTTGGGCAACTGGGCGCCATCGGTTTCTACGACCTGCCGTTGACCTTCATCGAAGATTTCATGCAGCAATCCCAGGCACTGACCATCGATCAAGTGAAAACGGCATTGAACAAGCACCTGGACGCCGACAAACTAGTCATCGTCACGGCAGGCCCGACCATCGCGCAAAAGCCATTGCCGCCCCCTACTGAGAGGCCCACCGAGCAACCGCTCGGGGTCCCGGAGCACTAATGGCCAGCCCATCCCCCAAAACTCCCAAGGCCGTCCATGGCGGCCTGGGTCAACTGCGCATCATCGGTGGCCAATGGCGCAGCCGCCGCCTGAGCTTCCCAGACGCACCTGGCCTGCGCCCGACGCCGGATCGCGTGCGCGAGACGCTCTTCAATTGGCTGGCACCCTATATCGAAGGCGCAAAGGTACTTGATCCGTTCGCCGGCAGCGGTGCCTTGTATCTAGAGGCACTGTCGCGCGGCGCTAGTCTGGGGCTCGCGCTGGACAACAACGCTGCCGCCATCGGCGCGCTGCGCACTAACCTCGATCTGCTGAAATGCAGCGTTGGCCAGTTGCATCAAGCTGACGCCTTGCGCCATCTCGAAACCCAACCTGCAACGCCGTTCGACCTGGTGTTTCTCGACCCGCCCTTCCATCAGCAACTGCTGGCCAGCGCTTGCACCTTGCTCGAGGAGCGCCAGTGGCTGACACAACACGCATGGATCTACACTGAAAGCGAAACACCCCCTTCGACCCTGGAGCTACCCACCAACTGGCGTCTGCACCGCGAAAAAAAGGCCGGCCAGGTGTACTACGCGCTGTGGCAGCGGGGATAAAAGCCATCGTGGCTGACACAGCAATGGCGTTGCCCGATCCTTTCCAGCCGGCGCTTGGGCTCGGCAATCCGCATCTGCAGACTCTATGGGGGCCACTGTGGCGCCCTACCGTGCATCTGCAACGGTCCCGGGAGCGCCTGTGGCTGGCGGACGGCGATTTTATCGACGTCGACTGGCACGGCCCCCACACCACCGATGCACCGCTGGTACTCGTGCTGCACGGCCTCACTGGCTCCTCCAACTCACCCTATGTCGCCGGCTTGCAGCGGGCACTGGCCGCCCAAGGCTGGGCCAGTGTTGCCATCAACTGGCGCGGCTGCTCGGGCGAGCCCAATCTACAGGTCCGCAGTTATCATTCCGGTGCCAGCGATGATCTCGCCGAAGTCATCAGGCTGCTGCGTGCCCGCCGACCGTCGGCACCGCTCTACGCCGTTGGCTACTCTCTGGGTGGCAACGTATTGCTCAAGTATCTGGGCGAGACCGGCACCCAGTCGCAGCTCGAAAGCGCCGTGGCAGTATCGGTGCCCTTTCGTCTCGACCAGTGCGCCGACCGTATCGGTCAAGGCTTCTCGAAAATCTATCAGGCGCACTTCATGCGCGCGATGCTGGCCTACGTGCGGGACAAGCAGGCGCGATTCCAGCGCGAAGGGCAAAAAGAGGGGCTGGCGAAGCTGGCAGGCCTGGGGTCGCTGGAAAAAATGCGCACCTTCTGGGATTTCGACGGAAGGGTGACGGCCCCCCTGCATGGCTTCGCCGATGCGCGGGACTACTACCGCAAGTCATCCAGCCGCTATTTTCTTGGGGATATCCGAACTCGCACACTGATCATCCAAGCCCTGGACGATCCTTTCGTGTTTCCCCACAGCCTGCCGACGCCAAACGAGCTGGCGCCTGGCACCACCTTCGAGCGCCATGCTCGAGGCGGGCATGTAGGCTTCGTGGACGGCACCCTGCGACACCCGACCTACTACCTCGAACGGCGCATCCCGCAATGGCTGGCGAAGGGCTCGACGCTCAGTCTCCCGTCGCCCGCGGCCGCTGCGGATCGGTGATCCACTCGCTCCAGGAGCCGGCATACAGCGGCACCAGCGGGTAACCCGCCAGGCACAGCGCGAACAGGTTGTGACAGGCCGTCACCCCGGACCCGCAGTAAGACACCAACGTGCTGGCCGGGCGCCCTGCGAGAATCTTCTCGAAGCGAGCCTTCAACTGATCGGCGGGTAAAAACCGCCCATCCGCTGCCAGGTTGTCGGTAAATACAGCGCAACGTGCGCCCGGAATATGCCCCGCCACGGGATCGATCGGCTCGACCTCACCTCGAAAGCGCGCAGGCGCCCTGGCATCGATCAAGGTCAAGTCCGGTGATTGCAGTTGCGCCTGCAACTGCTGCGCGCTGACCACCAAGCTGGCGTCAGGCTTGCCACAGAATTGCCCGGCTTCATGCGCAGGCGGGTCGAGGCTGAGCGGCAACCCGGCTGCATGCCAGGCCTTCAGGCCGCCATCGAGCAGATAGACCCCCTCGCGCTTGCCCAACCACATCAGTAACCACCAAGCATGCGCGGCAAACGCACCGGGACCATCGTCATACAGCACGACATCGCTTTTGTCGCTGATACCCCAAGCCTGCAAGCGCTCAATCAACTGTTCGGGAGCCGGCAACGGATGACGCCCGGTCACCTGCTTGACTACCGTGCCGCTCAGGTCCTTATCCAGATCCGCAAATCTCGCGCCCTCCAGATGGCCTTCGGCATAACTGCGCTGACCGTAGTCGATGTCTTCGAGGGCGAAACGACAATCCAGTATCACCAGCCCCGGCTCCTTGAGACGAGCGTACAGCCCTTGAGGGCTGATCAATTGCGCAATAGGCATGTAAACCTCCCTGGGAATGCAAAATGGATTCATGGCTCGGAACGAAGTTCCCCCCTATTCTTCGGCCAGCTTCAGTGGTGCATTGAATTCTTCGAACAACCCATTCACGGCAGCCTGCCAAGGTTCGGCGACCAGACCGGACACCATGCTCAGCACCTGGAAAATCCCACGCTTGACCACTTCTTCGCTGAGCTGCGCCGTCGCGACCTGGGAAGTGGTGAGGAATCGTGTCCATGACGTCAGGATAATCCAGGCGTTCAGGGCCAGCGCCTCGGCCTGCCCCGCGCGCAGACGCAGCAGGCCCGCCGACGCGAACGCCTCGAAAATCACCTGACCCTGACTCAGGCAGCGCCGGGAAAACTGCCGATAGCGCAGCGCCAACTGCGGATCGCTTTCGAGCAGGTGCTCCAGATCACGATAAAAAAACCGGTAGCTCCAGTTGCTCTCGAACAACCGCTGCAGATAGAAACGCATGTCATCGACGCCTACACTGACGCCTTTAGGCAGTTGCAGGTAAGTATCGACCCCCTGCTCGTATTCAGCGAACAACTCGGCAACGATTTCCTGCTTATTGGCAAAGTGGTAGTAGAGATTGCCAGGAGAAATTTCCATATAGGCGGCGATGTGGTTGGTGCTGACAGTCCGTTCGCCTTGCTGATTGAACAGCTCCAGAGTGGCCTGCACGATGCGTTGGCGGGTTTTCATTGAATCGGATCTCTCGTCCTGCGGGCTATGGCGCCCAGATTTGTACCCGCATAGTACGGTTTTGCCATCTGCGGCCCAATAGCGACCTTCGGATAGCCAGACGCCAGCGAAATTGGGCCTCGCGCAGGCCTGCGACACCTTGGCAGTAGACTTTTAGCGCCATGTGCGCAGTGACTGAACCTTTTGCTTGAGCACATGCCGACTTGGCCGACTGCACGTGCTGCGATACCATCCGAATCCCCAACGGACTCCCGCCAGGACGACGCGATGAACCGAGTGTTGTACCCAGGTACCTTCGACCCTATTACCAAGGGCCATGGCGACTTGGTCGAGCGCGCCTCGCGCCTGTTCGACCACGTGGTCATCGCGGTCGCCGCGAGCCCGAAAAAAAATCCACTGTTCCCACTGGACCAGCGCGTCGCCCTGGCCCAGGAAGTGACAAAGCACCTGCCTAACGTCGAAGTGGTCGGTTTTTCGACTCTGTTGGCGCATTTCGCCAAGGAACAAGGCGCTAACGTGCTTCTGCGCGGCCTGCGTGCCGTATCGGATTTCGAATATGAATTCCAGCTCGCCAACATGAACCGCCAATTGGCGCCCGACGTCGAAAGCCTCTTCTTGACGCCTTCGGAGCGCTACTCGTTCATTTCGTCGACGCTGGTTCGGGAAATTGCGGCACTCGGTGGCGACATCACCAAATTCGTCCATCCAGCCGTCGCAGAGGCCCTCAAGCAGCGTTTCGCCAACTGATATCCGACCGACGAATCCGCGCCCGCGTGCACTGCGGGCGCTAATACGGCACAATTGCGCGCATTCGATTTGTTACGCCCGAGCGTCTGGCTCGGGCTGGAGTATCCATGTCCCTGATCATCACCGACGATTGCATCAACTGCGACGTCTGCGAGCCCGAGTGCCCGAACGCTGCCATTTCCCAGGGCGAAGAGATCTACGTGATCGACCCGAACCTGTGCACCCAGTGCGTGGGCCACTATGACGAGCCTCAATGCCAGCAAGTCTGCCCGGTCGACTGCATCCCTCTGGATGAAGCGCACCCGGAAACCGAAGAGCAGTTGATGGACAAGTACCGCAAGATTACTGGCAAGGCTTGATACCACGTCAAAGCTGTGCGGATTCGCTGCGGGCAGAGCCCGCTCTCACAGGTAAGTGGTGAACTGTGGGAGCGGGCTCTGCCCGAGAAGGGGCCGTAAAGATCACCCTGATGGGCTGGCCGATCAATCCTCGTTGGTCTTGCCGTACCCAGATGTGGTGCATCCCAGGCAGCGCACGAACGCAGCCTTGCCCGGATCCACCACCAGCGCTTTGCCTGCCGCCCCCACATTGCCACCCGCAGCGGTGAACGGCAGCGACACCACGAACACCGCCCCACCCACCACTGTCGCTGCGATCAGCAACGGCCGGGCGATGATCAGGTCGGCGATCATCGCGAAGGCAGGGGGGTTCTGGATCTGGTAGGTCGGATCGCCGCTGGTGTTCGATTGCGTGGTTTCTGTCATCCCGGCGACGGCTGGCATGGCGGACAGGCCCAGGCACAGAGCCAGGGCAACCGATAAGACGCGCAAAACATTCATGACACAGTCCTTCTGCTCGATAAAGGCGACAACACGGGATAAGGCGACAGCCGACTATTCAACTATATCAGCGTCCGGGCACTTGTCAGCGTGCCCGCGACCACGGGTGTTGAACAGGATGTGAATCAGCGCTGGCAGCGCGGGCAGAACACGCTGGCACGCTGGCCCAGCTTGACCTCGCGCAAGGTGGTGCCACACAGTTTGCACAGCTCGCCACCGCGCCCGTAAGCGAACAATTCCTGCTGAAAGTAACCGGGCTGGCCATCGCCGCCGATGAAGTCGCGCAAGGTCGTGCCTCCGCGTTCGATGGCATGGGCGAGGATGCGCTTGATCTCTACGGCAAGCTTCAGATACCGGGCTCGGGAGATCCCCCCAGCCTCGCGCCGCGGATCGATACCGGCTGCGAACAGCGCCTCGGTCGCGTAGATGTTGCCCACCCCGACCACCACGGCGTTGTCCATGATGAACGGCTTGACCGCTATCGTCTTGTTGCGCGACAGGCTGAACAACCGGTCACCATCGAAAAGGTCCGTCAGCGGCTCGGGGCCAAGCCGTATCAGCAACTCGTGATTGTGCGGGTCAAGGCTCCAGAGCATCGCACCGAAGCGGCGCGGATCTGTATAGCGCAGCGCCAGGCCGGATTCCAGCACGATATCCACATGCTCGTGCTTGAGCGGCGCCAGCCCGGCATCCACCAGGCGCAAATTGCCCGACATGCCCAGATGGCTGATCAAGGTACCTTCCTCGGCGTTGATCAGCAGGTACTTGGCGCGCCGATCAACACCGACGATCCGTTGCCCGGACAGGCGCACGTCAAGATCTTCGGGAATCGGCCAGCGCAGGCGCCGATCGCGCACGATCACCTGGCTGACGCGTTGGCCTTGCAGGTGCGGGGTGATACCGCGACGGGTAGTTTCGACTTCGGGTAGTTCAGGCATGTTCGACTCGAAAAAGACTTAACGCACACCGAGCTCGCGGATCGACTCCTTGAGGTTCTCGAAGTCGTAGTCTGACAGGCCGACATAGTCCAGGACCAGCGCCGAAATGGCATTCCATTCATGGTCCTCAGCCTGATTGCCCAGCACTCGGTAGGACGCGCAGATATGCTCGGCCATTTTCAGCACTGCGAGGAGGTTCTTGAGTGGAATGTCACGTGGTGACTGATCGCGGAAAATCGCCAGAGCGTTGTGATGATTGGCGATGGCATCGCTGACATGCTCCGGCAAGCGCCAGGACTTGGCGGTGTAGTAACCGACCACCGAGTGGTTGGTATTGAACACCTGGTTTTCGGTATCGACCACACGGAACTCGCCATTCGTATTGGCGTAAGCCCGCTCCAGCACGCTCATGTAATCCGGAAAACGCTTGAGCATCAGCGGAATCCCGCAATCGTGGAACAGCCCGAGCGCGTAGGCCTCGTCCACCGCCTGGGAGCCGATGCGCTTGGCCAGGGTGAGAGAGGTCATTGCCACGTCCTGGGCGGTATCCCAGAAACGGTTGAGGGTGACGATGGTCTCGTCGCTCATCTCACCCTTGATCGATTGCGCGTTGATGAGGTTGATGATCGAACGGCTGCCGAGCAGATTCACCGCGCGCTGTATCGAGGCGATCTTGTTGGTCAGCCCATAATGAGCCGAATTGACGATTTTCAGCAGTGCACCGGACAGGCCTGGATCCTGAGCGATCAGACGCGCGATCGCCTCGAGGTCCGGATCGGGCATGTACTGCTCCATCTGCAGGTCGACCATGATCTGCGGTTGTGGCGGCACACTGATGCCTTGCAGGGCCTGCTGGATCTGCTCGGCGGAAAGCTCTTGGGACATTGGTACGTACTCTGGGCTGAGTAAGGATTCTACTCCCGCCGAAGGTTGATCGGGCAACCGCCGGGCAATCGGCGTCAAAATTTCATCTCTATATAGGTGTACCTGCGGGTTTTGTGCCAACTGCCCCGGCCTATTCGCGAGCAAGCTTTGGCCCAACAATGTGGGGCGCATCTGAAGCATGAATCTGTGGGGGCGAGGCTGCCCGCAAAGAGGTCCGCACAGCCAACGGCAGGTCAGCGCATGAATGGTCATCCCCCGCCTCGCCCTACAAGGTATACTCCCGCTCTTTTTTCCGGAGCGACGTCATGTCCCTGCCCAGCCTTCGCCTCAAAGTCAACGCCGATCGCCGGCTGCGCAACGGTCACTTGTGGATCTACAGCAACGAGATCGACGTCGCCGCCACACCTCTGCAAGGTTTCGTCGCTGGCGACCAGGCCATCCTCGAATCGGCCACCGGCAAACCGATCGCCGTAGTCGCCATGAGCCCCAAAAACCTCATCTGCGCCCGCGTGCTTTCTCGCGACGCCAAACTGCCGCTCGACAAGTCGCTGCTGGTGCACCGCCTCAACGTCGCCCTGTCGCTGCGCGATCGCCTGTTCGACAAGCCGTTCTATCGCTTGGTCTACGGCGATTCCGATCTGCTGCCGGGCCTGGTGGTCGACCGCTTCGGCGATATCCTGGTGGTTCAGTTGGCCTCGCCGACCATGGAACGCCACAAGGAAGACGTCCTTGCGGCCTTGGTACAGGTACTCAAGCCGAGCGGCGTACTGTTCAAGAACGACTCCGCCGCCCGCGACGCCGAAGAGCTGCCGCGCTATGTCGAAACCGTGTTCGGCACAGTGCCGGAGTGGGTCGCCCTGGAAGAGAACGGCGTGAAGTTCGAAGCGCCGGTCATGACCGGCCAGAAAACCGGCTGGTTCTATGACCACCGCATGAATCGCGCACGCCTGGCGCCCTACGTCAAAGGCAAGCGCGTCCTCGACCTGTTCAGCTACATCGGCGGTTGGGGCATTCAAGCCGGTGCCTTCGGTGCCAGTGAAGTCTTCTGCGTCGACGCCTCGAGCTTCGCTTTGGACGGCGTCGAGCGCAACGCCGCCTTGAATGGTTTCGCAGAAAAAGTCACCTGCATGGAAGGCGATGTCTTCGAAGCCCTGCGCGAATTGAAAGGCGGCGAAGAACGTTTCGACGTGATCGTTGCCGATCCGCCCGCCTTCATCAAACGCAAGAAAGACCTGAAAAACGGCGAAGGCGCCTACCGCCGCCTCAACGAGCTGGCCATGCGCCTGCTCACCAAGGACGGCATCCTGGTCAGCGCCTCGTGCTCCATGCATTTGCCCGAGGACGACCTGCAGAACATCCTCCTGACCAGCGCCCGCCACCTGGACCGCAACATCCAGATCCTCGAACGCGGCGGCCAGGGCCCGGATCACCCGGTGCATCCCGCGATCCCGGAGACGCGGTATATCAAGAGCATTACTTGCCGGTTGTTGCCTAATAGCTGAGTGAGATTGAGCGTGCAGCCCTGCAATGGGGCTGCATGGCGTTCATTTGCGGGGTTCGGGCGCTTGCGCTTGGCTTGCCCTATCTTGCGCACCCGAGCATAGACAAATCGATTGAAAACCCAGCATCTCTCCTCTTTTTGCCCCGTAAAAATGGGGTCGTCAGACTAATCCCACCCTCCTTTCGGATTCGTCCGATTTTTTTGCGCAGCTGTCGGGAACACCATGCCCTCATCATTCATATGCAGGTGGCATGAACGTGCAAAAAAACAAAAAGAATTGGCGTATCACTTTCTTGCTTATCGCGATGACCTTGATAGGGGTGTTTCCAATCGATGTTCTTCTGCCGTCCTTTCCCGCTCTCTCTGCCTATTTCGATACACCGCTGGAAGGCCTTTCACTGAGCATCAGTGTTTTCGCCATAGGTATCGCCCTTTCTCAACTGCTGATCGGGCCACTGTCAGACTTTGCTGGGCGCAAGAATCTGCTGATGGGTGGGCTATTGGTAGCCGCAGTCGGTGCTATCGGTGCCATTCAAGCTGAAAGTTTTCCAGCTTTTGTCGCCTGGCGATTGGTGCAGGCGCTTGGCTGCGGCTGCTTTGTATTGGTCAACGCTATCATCCAAGACACCTACAGCGCTGACGCAAGAGACAAGATACGTATCGTGACAACGACGTCTGCGGGAATTTTTATTTCACTGGCCCCCTTTGCAGGTGTCGTGCTTCAAAGCGCACTGGATTGGACCGCGAGTTTTTGGGTGTTTGCTGGGTTCACTACTGCAACCATAGCGCTATGCGTCTATTGGCTACCCGACCACGCCACTGCATCAGCATCAGCATCTACGGAGCGCAATCACAGCCAGTCCTCGGCAACCATGCTGGGCAATTCCGCCTTCGCGGGATATTCAGCCCTCTCGGCAGTCGGCTTTGCGTGTCACTTCAGCTTCATTGTCCTATCGCCTGTGCTTTTACTCGAAGAGTTAAGCCTCACACAATATCAATACGCCGCAATACTGCTGTACTACGGCATCGCCTATTTAGCTGGCGGCGTGATCGCGTGGGCAATGCACCGGCGATTGGGCACAGCGCTACAACTGCGGCTCGGGATAGCCACGATCATGGTTTCAGGTTTGCTCCTGACCTTAGTGTCCGTGATCAGCTCCGTTTCTTCCGCCGCGCTCATGACATGCATGATCTTGTGTACTTGTGGCGTCAGCATCCTAAGGCCAATCGCCACGACGAAAGCCCTTGAGGTATTTCCGAACCGAGCCGGAACCGCCTCATCAATACTCAATACATTGGTTTTTTTGACTGGAGCAGCAGCCAGCACCCTCCTTGCTATCATCCCGATGGCGACTACGACAAAACTGGGGGGCGCTCTGCTGATGCTCTCAGCCGCAGGCCTATTGGTCTGCGTCGGCCTTCAGAAAAGCGCTGCCAATGCTTAGGCAATGCATGAAACAGTGCCAGACTTGCCTGGCTGGACCCGCCGATACCACCGAACATAGGGACAGCGAGGGGCTTACGCCCCACGCACGAATCACAGCTCCAACACGTACGAAGCAATCCCAAAATAAACCAACACCCCCGCCGCATCCGCGATCGAAGTAATCAACGGTCCGCTCGCCGTGGCCGGATCCAACCGCAGTCGGCTGAGCAAAAACGGCAGGCTCATGCCAATCAAACTCCCCAGCAGCACAATGATCATCATGCTGCTGGCCACAATCACAGCGATGTCCACCCCACCGCGCAGAATACCCAGCGAAGCCACCGCCACGGCCATGGTCACGCCCAACCCCAGGGCCACGGCACATTCGCGCCACAGCAGGCGCGCCCAGTCACGCATCAGCACTTCCCCGGTCGCCAGCGCCCGCACCATCAAGGTTGCCGACTGCGCCCCGGCGTTGCCACCGCTGTCCACCAGCAATGGCAGGAAGAACACCAACGCAATGTTCGACGCGATCACATCCTCGAACGCGGCGATGCCCGCCCCCGAGAACAGGTTGCCGAACACCAGCAGCACCAACCACAGCACGCGTTTGCGGTAGAGCAGGCTGACCGTGGCGTTTTTCATGTTGCCGATGTGGGTGCCGATCAGGGCGCCTTTGTGGAAGTCTTCGGTGGCCTCCTCGACCACCACGTCCATGGCGTCGTCGCAGGTGACGATACCGACCAGTTGCCGCTGCGAGTTGACGATGGGCAAGGCCAGCAGGTCGTACTCGTTGATCAGCCGTGCCACCTCTTCCTGGGCGACGCTGACCTGAGCGTTGATGATCTCGGTATTCATCAATTGCATCACGGCCCTGTCTGGCGCCGCGAGCACCAGCTCACGCAGTGACAGGGTGCCGAGCAGGCGGCGCTCGGCGTCCAGCACGTAGGTCTGATAGATAGTTTCGGCATCGGCCGCTTCGCGGCGCAAGGCGTTGATGGCCTGGGCGGCAGTCAGGTGGGCCGCCACGGTGGAATACTCGCTGGTCATCACCGCGCCGGCGCTGCCCTGTGGATAACTCGCCAGTCGGCACAGGTCGTCGCGCTCTGCCTGGGCAAGCGCCGGCAACAAGGTGGCGCGACGCGGCAGGTCGAAGCGGTTGTACAGATCGGCACGCTCATCCGCCGACATAGCGCCGATCAGGGCGGCCAAGGCCGCGCGAGGCATGTCCTGGGTGAGTTCGAACTGGCGTTCCAGTGGGAAGTAGCCGAAGGCTTCGGCACGCTTGTCGAGCGGCATTTGCTCGAGCAGGGGCAGGATCTGCTCGACCTCGAGCTGGTCGAGATAGCGAGCGATATCGGCAGACAGCAGTTGGCCAGCAACCTCCTTGGGGCGGGAATACTTCTCGTCTTGCAGGGCGGTACGCAGCAGTTGGGTAAAGTTGAGGGCGTTGATCATTGTGGTGTCTCCAGGCGCCCGCAGCAGCCTGGAGAGGCACGGCAAAGCCGGGTCAGCTCACAGGCAAATCTGCCGCGGGGGCGGTTGTTGTCTTGGTTCTGGGCGAACTAAAACTGGGAAGGTCCATGGGTGCTGTTGGCTCTTGAACCGCACATGCGGCGGCGGAATATTAGGGAAGCGCATCGCGAGTGACAAATCGTAAACCGTTACTTAGTGTGTGCTGTCAAAAAACAGTTCGCGGGCACACAGCTCGATAAGAAATTTTCAATGCACTGAATGTAGACGCGCAGCTGAACGCCTGAAACAGGCTTATATCAACCGCTTTCCTTGGGAATAAATATTTCCGCTTCGACGCACACCGCAGGGCCTTGACAGACTCCCTTGACCATCATCAACGCCTCGGGGCTAACTTGAAGGTAAATATTTTCGATCCCACCATCCTCATCCAAAAACATGGACATAGAAAGATTTTCACCAGTGTATTTTCTTATACCAGAGTATTCCTCTTCAAATTCCAAACCGAATTCTTCGACCAAATGTTCACCCAGCTTATTTGAAATTCGCACAGGACTATCAAACTCCCAGCCATCTTCAGTTAGTTCCTTATGCGCCCCGATAGGGTTTATAAAAACCGCTTCAAAATTTATTTTCATACCTTTCACTCCCACACCTCTACAGGGATTTTATCGAGCCCCGCCCTAATCGCCGCTGCCGCTCTGTGATGGCCGTCTTGGATTTCAAGTCGCCCAGTATTCGGGTTCCTCCAAGCATCAACTGGCTTAAGAGGATCAAATCCATTTTTTTCCATATTCTTAGCGATCCGTTTGATTTGAGACCCTGACATCTCGGATTTGATCTGGGTCGGAACAAGGTTTCGCGGATCTTCGTGGATAAGCCTTGAGCTTAGCTCGTCTACGGCCTTTATAGTCACAGGCGGAGCAGAAGGCTCTGGTCCTAGAATATCCCGCCCGCCGCTTCGCGGATCTGCCATTTGCAACTCTGGTCGTTTCTTCAGAGCGTCTTCATGCTCAATCACCCAGTGGCCGAGTCGCTCTCCACTCTTACTAGCCCGCATTTCATATGCGAGAGTGCGAGCGTCACCGCGGCCACGTGTAAGATATTCGACAATCGCGAGCAAAAGCAGAACGACCATCTCGACGTGCCCTTGAGCAATCGCGTGCGCAGCACTCGCCTGAGCATATGGATCATCCCTTAGGAATGGATTCATTCCATCATCTCGCGGACCCTCCCAAGCAGTCTTGATACCTCTCAAGTAGTGCCCTATCACAATATCAACGCCTTTAACAACGGTGTCGGCTATAGATTTCAGCCCAAGCAGCGCCAAAATGACAGTACTGGCTTGCACGCCCAATGTACTACCCAAGATCCCGCCAGGAACCGCGCCTACCCCGCCAAAAATCGCGCCAGCTCCAGCTCCGATCACTCCCCCGGCTACAGCGCCGCCCACAACAACCATAGCCATTTGACTAACGGCCTTTATTAAATCGGTAACGATACTGGACATATCAATATCAGAAAATCGTAGCATCAATATGCGCGAGGCTTCCCCTTCAGCTTGGTCAAAGGAGGCTCGGACGCAGTTCAACCTACGAAAGATGAGCGCCTGGGAAGGTTGTTGACCGTTTGTACACGTGTAAGATTGAACGCTCTGTTGAAACCCCATCCCACGATCTATGCTTCGTCGAATATCATCCCACGAGGGCAGGGCATGAAATAAATACATTCAGCGCCTCCTATAAAATTTGTCGATTCAGCATCGATAAATCCAGCGCTTTATCAAGGCCACAAAAAATGTTGACATGAAAAAACCTCAAATTCGATCCCTTGTCGGCGCTCACGTCTTTGCGCTGGTGGTAATTCCTCAAGTGCTGCAATCAATACGAACGACCAGGTACCGCAGCGGCTTTTGAGCCGCACATCAGACCGCAGAATGTTAAGAACGATGCTGGTCTCCGACAATTGCAAAACTATTGCGTGATGTGTTGGCCTCAGCCCCCTTCCGGTGTAATTATTGTGCAAGTCATCAGGCCAACGGCGTTTTTTCCTGCACTGCTCGGTGTAGAATCCACCTATTCATCGCCAATCATCCCCCGGCGGGTTTATGAGCTCTGGCCGAGCACGCGGCGATCCCGCAGTGTCACCGGCCTCATCCGGATCGTGGCCATCTGCCAGGCGATCGAGGACCAGGAGAAGCTCACTCCCTTGTTCAAACCTGATTAGCCGACCGGAGTGCCCCATGCCTGACTATCGTTCCAAGACCTCCACCCACGGCCGCAACATGGCCGGGGCCCGCGCCCTGTGGCGCGCGACCGGGATGAAGGACGACGATTTCAAGAAACCGATCATCGCCATTGCCAACTCGTTTACCCAGTTCGTGCCGGGCCACGTGCACCTCAAGGACCTCGGTCAACTGGTGGCCCGCGAGATCGAACGCGCCGGCGGTGTGGCCAAGGAATTCAACACCATCGCGGTCGACGACGGCATCGCCATGGGCCATGACGGCATGCTCTATTCGCTGCCGAGCCGCGAGATCATCGCCGACTCCGTCGAATACATGGTCAACGCCCACTGCGCCGACGCCATCGTGTGCATCTCCAACTGCGACAAGATCACCCCAGGCATGCTGATGGCCGCCCTGCGCCTGAACATCCCGGTGATCTTCGTGTCCGGCGGCCCGATGGAAGCCGGCAAGACCAAACTGGCCAGCCACGGCCTGGACCTGGTCGACGCCATGGTCATCGCCGCCGACTCCACCGCCTCCGACGAGAAAGTCGCCGAATACGAGCGCAGCGCGTGCCCGACCTGCGGTTCGTGCTCCGGGATGTTCACCGCCAACTCGATGAACTGCCTGGTCGAAGCGCTGGGTCTGGCACTGCCGGGCAACGGCTCGACACTGGCCACCCACAGCGACCGTGAACAGCTCTTCCTGCAGGCCGGCCGCACCATCGTCGAACTGTGCAAGCGTTACTACACCGAAAACGACGAATCGGTGCTGCCGCGCAATATCGCCAACTTCAAGGCGTTCGAGAACGCCATGACGCTGGACATCGCCATGGGCGGCTCGACCAACACCATCCTGCACTTGCTCGCCGCCGCCCAGGAAGCCGAGATCGACTTCGACCTGCGCGACATCGACCGTCTGTCCCGCGGCGTGCCGCAACTGTGCAAGGTTGCGCCGAACATCCAGAAGTACCACATGGAAGACGTGCACCGCGCTGGCGGGATCTTCTCGATCCTCGGCTCGCTGGCCCGTGGCGGCCTGCTGCACACCGATCTGCCCACCGTGCACAGCCGCAGCATGGAAGAAGCCATCGCCAAATGGGACATCACCCAGACCGACGATGAAGCCGTGCACCACTTCTTCAAGGCCGGCCCGGCTGGCATTCCGACCCAGACGGCGTTCAGCCAGTCGACCCGCTGGGAGACCCTCGACGACGACCGCGAAAACGGCTGCATCCGCAGCGTCGAGCACGCCTATTCGCAAGAAGGCGGCCTGGCCGTGCTGTACGGAAACATCGCGCTGGATGGCTGCGTGGTCAAGACCGCTGGCGTCGATGAGTCGATCCACGTGTTCGAAGGGAACGCCAAGATATTCGAAAGCCAGGACAGCGCCGTGCGCGGCATTCTGGCCGACGAGGTGAAGGCCGGTGATATCGTCATCATCCGCTATGAAGGCCCGAAAGGCGGTCCGGGCATGCAGGAAATGCTCTATCCGACGTCATACCTGAAGTCCAAAGGCCTGGGTAAAGCCTGCGCCTTGCTGACCGATGGGCGTTTCTCGGGCGGTACTTCCGGGCTGTCCATCGGCCACGCCTCGCCGGAAGCGGCAGCGGGCGGCGCCATCGGCCTGGTGCAGGACGGCGACAAAGTACTGATCGACATCCCTAATCGTTCGATCAACCTGTTGATCGGCGACGAAGAACTGGCAGCACGTCGCGTCGAGCAAGACAAAAAAGGCTGGAAGCCGGTGGAGAAGCGTCCGCGCAAGGTCACGACTGCACTGAAAGCCTACGCCCTGCTGGCCACCAGTGCCGACAAGGGTGCCGTGCGCAACAAGGCGATGCTCGACGGGCTGTAAGCCTGCCCTTAGCCATAAAATCCTTCGCCTGTAAAAATGCCCCGCCGAGTGCGGGGCATTTTTTTGTCTGGCTGACCGGGCCCCACATCAAGTGATGGGCCCCGGGAAAGCCATGGCAGGTGTTACTGAATGTCGTCTGGCTTAACGATCACCCAGTTCTTGTCCGCCGTTACCGGCAACCCTTCCTTGGCCTGGGCCGCAGCATGCTTGGCCATCATGCCGTTGAGTTGGGTCATGTACTTGTCCTTGCGGTTGATCCACAAATGGATGCCGCCTTTTGCCACGTCCACATCGTGGAACAGCATATAACCGTCACTGCTCGGGGTATCACCGCCTACGAGCACCGGCTTTTTCCATTCGTCGATATAGGTGAGGATTGCCGCGTGCTTACCGGCCATCCAGGTCGCCGGGGTCCACAGGTACGGGGTGAGTTCGAGGCCCAGGTTGGCTTTTTCGTCATACTTGCCAGCGGCAATCTGCTTGCGGGCGGTGGTCAGTTCGCCGGTCTTGGGATTCTTGAGCAAGGTGGTCACGCCGATGACGTTCTCGGGTTTGACGTTGTAGCCGTACTTCGGATCGGCAGCGACCATGCGTACCAACTCTTCGGACGCAGCGGTCATCACGTACACGTCGATGCCGTTTTCCATCAGCTTGTTGTACAACTCGGCCTGACCGCTGAAGACTTTCGGCGGCTGGACCTCCATATTCTTCACCACGTCGCCATCGTAGTAGGTGACCGGAATCGGCTTACCCGAAGCCATCAATTCATCCACGTAGCCCTTGAGCTGCTTGAGCGTAAAGCCGGAGAAAATCTGCGCCACCCAGGGATAGCAGACCATGTCGTCTACTTCGCAGAGACGATAGTAATAGCTGAACAGGCTTTCCTTGTGGCCGGCGGTGTCTTTGAACGGGATCAGCTTCAGCGAGGGGTCCATTGTTTCGCGGGTGATCAGCCCCTTGTTTTCCAGGTACGGCAGCAAGGACTCTTCAAGGTCGTAGCGGTAGCTGGTGTTGTCCATGTCGAACACCGCAAAGTTACCTTTGTTGGCATTGGCCGCGATCATTGCATCCAATTGCTTGGCGGCGGGTGCCGGCCAATGCTTCAACTCGGTAGCAGCAAAGACCTGGCTGGCAAGGCCTAGGCATAGCGCGGCGGCAAACAGTTTCGGCATTCGGTTCATGTACGTTTTGTCCCTGAATGAAAAACATCGACGCTACCAAATCCCTGTGACAATTTTCATCCGGGCACGACTGCTTTCGTCGTGATTGCGCCACGACTCTGCGGCTGCGGCCGAGGGTCTTATTCCAAAAAACCCAATCACCATTCCATAAAAGTATTAAATCAATATATATCAAGCTGTTAGGATTGCCGGTTTGCAATCGCAGGCTCACGCGATTGGCTGCCCTCAAAACGGAGCTTCAATGAATCTGCCCTTGATTCTCAACCTGCTGGTCTTTGCAGCCTTGCTGTTGGGCCTGCTGCAAACCCGTCGCACCGATTGGAGCCTGGCCAAAAAGGTGCTGCTGGCACTGGTGCTCGGCGTGGTCTTCGGTGGTGCGCTGCATGCCATTTATGGCGACGGCAGCCCCGTACTGAAAAGCACCATCGGTTGGCTCGATCTGGTCGGCAATGGCTACGTACAGCTGCTGCAAATGATCGTCATGCCGCTGATCTTCGCGTCTATTCTCAGCGCCGTGGCGCGCCTGCATAACGCTTCGTCCTTGGGCAAGATCAGTTTTCTGACCATCGGCACGCTGCTGTTCACCACCCTGATTGCGGCACTGATCGGTGTGGCCCTGACCAACCTGTTCAGCCTGACCGCCGAGGGCCTGGTGGCCGGCACCCAGGAAATGGCGCGGATGCAGGCGCTGCAAAGCAACTATGTCGATAAGGTCGCCGAGATCAACGTACCGCAGTTGATACTGTCGTTCATTCCGCAGAATCCGGTGGCCGATCTGGCCCGGGCCAAGCCGACGTCCATCATCAGCGTGGTGATCTTTGCTGCCTTCCTCGGCGTCGCCGCCTTGCAACTGCTCAAGGACGACGCCGAAAAAGGCAATCGCGCGCTGGCGGCTATCGACGTGTTGCAGGCCTGGGTCATGCGCCTGGTACGCCTGGTCATGAAGCTGACACCCTACGGCGTGCTGGCCTTGATGACCAAGGTGGTAGCGGGTTCGAACCTGCAGGACATCATCAAACTGGGTAGCTTCGTGGTGGTTTCCTACATCGGCCTGGCGCTGATGTTCGGTGTGCACGGGTTGCTGCTGGCGTTGGCCGGGGTGCATCCGCTGCGGTTTTTCCGCAAGGTCTGGCCCGTACTGACGTTCGCATTCACCAGCCGTTCGAGCGCCGCGACCATCCCGCTGAGCATCGAGGCGCAAACCCTGCGTTTGGGTATTCCGTCGTCAATCGCCAGTTTTGCCGCTTCGTTTGGCGCAACCATCGGCCAGAACGGTTGCGCGGGCCTCTACCCGGCGATGCTGGCAGTGATGGTGGCGCCCACGGTGGGCATCAATCCCCTGGACCCGCTGTGGATTGCCACATTGGTAGGTATCGTCACCTTGAGCTCGGCAGGTGTGGCGGGCGTGGGCGGCGGTGCGACCTTCGCGGCGCTGATCGTGCTGCCGGCGATGGGCCTGCCGGTCACGTTGGTGGCGTTGCTGATTTCGATCGAGCCGTTGATCGACATGGGCCGTACGGCGTTGAATGTCAGTGGCTCGATGACCGCCGGGACCATCACCAGCCAGATCCTCAAGCAGACGGATCAGGCGGTGATGCAGGCCGATGAGCATGCACGGCTGGCACAGGGGTGATGATCGGTTTTCAGTGAAAGTGGGGAGTCGTACACCTGTGGGAGCACAGCTTGCTGGCGAAGAGGCCCTAGAGTCGGACCCGCAATCAACCCCGCGCCCACACCTCAAAGTCATACGCGGGCTTGTCGTCGACCGCCGGATTTTCGACAGTCGACACCCGCTTCCACTGCGCCTCGTCGAACGCCGGAAACCAGGCGTCGCCTTCGGGCATCAGCGCCACGCGGGTCAAGTACAAGCGATCAGCGCGCGCCATGCCTAATTCATACAGCTGCGCGCCACCGATCAGCATCACCTCGTCGCTGCCCTGCTCCAGCGCCCACGCCTCGGCACGCACGATAGCGGCGTCCAGCGTCGGATAGACCTCGGCACCTTCGAGCTGCAGATCGGTCTGACGACTGACCACCAGATTCAAGCGCCCAGGCAATGGCCGCCCCAATGAATCCCAGGTCTTGCGGCCCATGATGATCGGCTTGCCGAGGGTGGTGGCCTTGAAGTATTTGAAATCCCCCGGCAAATGCCAGGGCATGCGGTTGTCGATGCCGATCACACGGTTCTGCGCGAGCGCGGCGATCAGGCTGAGAGGAAGTGATTTTTTCATGGCGGCGAGCATAGCAGAGCCAGGACGCCGGATCAGCTCGACTGGGGTATGCTCTTGGCAGATCGAACAGTACTGGAACCTTGCGTGACCCAACCCTCCCTGCTGGAAACATCCTGGCTCACCGAAGCCATCCGTCTGCGCGAAGAGCAGGCAGGCCCCCTCGAAGACCTCGAAGCCAACCGCCTGGCACGCCATGGCGGCGGCACTCTGGCGACTCGTATTACGCACCGCGCGGCGCAGTTGGCCCAACGCGACGGAGTCGACACGGCCCTGCGCCACTGGCAACAAGGTGCACGGCTGGCCCTGATCGCCTTGGCGGTGATGGCCTTGTTCAGCGGCGCCGGCCTGGCCTTTACCGCTCTGGGCGACGGCCTGCGGCCGGTCAACGTGTTCTGGGCCCTGGGCAGCTTGCTCGGCCTGGATTTGCTGTTGCTGCTGAGCTGGGCGCTTGGCCTGGTGCTCAGTGGCGATCACGGCGCCAGCCTGGGCCGCCTGTGGCTGTGGCTCAGCGAAAAACTCGCCCGCGATGCCAAGGCCGCCCACTTGGGCCCAGCGCTGGTGATATTGCTGCAGCGCCATCGCCTCAATCGCTGGCTGCTGGGCACATTGATCCACGGCCTGTGGCTGTTGGCGATGCTCAGCGCTCTGGTCATAACCTTGCTACTGCTGGCGACGCGTCGCTACGGCTTCGTCTGGGAAACCACCCTGCTGAGCGCCGATACCTTCGTGGCCCTCACGCAAGCGCTGGGCACTCTGCCGGGGCTGCTGGGCTTCAACGTCCCGGATACTGACATGATCCGCGCCAGCGGCGATGCAGCGGTCAATCTGGAAGCAACCCGGCAGGCCTGGGCCGCTTGGCTGGTGGGCGTGCTGGTGATCTATGGCGTGTTGCCGCGCCTGCTGCTATGGGCGCTGTGCCTGTGGCGGTGGCGCCGCGGCTGCCGCCAGTTGCGCATCGACCTCGACTTGCCCGGGTACGCGCGCCTGCGCGAAGCACTGATGCCCAGCAGCGAACGCCTGGGCATCAGCGACGCAGCGCCCGCCGCTTGGCCCGAGGCCCAAGCGCCCAGCGGACAAGCCGCCAACGAAGGCGCGGTGATCGTGGCGATCGAGCTTGACGATCAACACCCCTGGCCGCCCCTATTGCCCGCCACGGTGCAGGATGCCGGCGTGCTCGACAGCCGTGAATCGCGCCAACGTCTGCTTGAGCAATTGACCCGCTTCCCGCCTGCGCGTCTGTTGATTACCTGCGACCCGCGCCGTTCGCCGGACCGCGGCAGCCTGGCACTGGTGACCGAGATGGCCCGCTGCGCCGATACCACACGCGTCTGGCTGCTGCCGGGGCCAGCAGGGCAAACACTCGACCCCCAACGCCTGGATGACTGGCACGTATCCCTGAATGCGCTGCACCTTCCCTATAGCCAACAGCCGCCCTTGGCCTGGCTGGAGCACGGCGATGACTGATCAAACTCCAAGACCCTTGTGCCTCGCCGTGGTCGGCCACACCAACGTCGGCAAGACCTCGCTGCTGCGCACCCTGACCCGCGATGTCGGCTTTGGCGAAGTCTCCCATCGCCCCAGCACCACCCGCCATGTCGAGGGCGCACGCTTGTCGGTGGACGGTGAAGCGTTGCTGGAGCTGTATGACACGCCGGGGCTGGAAGATGCCATCGCCCTGCTCGACTACCTCGAACGCCTCGACCGCCCCGGCGAGCGCCTGGATGCCCCAGCGCGCACCGAGCGTTTTCTGCAGGGCAGCGAAGCGCGCCAGCGATTCGAGCAAGAGGCCAAGGTGCTGCGCCAGTTGCTGGCCTCGGATGCCGGCCTCTACGTGATCGATGCCCGCGAGCCAGTGCTGGCCAAATACCGCGACGAATTGCAGGTGCTGGCGGGCTGCGGCAAGCCGCTGTTGCCGGTGCTCAATTTCGTCAGCGCGGCGGACCATCGCGAAGCCGATTGGCGCGAGGCCTTGGCCCGCCTCGGCCTGCACGCTCTGGTGCGTTTCGACAGCGTCGCGCCCCCCGAAGATGGCGAGCGGCGCCTGTATGAAAGCCTGGCACTGTTGCTGGAACACTCGCGCCCGGCCTTGCAACGGTTGATCGACGATCAGCAGGCGCAACGTGTGGCCCGGCAGACCAGTGCGACGGCCTTGATTGCCGAACTGCTGATCGACTGCGCCGCCTGCCGACGCAGTGTCACCCAGGAGGAAGGCCCGGCTGCCGTCGAGGCGCTGCGCCAGGCCGTGCGTCAACGTGAACAACGCTGCGTGGCTCAGTTGCTGGCGCTTTATGCCTTCAGGCTGGACGACGCCACCAGTGCTGATCTGCCGTTGACCGACGGGCGCTGGGGCGACGATCTGTTCAACCCGGAAACCCTCAAGCAATTGGGGGTCAAGCTGGGCGGTGGTGTAGCGGCCGGCGCCGCGGCCGGGGCGGGTATCGATCTACTGGTGGGTGGCCTGACGCTAGGCCTGGCGACCATCGCCGGGGCCGTGGCGGGCGGTGCACTGCAAACCATGCGCGGTTATGGTGGCCGACTGATGGGCAAGCTCAAGGGCCAGCGCGAACTGACCGTGGACGACAATGTGCTGCGCCTGCTCGCCTTGCGCCAGCAGCAGCTTCTGGCCGTACTGACGCGGCGCGGCCATGCCGCACTCGAGCGTATCGAAGTGAGCCTGCCGGCTGAGCAGACGCAGTGGCGTGAGGGCAAATTGCCGGAGTCGCTGAAAAAGGCCCGGGCGCATCCACAGTGGTCGTCGCTCAATCCACGCGCGCGGCTGAGTGATGGAGAGAGGCTGGAGGCGCTGGAGAATCTGCTACCACATTTGTAGCGAGGGGCTGGCCCCCGATTCGGAGTGAAACGAGCCACGATGTCCCGGCTATTTTCGGCGGCAAGCCCCTCGCTACAAGGTAGCGCTCCACCCGCCGCCTAGCGCCTTGTACAGCGACACCGCGTTGGTCAACCCCGCCAACCGAGAACGCACCAACCCCTGCTGCGCGGCGCTCAAACTGCGTTGTGCATCCAGCACCTCCAGGTAACTGTCCAACCCCTCCTCGTACAGCAGGGTCGCCAGCTCCACCCGCCGCGCCTCATTGGCCACTCGCAGACGCTGGGTCGCCAGTTCGCGCGCCAACGGACCACGGGCACCCAGCGCATCCGCCACCTCACGAAACGCCTGCTGAATCGCGCGCTCGTACTGCGAAACGGCGATATCTCGCTGCGCGCGGGCCAACGCCAGATTCGACTCGCGTCGCCCCAGATCGAACAGTGGCACGGTCACCTCCGGTGAAAATGACCACGCCCGCGCACCACCCCGAAACAGCCGATTGAGTTGCGGGCTGCTGAACCCCAGCACCCCGGTCAGCGAGATGCGCGGCAGATAGGCCGCCCGTGCCGCACCGATATTGGCATTGAAGGACTTGAGCCGGGCTTCGGCGGCGCGGATATCAGGGCGGCGCGTCAGCAGCGTCGAGGTCAACCCGGCAGTCACCGGCGCAACCGGCTGGTCCACTTCGAGCGCCGCCGCGTGCAGCTGCGATACCTGCAAGTCAGCCCCCGTCAGCAACTCCAGACGATTGAGCGCCAACACATAGCCACGCTCGGCACTTGCCTGTTCGGCTGCCAGACCCAACACCAGCGAGCGCGCCTGACGCACTTCCAGTTCGCTGGCCAGCCCCTGCCCCTGGCGCTTTTCGATGAGTTGCAACGAGTGTTCCCCAGCGCTGAGCAGATCCCCCTGCTGCGCCTGCAAGCCGAGGTAGGTCAAGGCCTCGTAATAGGTGCCCGCGACCTCTCCCACCAGGCTGATCTGCACCGCTCGGGCATCCTCCTCGGTGGCAAGCAACTGCTGGCCGGCACTGTCGCGCAAGGCCTGCACGCGCCCCCACAGGTCAACCTCGTAGGCGGTGATACCCACGCCCAGGCGAAAGCGGCCCTGCTCGCCGATTACCCGCTCGCCGGTGGGCGAATCCAGTGCCGAAAGCTGCTGGCGCTGGGTCGCCCCCTGAATACCCAAGGTGGGGAACAGATCGGCACGCGCCACGCCGAACACCGCCCGCGCTTCGTCGATCCGCTGCACGGCGATACGCAGGTCCCGATTGTGCTCCAGTGCCTGGCCGATCAACTCGCACAACTGTGGGTCATTGAACACCTGCTCCCAGGCAGGCAAGGGCGTGGCGGCCTGTTCGACCGCCTGGTCGCGCCACTGGGCAGGCACCGGGGCCACCGGGCGCACATAGGTGGGGATAAACGAACAGGCACTCAGCGTCACGCAGGCCAGCAGCCCGGCGGCGCCCCAACCGCTCACCGCAACGCTCCTGGCCGGGCCACTGCAGTGCGCCGCTTGGCGGTCGAACGCTGCCGGTGATAGAACGCCTCCAACCTGGGCAGGTAGAACCACTGTTCAGGCGCAGCCGCCAGAAAGCGATCCAGCGCGGCCATCCACTGTGCCTGCATGACGGGCAGCGGCGCGGCCGCGATGCGTTCGAGCACTTGCACCCGCCCTTTGCCGCCCAACTGCGCTTGATGGCCGATGAGCAAGGCGTCACAACCCAGCTTCGCCGCCAGAAACAGCGGACCTTTGACGAACTGCGCCGGGCGATGGAACAACTGCCCGGGCAGCGGCTCGCCGAAACGTAACGCCCCCAGGCTGACCGGTAGATCGCAGAACACCACCACGCTATCCCCACGCTTCAATGCGCGCGCCATGCTCAGCGCCGTGCCAGGGTCAGCGACATCCAGCACGTCCACCCAGTGCCCCAGCCCTTCAAGCTGTTGCAGGGAATGACGCGTAAAGGGGTCGGCGAAATTCCAGATCGGGATGACGAAGCGAGTCGGCCGCGCCTGCCGGGCCATCAAGCTGGCAACGGCCATCCAGTACTCCCCGGTATGCGTCAACAGGTAGAGCGTCGGGCGCTGGACCTCCGCCAACCGCTGCGGATCGACCCACGGAATGTCGGCGATCCAGGCACGCAGGTCGAAAGGCCGCTGGCGCGGATAGAGCTGCTCGTGCAGTGCGCGCTGCCACTGCAACACACCGAAGCGGCAACTGAGCTTCTTGGCCAGGGTCGCTTCATACCCGAGCGCGGTAAGGTTCTGCCGACACAAACTGTAGTCGCGACCTCGCCAGCAGGACGGCAAGCGCCTCAGCACTTTGGGCAAGCTGATAAACAGCCCGCCCATGGGCACGACGCGTGACATCAGCGCCAGCCCCTTGATCAGCCAGAGACCCAGATGCGCCTTGCAGATCATGCACAGCATCCAATAACGCACCCGAGCGCTGCTTCGATCAGTCATCCAAACCTCCAGCCGGCATCGGCAGCAAGCGCCCCTGGTGCATCTGCAGGACCACGTCGCAGGCCTTGGCCACTTGTCGATCATGGGTCACCACCACGCACAGCATCGACAGCTGCCCGAGGGTAGCGATGATCACGTCCCGGGCATCGGCATCCAGATGGGAGGTGGGCTCATCGAGCAGCAGCACTTGCGGGCGTCGATACAACGCGCGGGCGATCAACAGCCGTTGCTTCTGCCCGGTGGAGAGCTGCACGCCATTTGGCCCGAGCAGGGTGTTGAAGCCGTTGGCCAGCCCCTGCACCGCCGGCAGCAAGCCGGCCTGCTCGACACACCCCTGCAGCCAGGTCCCATCGCCGCGCTCGGCATCCAGGGTGATGTTGTCGATCACGCTGCCGGCGATAATCTCGTCGTGGGCGGTCACGTAAGCGAGGTTCTGCCGATAACGCTGCAAACCGAACCGTTGCAGCTCCACACCATTGACCTCGAACTGCCCGGCCTCGAGCCGATAGAACCCCGCCAGCACCTTGAGCAAGGTGCTCTTGCCGCAGCCCGAGGGCCCGAAGATCGCCACCTTGCTGCCCGCCGCCAACTGCAGATCGACGTCCATGAATACCGGCCGCTCGAAGCTGCTATAGCGAAATACGCCGCCGTGCACCTCCAGCGACAGGAGCGCGGCGTGTGGCTCATCGGCGCGGGCGAGATAGGTCTCGGTTTCGACCCATTCGGCCGGCTCGTCGAGGATGTCTTCGACGCGGCGCAGCTCCACCTGCACCAGGCGCAGGCTGGCATAGCGGTCCAGCAGGTTGAGCATGCAGCCCATGAACATGTCCTTGTAGAGCACGAAGGCAAACAGATCGCCGATGCTGTTGTTGCCCTGCAGCACGGCAAAGGCCCCCAGGGCGCTGACCAGCAGGGAATGCCCATGGGACAGTCCTTCATGCACCACCACGTTCATGGATTGCAGGCGCTGCACCTTGGCACGAGCCACCTCGGTGTCGACGTGTTGGTTGCTCCAGCGCGCCAGCTTGGCGGCCTCGTAGTGATAAAGCTTCATCGACTCGATGGCGTTGACGGTGCCGAGCAGGCTGACATTGCGGGCAGTTTCGGCCTCAATGGCGACCTTGTGGGTGCGCTCCATCATTGGCAGGGTCAACAGCCGAAACCCGAAGAACAGCAGGCACAACACCAATGACAGCCCTGCCAACGGCAGGTTGATCAGCGCCATCAGGCATAGGAAGGCCAGGCCGAACACCGCGTCGATGGTCATGTCCATCCAGCCCGCGGTGAACTGCGTGTAGGCACGATCGGTAGCCTGCGTGCGCCGCAGAATATCCCCCGGCGCGCGGCGCTCGAACCAGCCGACCGGCAAGCGCAGCAACCAGGCCATCACGCCGATGCCCAGGTCCTGGGTCAACGCAATGCGCAGTTGAGCGTCCAGCCAGGTACGCAGCCAGGCGGCGAGGGTCTTGAACAGGAAGATGGCGCCGAACACGTAGAGGATCAGGTAGAGGAAATCCTCGTCGTTCTTGGCGACGACTTCATCGATGGTCAGGGAAAACAGCTTGGGCGCAGCAATGGCCCCCAGGTACATGACGATGGCCAGCAGCCCCATGGGGACCAGATAGCGCAACAGCCAGGGATTGCGCGACAGCACCTGGGTAAAACTCAGGGCCTGGCGTGCCGGGCTCTTTCGTTGCAAGGTGAAGTGCAGGCCAGGGACCAGTTCAAGGGCCACGCCGCTGAACAACGGCAGCGCCTCCTCCCAGGTATAAAAGCGCCGCCCCAGCGCCGGGTCGATGATGCGCAGACCCCGCCGCTCGACCGCTTCCAGCACCACGAAGTGCATCTTGTTCCAGAACAGAATGGACGGCGTCCGTACCTGGCGCAGCCCGTCGAGCATGACTTTGAGCGGCCGACAGGCGAACCCCAGCGTTTCGCTGACCTTGATGATCTGGAACAGCGACATGCCATCGCGGGCGACGCTGCAGCGTTGGCGCATCTGCCGCAGGCCGAGGGCATGCCCGTGATAGCTGGCGATCATGGCAATGGCCGCCATGCCGCATTCGGACATCTCGTCCTGGAGGATCACCGGCACGGATTTGCCCAGGACGCGGCGTACTCGATTGAACGTTGCATCGATCATGTCGCCTGCCCCGTAGCGTGCGGCATCAGCGCCGGGAGATAGTCGGGGTTACGCTGGCTGCCTTTGAGTACCGGCAGGAACAGCCACTCCATGAGGCTCAGCGATTCCAGACGCAACGAACCGCGCAGGGTCATGCCGTCCTTGAGCCAGTGCTCGCGAATACGCGTGCGGGGGTCGCTGAAATCCAGCGCCACCTCGACCAGGTACACCGCGCCCTCCGTCGGCTTGGCGGCCGAAGCCCCCAGCGGCACATCGCGGTAGGTGCTGGCGGTGCTGTTGACGATGCGGCCCTTGACCACCCCATAACGCTCGTAGGGATATGCGTCGATGCGCACGATCACCGGCGTGCCAAGGCTGGCAAAACCGATGCTCGAGGGGCTGACATCGAGCATCACGGTCGGCATCGCCCGTTCCGGCTGATCAATGCGTAGCAACAGCATCGGCTCACCGGCCTGGGCGCGGCTGCCGGCAAATACCGAGACCCCATCGACTACGCCATCAACAGGTGACAGCAATACATACTGCTGATGCTTGCGCAGGGTCTCGCGGCGTTCGAGCAGTTCGTGACGCTGTCGGGCGATGTCGCTGAGGCGCAAGGTCAGCTGGTGTTCGGCGTCGCTGCCGCGCTGCTGCAATTCCAGTAGCCGCTGACGCGCCGCCGCACGGGACTGTTGATTGCTGGCGAGATTCTGCTGGGCAGTTTCGTGGCGCACGATGGCTTCATTGAGAGCCGCCTCGGACACCGCACCCTCTCGGGCCAGACGCTCATGGCGCTGCTGCAGCCCGCCGGCGATGGCGACGCGGCGCTGGATCGACTGCTCAATCCGGGTGTTGAGCTCCAGATCGGCCTGTAACTGGTCGATCTGCAGACTCAAGGATTCACGCTGTGTGCGATGCACATCCTGCGCCTGGGCTTCATCGCTGTAAGTGTCGGCGAGCAGGCTGTCCAGGCGCTCGGCGCTTTGGGTGGCAGTGGTCTGGCCACTGCCATCACTGAAATTTTCTGGTTCCTGAGGGCGAATCCTCAGCAGGGGCTGGTCCTTGCGTACCGATTGACCGACCACCACCAGCACTTCCTGTACGTGGGCGTTGCCTTCAGTGGCAATGCGCACCACATCTCGGGTCAGGACCCGGCCTTGCACTTCTTCCTTGCGGGCATACTCGCCGGCGATCAACAACGCGACCAGCATGAAAAAAAACAGGCAGATCAACCAGCCGAACACCAGGGTCCGAACAGGCGCCCGCGGAGCAACCTTTCCGAGTTCCAACATCGCGTCATACCTTCTTGCAGCCTGCAGAAGGGAGCGGCGCCACTCCCCCTGTTTACTTCCTTGAGCCCTTGCAGGCCGCAGGCATCAGCTTACTTTGGAGACCACGGCAGCGATCACCGGAATAGCCGAGTCGATCACCCCGCCAATGTCGGCGAAAATGCCGGCACCGCGTACTTCATGGGTGTCTTCCAGGGTCATTTCCTGGGGAGCGTTGACGATTTCCAGTTGGGCTTGTGTAGACATGGCGATACCTCGATTTATTGTTATTGATGGGGATTGCCGCCAAGACGGCAGACGAGGTCGAGCGGTGCTCCGTACAGCAGCGCACGACAACGTCGCCTCTGAGCGAGCCGGATGAACTCGCTCAGTGGCCGGGTGATTATCTCGATCGGGGCGGGAGGCGGATAGCAGGCAAGTCTGACAGAGCTGTAGGGGAAGTCTGAAGAAGGTGGGGTTGGGTAGGACGGTTCCTACGATGGGCATTCAATGGGCATTCTTTCGGGGGCAAGCCCCCTCGCTGCAGCATTAATCGAGACTAGCAGCGAGGGGGCTCGCCCCCGAAATCGTATTACCTGCGCAGCAAGCGAAGGCCGTTGAACACCACCAACAAGCTGACGCCCATATCCGCGAATACCGCCATCCACAGCGTGGCCAGGCCGGCGAAGGTGATGACCAGGAACACCGCCTTGATCACAAGCGCCAGCACAATGTTCTGCACCAGCACGCTGCGGGTCTGCCGAGACAACCGGATAAACGCTGGGATCTTGCGCAGATCATCGTCCATCAGTGCGACATCGGCGGTTTCGATGGCGGTGTCGGTGCCGGCTGCCGCCATAGCGAAGCCGATGTCTGCGCGCGCCAAAGCCGGGGCATCGTTGATGCCGTCGCCGACCATGCCGACCTGACGACCCTCGCCGCTCAGGCTCTCGATCACTTGCAGCTTGTCCTCGGGCAGCAGGTCGCCACGCGCCTCGTCGATACCGACTTGAAGGGCGATCGCGGCCGCAGTGTGGCTATTATCGCCAGTGAGCATCAAGGTCTTGACGCCCAGGGCGTGCAACTGCTCGATGGCTTCGCGGCTGCTCTCCTTGACGGTATCGGCCACGGCGAACAACACCAACGGCCGCTGGCTGTCACACAGGACGATAACGCTTTTGCCCTGGCGCTCCAGCACGTCCAGCTTGGCCTCTAGCTCGGTAGAGCACAGGCCGAGGTCTTCCACCAGACGGTGATTGCCTAGCTGATAGAGCTGGCCGTTGACCTCGCCTTTGACGCCACGGCCCGGCAATGCGGTGAACGCCTGCACGTCCAGCCATTGCGCCGATTGACTCTCGGCCTCGCGAGCGATAGCCAGTGATACCGGGTGATCCGAACGACGAGCCAGGCTGGCAGCGATCAGCGGCGCATCCACAGCGGCAGGAACCAGCAGTTGCATGTCGGTCTGGACCGGCTTGCCGTGGGTCAGCGTGCCGGTCTTGTCCAACGCCAGCACTTGCAGGCGATGGCCGCTTTCGAGATACACGCCGCCTTTTACCAGGATGCCCTTGCGTGCCGCTGCCGCCAGGCCGCTGACGATGGTCACCGGGGTAGAGATCACCAGCGCGCAGGGGCAGGCCACCACCAACAGCACCAGCGCCCGGTACAGCCAGTCGAACCAGGGCGCGGCCATCAACAGCGGGGGGATCACGGCCACCAGCACGGCAAGGATGAACACCGCCGGGGTATAGATACGCGAGAAGCTGTCGACGAAACGTTGCGTGGGTGCCTTCGCGCCCTGAGCCTGCTCGACCGCATGAATGATGCGCGCCAAGGTCGAGTCGCCTGCTGCAGCGGTGACTTCATACTCCAGTGAACCGGCCTGGTTGATGGTGCCGGCAAACAATTTGTCGCCGGTGGTCTTTTCCACCGGCAGGCTTTCGCCGGTAATCGGCGACTGGTCGACGCTCGATTGCCCCGTGCGAACGGTGCCGTCCAGAGCGATGCGCTCACCCGGCTTGACCCGCACCAGCGCACCCAGAACGATCGCGCTGGCCGGCTGCTCCAGCCACGCGCCATCAGCCTGCTGCACGGTAGCGGTTTCCGGCGTCAACTGCATCAACCCGCCAATGGCGTTGCGGGCTCGATCCAGCGATTTGGCCTCGATCAACTCGGCCACGGTGAACAGGAACATCACCATCGCCGCTTCCGGCCATTGACCGATCAACACCGCGCCGGTGACCGCAATGCTCATCAGGGCATTGATGTTGAGGTTGAAGTTCTTGAGGGCAATCCAGCCCTTTTTATAGGTGCTCAAGCCGCCGCTGAGGATGGCCACCAGTGCAACGATGGCGATGACCCAAGTGGGCGCCACGCCCGAGAAATGGAGAACTTCGGCACCAAACGCCGCGACGCCGGACAACGCCAGCGGCCACCACGGCTTGGTGGCAGGCGGCAGCGTTGCCGTGGGTTTGCCTTGCGCGTCGACGCTCAGCGGCTCGGCACTCATGCCCAGCGAGGCGATCGCCTGGATGATGGGCTCGGTACTGCCCAGCGTATGGCGAACGCCAAGCACGCGGTTGATCAGGTTGAAATCCAGTTGCTCGACACCCTCGAGCTTGCCCAAGCGATTGTGGATCAGGGTCTGCTCGGTGGGGCAGTCCATCTCGGCGATGCGGAACTGGCTGAGTTGGGCGTCGGGGCTGGTGGCTGCGCTGAGCTGGACCTGCGCCGGGGCCGGAGTGTGACCATGATCGTGGTCGTGAGTGCTGCAGTCGTGGCCAGCCTCGCGCGTGACAGGCTTGAGCGATACGAATGGCGCGGCTTTTTGCTCGCAGCAGGACGCTGCAAGCGCCGAGGCAGGCTCCGCATGATCATGAGAATGCTCGTGCTCGTGCTCGTGCTCGTGCTCGTTAGGATGATCGCTGTGCTGACGGCTCATGGGTCCGGTCTCTGAAATGCTTGTTGCCAAGTGAACACCCTGTAGCGACTATAGGGTCAAGACACTTTTTGCAGATCGAGGCACATCACATGAAAATCGGCGAACTGGCCAAGGCCACCGATTGCCCGGTAGAGACGATTCGCTACTACGAACGCGAAGGCCTGCTGCCCGAGCCCGCCCGCAGCGACGGCAACTACCGGATCTACGCCCAGGCACACGTCGAGCGCCTGACGTTCATCCGCAACTGCCGCATCCTCGACATGACCCTCGAAGAAATCCGCAGCCTGCTCGACCTGCGCGACAGCCCGCAAGACCGTTGCGAGAGCGTCAACCACCTGATCGACGACCACATCCAGCACGTCAGCGCGCGCATCGAAGGCCTGATGGCCCTGCAACAGCAGCTCGTGGAGCTACGCCAGCGCTGCGGCAGCGAGGCCGACGACGACCCCTGCGGCATCCTCCAACGACTGGAGGTGACCGGCGCGGTCACCGTACCAGAGGCGGAGCATTCACATGTGGGGAGGAGTCATGGGCATTAGCCTGTGATTCTGCAATAGTCGCACTGACGCGTTCGCGGGCAAGCCTTGCGTCCACAGGTGCGCCGCTCAGGTTTGGCTTGCACTGTGGGCGCAAGGCTTGGCCACGAGAGAACCCGGTTGCCTCGACCTCGAACCCCGGCCTTAAACCGCCATCGGCGCCGTCATCGGCGGATGGTGCTCATACCCTTCCAACGAGAAATCGCTCGGCTCGATCAGCTCCAGCCATTCCGGCTGGTACACGCCGGTCTTGGCGAATTCCGGGACGCGATCAGAGATCACCAGCCTGGGCGCCGGCAGGGGTTCGCGGTCGAGTTGCTCGGTGAGCATGCTCAGGTGGTTTTCATAGACGTGCGCATCGCCGATGAAATAGGTGAACCAGCGCGGGGTGTAACCGGTCAGGCGGCCGATCAGCGACAACAGCGCCGCGCCCTCGGTGAGGTTGAATGGCGTGCCCAGGCCCAGGTCATTGGAGCGGATGTACAGCGTCAAGGAGATTTCCCGTGTTTCGGCATTCGGGTGGAACTGATACAGCAGATGACATGGCGGCAAGGCCATCTCATCCAGCTGCGCGCAGTTCCAGCCGTGAAACAGGATACGCCGGCTGCCCGGGTCCTTGATGATGGTATCGACGCACTGGCGAATCTGGTCGATGGCCTTGTACAGCACCACGTAGGCCTCGCCGTCCTCCTCGGCCTGGGCGAGTTGCGTATAGCCCTGACCGAGCGCCAGCTCGATAGCCGCCGGGTTGCTCAGCGCAATGCGCTTGTAGGCCGGCCACTGGCGCCATTGCACACCGTAGATCTCCCCCAGGTCGTCGGCGCCCTTGCGGAAAGGGTTGTCGAGCCACTGCTGGTTCTCGTTGGCGTTCTGGTCCCAGACCTTGCAACCCAGAGCACGGAATTCGGCGGCGTTATTGACCCCTCGCAAAAAGCCGACCATCTCGCCGATGGCCGACTTGAACGCCAGCTTGCGCGTGGTAATCGCCGGAAAGCCTTCCTGCAAGTCGAAACGCAGCATGGCGCCCGGCAGGCTGATGGTCTTAACCCCAGTACGATTGGACTGAAGAGAGCCACGCTTGATGACGTCGGCGACCAGATCGAGATATTGCTTCATGACTTACCTGCATCGATGCCGGCAGGGCCGAACCCTGCCTGACGAGTATTAAAGTGCGGCGCTCTGCTCAACCGGCTTGCGGTGATAGGCCAGCCAGATCAGCGCCAGGCCACCGATGATCATCGGTACGCACAGCACTTGCCCCATGGTGACCCAGCCCCAGGCCAGGTAGCCCAACTGGGCGTCCGGCACCCGCACGAACTCCACCAGAAAGCGGAAGATGCCATAGAACAGCGCGAACATGCCGGACACCGCCATGGTCGGGCGCGGCTTGCGCGAGTAAAGCCAAAGAATAGCGAACAACGCGACGCCTTCCAGCGCGAATTGATAGAGCTGCGAGGGGTGACGCGGCAGTTGTGCTGGATCGCTGAACGGCGGGAACACCATGGCCCACGGCAGGTCGGTCGGCTTGCCCCACAGCTCGGCATTGATGAAGTTGCCGATGCGCCCGGCGCCCAGGCCGATCGGTACCATCGGGGCAATGAAGTCCATCAGCTGGAAGAACGACTTGCCATTGCGCTTGCCGAACCACCACGTCGCGATCATCACGCCGAGCAAGCCGCCATGGAACGCCATCCCGCCTTTCCAGACTTCGAAAATCAGCAATGGATTGGCCAGATAGACATCAAGATCGTAGAACAGCACGTAGCCCAGCCTGCCACCGACTATCACGCCCATGGCCACCCAGAAGATCATGTCCGAGAGCTTTTCCTTGGTCCATGTCGGGTCGAAACGCTGCATGCGGCTCAGCGCCAGCAGCCAGGCGCCGCCGATGCCGATGAGGTACATCAGGCCGTACCAGTGGATTTTCAGGGGACCGATCGCCAGGGCGACGGGATCGATCTGCGGATAAGCCAGCATTGCGACTCCTCGATAAAGCTGTGGGCTCCAAGGCGCGCCAATGGGGCTGCGCCTTGATAAAACCGGAACTATGCCCGGATGATCGAAGCACTGACCACCCGGAAATGATGAAATTTGTGACACGGGCGCCGAGCCCGGCGCAGACGCCTGAACGCGTCGACGATCCAAGCCTGCGGCCATGCGCGGTTTAATCAGGACGGGCATGGTAGCGGAAACAGCCCCTCCGGCTCCACCCAAGGAGGATGGATAGTGCCGGGTGGCGTGGGTACAGTAGCGACACAGACAAGGAAACCGCCTATGTGCCTGATCGTTTTCGCCTGGTGCCCCGAGCACGACGTGCCGCTGCTGCTGGCGGCCAACCGTGATGAATTCTATGCCCGCCCGACCTTGCCGCTGGCAGCCTGGAAGGACACGCCGCAGGTGCTCGCCGGGCGCGACTTGGAGGCAGGTGGTACCTGGCTGGGCCTCGGACCTGGGGGGCGTTTCGCGGCGCTGACCAATATTCGTGATCCCGGTCAAACGGCGGGACGTCGTTCGCGGGGCGATCTGGTAGCGCAGTTTCTGACCGGCGGCATGGGCCTGGATGACTACTTGCGCGAAGTCCGCGGCCGATGCGCGGAGTACGCCGGGTTCAATCTGCTCTTGGGCACGATAGAACCCGGCCAGGCGCCACGGTTGATGTATTTCAATGCCCGCCAAGGCGAACCTGTCGCGCTGGCAGCGGGGGTCTATGGACTGTCGAACGCAGCGCTGGATTCGCCTTGGCCCAAGCTGGTCAAGGCCCGTGAAGCCTTGGCCGCGCAGTTGGCTGAACCGATCGAAGAAGCGTTGCTGGCTGTGCTGAACGATCCCGAGCCGGCTGCCGAGGCAGATCTGCCAGACACCGGCGTAGGGTTGGCGACTGAAAAACTGCTATCGAGCGTGTTTATCGCCAGCCCGAGCTATGGCACGCGGGCGAGTACGCTGGTGACGCTGAGGGCGGATGGTCGGCGGCGAATTGTCGAGCGCAGTTATGGGCCCTATGGCGGGCATCTGGGCGAGGTGGCACTGGAGGATTGAGGCGTCCTCAACGGACTCTCGCGGGCAAGCTTTGCTCCCACAGTACGACTCACCACTGTGGGAGCAAAGCTTGCTCGCGAAGAGGCCAGTAGCATCAGCAAAAAGCTGACATTCAGAGCGTCTTCGGCGCCGCCGGATTGATCATCCGCGACAGGCCCTGATTCTTCAAAGCCAGCTGCAGCGAGCTGTGGATAACTTGCGGGTTGTCGATCTTCATCAACTGCGCGAGCAATTCCTTGGACTTGCTCATGCTGACCTGACGCAACATCCACTTCACCTTTGGCAAGTTGGTGGCGTTCATCGACAGACTGTCATACCCCATCGCCATCAACAGCACCGCTGCCGCCGGATCACCGGCCATCTCGCCACAAATACTCACCGGCTTGCCCTCGGCATGGGCTTCGTTGACCACATGCTGCAAGGCCATCAGCACCGCCGGGTGCAGGTAATCGTACAGATCGGCCACACGCGGGTTGTTGCGGTCCACTGCGAGCAAGTACTGGGTCAGGTCGTTCGACCCCACGGACAGGAAGTCCACCTGACGCGCCAGTTCGCGCGCCTGATAGACCGCCGCCGGAATTTCCACCATCACGCCCACGGGCGGCATCGGCACGTCGGTGCCTTCATCGCGCACCTCGCCCCAGGCGCGGTGGATCAGATGCAGCGCCTCTTCGAGTTCGTGCGTACCCGAGATCATCGGCAGCAGGATCCGCAGGTTGTTCAGGCCCTCACTGGCCTTGAGCATCGCCCGGCACTGCACCAGGAAGATCTCCGGGTGGTCGAGGGTCACGCGGATGCCGCGCCAGCCCAGGAAGGGGTTGTCTTCCTTGATAGGGAAGTACGACAGCGATTTGTCACCGCCGATGTCGAGGCTGCGCATGGTCACCGGCAGCGGATGGAACGCCGCCAACTGCTCGCGATAAATGGCCAGCTGTTCCTTTTCGCTAGGAAAGCGCTGGTTGATCATGAACGGGACTTCGGTGCGATACAGGCCTACGCCTTCAGCGCCACGCTGTTGCGCCCGCGCCACATCAGCCAGCAGGCCGGTGTTGACCATCAACGGCATGCGATGCCCGTCGAGCGTCACGCAGGGCAGCTCGCGCAGCGCATCGAGGCCCTTGGAGAGCTCGCGCTCCTCCTCCATGACCGCGCTGTACTGCTTGATCAGAATCTCGCTGGGGTTGGTGAACACCTCGCCGTGATAGCCGTCGAGGATCATGCGAATGCCATCGACCTTGGAATACGGCAGGTCAACCACGCCCATCACCGTCGGGATGCCCATGGCCCTCGCCAGGATCGCCACGTGGGAGTTGCCGGAGCCGAGTACCGAGACCAGGCCGACCAGCTTGCCCTCCGGCACCTCGCCGAGCATGGCCGGCGACAGTTCTTCGCTGATCAGGATGGTGTTGTCCGGGTACACCATGGTCTGCGAACGGGCTTCCTGCAGATAGGCCAGCAGTCGCCGACCCAGGTCCTTGATGTCGGAAGCGCGCTCGCGCAGGTAAGCGTCGTCCATCAGCTCGAAGCGAGCGACGTGCTCGGCCACTACATTGCGCAGCGCGCCCTGGGCCCATTGGCCAGTCTTGATGATATTGGTGACTTCGCTGCCCAGCGACGCATCGTCGAGCATCATCAGGTACACATCGAACAACGCCCGCTCTTCCGGGCGCAATTGCGTGGCCAACTTCGCCGAAAGGGTGCGCATATCACCGCGTACGCCCTCCAATGCATTCTGGAACAGGCCGAGCTCGGCCTTGATGTCGGTGACCACCTTGTCCGGCACGACATCGAGATCAGCCGGCGGCAACATGACCACGGCGGTACCCACGGCAGCACCCGGTGAACCGGGTACGCCGACGAAACGCGCTTCCTGGATACCCTTGCCCTGACGCCCCAGGCCGCGGATCGAACCCGTGGCTTCGGCATGGGCGATAACCCCGGCGAGCTGTGCGCTCATGGTCACCAAGAAGGCTTCTTCGCCCTCGTCGAACTGGCGGCGTTCCTTTTGCTGGATGACCACAACGCCGACCACCCGACGGTGGTGGATGATCGGTGTGCCCAGGAACGACGCGAAGCGCTCTTCACCGGTCTCGGCGAAGTAGCGATACCGCGGGTGATCCGCGGCGTTTTCGAGATTCAGAGGTTCTTCACGGGTGCCCACCAGGCCCACCAGGCCTTCGTTGGGGGCCATGCTGACCTTGCCGATGGAACGCTTGTTGAGGCCTTCGGTGGCCATCAGCACGAAACGGTTGGTCTCAGGGTCGAGCAGGTAGACCGAACACACCTGGCTGCCCATGGCTTCCCGGACGCGCAGCACAATGATCCCCAACGCCGTCTTGAGATCCTTGGCGGAGTTGACTTCCTGGACGATCTTGCGCAGCGTATTGAGCATGGCTCGGGGTCGAACTCCGTCGTCAGTCGCGCGATAAAAGGCGCGGGGCAAGCTCTTTGAGCGCGCGACGATAAACTTCGCGCTTGAATGTCACCACCTGGCCCAGCGGGTACCAATAACTGACCCAACGCCAGCCATCGAACTCGGGCTTGGGCGTCAAATCCATTCTCACGCGCTCCTCGTTGGAAATCAGGCGCAAGAGAAACCATTTCTGTTTCTGGCCGATACACAGCGGTTGGCTGTGGGTGCGGACCAGGCGTTGCGGCAAACGATAACGCAACCAGCCGCGCGTGCAGGCAAGAATTTCAACATCCTGACGCTCCAGCCCTACTTCTTCATTCAACTCGCGGTACAAGGCGTCTTCCGGCGTCTCCTGGGGGTTGATGCCACCCTGAGGAAACTGCCAGGCGTCCTGGTTGATACGCCGCGCCCACAGCACCTGTCCGGCGTCATTGGTCAGAATGATGCCGACGTTGGGACGGAAACCATCGGGGTCGATCACGGCAACAACCTCGTAAACGCATGTTTCCGCATTGTTCCACAAAGCCTGTCAAGGCGGCAACGCGCCCGCATACCTTATGTGCACAGTTGTCAAAAGTCCGTATTCTGTAAGGCGTTTACCAATAGATAGGTGAGAACTTCCATGCGTCTGGCGTTATTTGATCTCGACAACACCCTGCTCGGCGGCGACAGCGACCACGCCTGGGGCGATTATCTGTGCGAGCGTGGGATTCTCGACAAGGTCGAATACAAAGCCCGCAATGATGCGTTCTATGAAGACTATCTGGCCGGCCAGCTCGATCAGGGCGCCTATCTGGAATTCAGCCTGGAAATTCTCGCTGCGACCGAGCTGGCGCAGCTGGACGAATGGCACCGTGATTTCATGCGCGACTGCATCGAGCCGATCATTCTGCCCAAGGCCCTGGCGCTGCTTGAACAACACCGCGCGGCCGGCGACAAGCTGGTGATCATTACCGCGACCAACCGCTTCGTCACCGGGCCGATCGCCGAGCGACTGGGCGTCGATACCCTGCTGGCCACCGAGTGCGAAATGGAGAATGGCCGCTATACCGGTCACAGTTTCGACGTGCCGTGCTTCCGCGAAGGCAAGGTGACGCGCTTGAATCGCTGGCTGGAGGAACAGAGGCTGAATCTGGACGACAGTTATTTCTACAGCGATTCGATGAACGACCTGCCGCTGCTGGAAGAAGTCGCCCACCCGATCGTGGTCGACCCGGACCCGAAACTGCACGAAGAAGCCAAGCGCCGTGGCTGGAAAGAGATTTCGCTGCGCGGGGCGTGATTCTGCGGTGTGGCTGATGGCCTCTTCGCGGGCATGCCTTGCTCCCACAAAATGTACGACTCACCACTGTGGGAGCCGAGCTTGCTCGCGAAGAGGCCCGCAAAGCCACCAACAAATAGCCAGCCTTACACCGGCTTGACGGCCACCAACACCACAATCACCGCAAAACACAGCGCCGAGGCGCCACCGTAGATATAGGCCCGCTTACGCTGCGCCGCCACGTCTTTCTTGTTTGCCGCACGGGAATAGACCTGCGCGCGGCGCAGGCGATTGACGCGGCGCACCGCCAGCAGCCAGAACACCCACACCAGCACGTACAGCAACTCCGCCCCCAGCATCCACAACTGCCCCAGCGGCCAGGCGCCGAGGTGTGCCAGCCACCAGCCACTGAACGGCAGGCTGGCGAGGCTCAGGGCCATCAATACCCAGGCGAACAGCCATGGCCTCTGCAGGCTGCGGCCCAGTGCAGCACTGTCCTCACCCGCGCGAATGGTCCGCCAGGCGACCACACCGGCGCTGACAATAAACAGCACTATCGCAACAAAAAAACCTAGCTTGAATGCGCTGTAGCTTTGCATGGAGTTCGCCCCCTCACGGCAGTGAATGTTGCGTGACGCTGATGGCCTCTTCGCGAGCAGCGCTCGCTCCCCCGTCTGGCATGCGTACCTGTGGGAGCGAAGGGGCCGTCAGAATCAGCCCAGAAACAACTGATACGCCGGATTATCCGTCTCATCCCAATAGGGATAGCCGATGGCATCCAGGGCCGCTGTCACCAGATGACGCTCATCCTCCGGCACCTGCAAGCCCGCTACCACCCGGCCGTCCGCCGCGCCGTGGTTGCGGTAGTGGAACATCGAGATATTCCAGCGCCCGCCCAGCTTGCTGAGGAAATTGAACAACGCCCCCGGCCGCTCCGGAAACTCGAAGCGCATGACACGCTCGTCACTGACCTTCTCCGCATGCCCACCCACCATATGGCGAATATGCAGCTTGGCCAGCTCGTTGTCGGTCAGATCCAGCACCGGGAAGCCCTGCTCGCGCAGATTGGCCAGCAACGCATCGCGCGGGTCGTTTTCCGGATGGGTCTGCACACCGACAAAGATGTGCGCCTCGCGGCCGCTGTGGAAACGATAGTTGAATTCGGTGATCTGGCGCTTGCCGATGGCTTGGCAAAACGCCTTGAAGCTGCCCGGCTGCTCTGGAATGGTCACGGCGATGATGGCTTCACGGCCCTCGCCCAGTTCCGCGCGCTCGGCCACATGGCGCAAGCGGTCGAAATTGACGTTGGCACCGGAGTCGATCGCCACCAGGGTCTGCCCGGTCACGCCGTAGAGCTCGATGTACTTCTTGATGCCGGCCACACCCAGCGCACCGGCAGGTTCGGTGATCGAGCGGGTATCGTCGTAGATATCCTTGATCGCCGCGCAAATCTCATCGGTACTGACCGTCACGACCTCGTCGACATAGTCTTTGCAGATGTCGAAGGTGTACTGGCCGATCTGCGCCACCGCCACGCCGTCCGCGAATAGCCCGACCTGCGACAACACCACGCGCTCGCCCGCCGCCATGGCGGCTTGCAGGCAGTTGGAGTCATCGGGCTCGACACCGATGACCTTGATGTCCGGGCGCAAATACTTCACGTAGGCGGCGATGCCGGCAATCAGCCCGCCGCCACCGACCGGCACGAAGATCGCGTTCAGCGGCCCCGGGTGCTGGCGCAGAATCTCCATGGCCACGGTGCCCTGGCCGGCGATGGTGTCCGGGTCGTCATAGGGATGCACATAGACATAGCCCTTTTCATCCACCAACTTGAGCGAATAAGCCAGCGCCTCAGGGAAGGAGTCGCCGTGCAGCACCACCTTGCCGCCCCGCGAGCGCACGCCCTCGACCTTGATCTCCGGCGTGGTCCGCGGCATCACGATAGTGGCCTTGACCCCCATCTTCTTCGCCGCCAGCGCCAGACCCTGGGCGTGGTTGCCAGCCGACGCGGTAACCACGCCCCGGGCGCGCTCGGCATCAGTCAGATGCGCCAACTTGTTGTACGCACCGCGCACCTTGAAGGAAAACACCGGCTGCAGGTCTTCGCGCTTGAGCAGCACCGTGTTGCCCAGCCGCCTGGACAGCTGACCGGCCTGCTGCAACGGCGTTTCGACGGCGACGTCGTAGACGCGCGAGGTGAGGATTTTCTTTACGTACTGTTCGAGCATCGGAAAAAATCACTGCTGGCGGTGGTTGCAAGGACGGGGAGTCTAACCCAGCGCTTGGCGCGACGACCACACGCGCCCGGGTTTTAGCCAACGGATACGGCTATAATGCGCCCCCTCAGATAGACCCTGCCCGCTTCCGGAGCCCGCATGACCCAGGACCAACTCAAACAGGCCGTCGCCCAGGCCGCCGTCGATTTCATTCTGCCCAAGCTCGACGACAAGAGCGTCGTGGGCGTTGGCACTGGCTCCACCGCCAACTGCTTCATCGACGCCCTGGCGCTGCACAAGGGTGCCTTCGACGGCGCCGTGGCCAGCTCCGAAGCCACGGCCGCACGCCTCAAGGGCCATGGTATCCCGGTGTACGAGTTGAATACGGTGAGCGACCTGGAGTTCTACGTCGACGGCGCCGACGAGAGCGATGAAGGCCTGAATCTGATCAAGGGCGGAGGCGCGGCATTGACCCGCGAGAAGATCGTCGCGGCCGTGGCCAAGACGTTCATCTGCATTGCCGATGCCAGCAAACTGGTGCCAGTGCTGGGCAACTTCCCGCTGCCGGTCGAAGTGATCCCCATGGCGCGCAGCCATGTGGCGCGCCAACTGGTCAAACTGGGCGGCGACCCGGTCTATCGCGACGGCGTGCTGACAGATAACGGCAATATCATCATTGATGTGCACAACCTGCAGATCACTGACCCGGTGCTGCTGGAAAGCCAGATCAACGCGATCGTCGGGGTCGTGACCAACGGCCTGTTCGCGGCCCGCTCGGCGGATTTGCTGTTGCTGGGGACGACCGAGGGTGTGAGAACCCTGAAGAAGTAAGCTGCTGCCCCTGGCCTCTTCGCGAGCAAGCTTTGCTCCCACAGATGGTGCCGATACCTGTGGAAGCAGGGGTGCGCGTTTGGCGGCGAAGAGGCCAGCAAGCCCAGCGTAAATCTGTCGTTCTTACAAAACCGTTGTAGCGAAGCGGCTGGCACCCGGCAGCTCAAGTACCAGCTCATCCCCCGGATTCAACGGCCCCACGCCAGCCGGCGTACCGGTCATGATCACATCCCCCGCCTGCAGCGAAAAACACGCCGCCATGTACTGGATCATCGGCACGATCGGGTTGAGCATCAGGCTGCTGTTGCCGTCCTGACGCACAGCGCCATTGAGGGTCAAGCGCACCGGAATATCGGTCAGATCACTGTAAGTGCTGGCCGCCACGAACGGTGCTATCACACAGGCCCCGTCAAATGACTTGGCGATTTCCCACGGCAAACCCTTCTCTTTCAGCTTCGACTGCACGTCACGCAAGGTCAAATCCAGCGCCGGTGCATAACCGCTGATAGCGTCCAGCACTTCTTCAACGCTGGGCTTGGTCGACAGCGACTTGCCCAACAATACGGCGATCTCGGTTTCGTAGTGCACCGACCCGCGATCAGTCGGCACCTTGAAGCCACCTTCCGACGGCACCACGCAGCTGCCCGGCTTGATGAACAGCAGCGGCTCGGTAGGGACCGGATTGTCCAGCTCCTTGGCATGTTCGGCATAGTTGCGGCCGATACAGACCACTTTCCCGACCGGATAGTGAATCCGGGTCCCGTCAGCGTACTGGTGTTGATAGCTCATGAACGACTCCTCTGCCTGCTGGAATGTGCTTGGAAGCAATGCGCTTAGTGGTCTTGCACAGCAAAAATCTTGCCGGGGTTCATGATCCCGTTGGGGTCGAACACCGCTTTCATGGCCTTCATGTACTCGATTTCGATTGGCGAGCGGCTATAGGTCAGATAATCGCGCTTGGTCATGCCCACGCCATGTTCGGCGGATATCGAGCCGTTGTACTTCTGCACCGTCTCGAATACCCACTTGTTGACCGTGGCACACTTGGCGAAGAATTCGTCCTTGGACAAACCGTCCGGCTTGAGAATATTCAAGTGCAGGTTGCCGTCACCGATGTGGCCAAACCAGACAATCTCGAAGTCGGGATAGAATTCGCCGACGATCGCGTCAATCTCCTTCAAGAACGCCGGGACTTTCGACACAGTCACCGAGATGTCGTTCTTATAGGGCGTCCAGTGCGAGATGGTCTCGGAGATGTATTCGCGCAGTTTCCAGAGATTCTGCAACTGCTGCTCGCTCTGACTCATCACGCCATCGACCACCCAGCCTTGCTCCACGCAATGCTCGAACGTGGCGAGGGCGTCATTGGCGACCTCTTCAGTGGTGGCTTCGAATTCCAGCAGAGCATAGAACGGGCAATCGGACTCGAATGGCTTGGGCACATCGCCGCGGCCCAGCACCTTGGCCAAGGCCTTGTCGGAAAAGAACTCGAACGCGGTCAAATCCAGCTTGTTCTGGAACGCATGCAATACCGGCATGATCGAATCGAAGTCGGCGGTCCCCAGCACCATGGCAGTGAGGTTCTTGGGCGCGCGATCAAGGCGCATGGTGGCCTCGACCACGAAGCCCAGTGTGCCCTCGGCGCCGATGAACAACTGGCGCAGGTCGTAACCGGTGGCGTTCTTGATCAGGTCCTTGTTCAGTTCGAGCAAGTCGCCCTTGCCGGTCACCACCTTCATGCCCGCCACCCAGTTGCGGGTCATGCCGTAGCGAATGACCTTGATACCGCCTGCATTGGTGCCGATATTGCCGCCAATCTGGCTAGAACCCGCAGACGCGAAGTCCACCGGGTAATACAGATTGTGTTCTTGCGCGAGGTTTTGCAGATGCTCGGTGACCACCCCTGCTTGGCAAACCACGGTGCGGTCCACGCTATTGAAGTCCAGCACCTGATTCATGTAGTCGAACGACACCACCACCTCACCGTTGGCCGCCACCGCCGCCGCAGACAGCCCGGTGCGACCGCCCGAGGGCACCAAAGCGACCTTGCGCTCATTGGCCCAGCGCACCACAGCCTGCACTTGCTCGATGGTCTTGGGGAAGACGATGGCCAGGGGCGCCGGGGGGAAGTGTTTGGTCCAGTCCTTGCCGAATGTTTCCAGAGACGCAGCGTCGGTCAGGACCTTGCCGGGCTCCACCAGGTTCATCAACTCATCGATCAGGGCAGGATGGGTCATCGATAGAACTCTCAAACGATTCATGGTCACCCTGAGCCGTATTCACGTGCCAGGGATGGGCGTTCTGCGGGGTGCATATGCTAGCATACGCCCCCCGCCAATCGAGCTTTGAGCCGTGGCGCGGCGCTTTACTTACTGCCAATTTCTCCGGGACACAGGTTTACGCAGATGAGCAAGACTTCCCTCGACAAGAGCAAGATCAAGTTCCTTCTTCTCGAAGGCGTCCATCAATCCGCCGTCGACGTCCTCAAGGCCGCCGGTTATTCCAGCATCGAATATCACACCAAGTCGCTGCCGGAAGCCGAGCTCAAGGAAAAGATCGCTGACGCCCACTTCATCGGTATCCGCTCGCGCACTCAGCTGACCGAAGAAATGTTCGACGCTGCCAAAAAACTGGTTGCCGTCGGTTGCTTCTGCATCGGTACCAACCAGGTAGACCTCAACGCCGCCCGCGAGCGTGGCATCGCCGTGTTCAACGCGCCGTACTCCAACACCCGTTCGGTGGCCGAGCTGGTGCTGGCCGAGGCCATCCTGCTGCTGCGCGGCATCCCCGAGAAAAACGCTTCCTGCCACCGTGGTGGCTGGATCAAAAGCGCGGCCAATTCCTTCGAAATCCGCGGCAAGAAACTGGGTATCGTCGGCTACGGTTCGATCGGTACGCAACTGTCGGTCCTGGCCGAAGGCTTGGGCATGCAGGTGTTTTTCTTCGACCCGCTGACCAAGCTGCCACTGGGCAACGCGACCCAGGTCGCCAGCCTGACCGAGCTGCTGGGCATGGCCGACATCGTCTCGCTGCACGTGCCTGAGCTGCCATCCACCCAATGGATGATCGGCGAGAAAGAAATCCGCTCCATGAAGAAAGGCGCGATCCTGATCAACGCCGCCCGCGGCTCCGTGGTCGAGCTGAACGCCCTGGCCGACGCGATCAAGGACAAACACCTGATCGGCGCTGCCATCGACGTGTTCCCGGTCGAGCCGCGCTCCAACGATGACGTCTTCGAAAGCCCGCTGCGTGGCCTCGACAACGTCATCCTGACCCCGCACATCGGCGGCTCCACCGCTGAAGCCCAAGCCAACATCGGCCTGGAAGTGGCAGAAAAACTGGTCAAGTACAGCGACAACGGCACGTCGGTTTCGTCGGTCAACTTCCCGGAAGTGGCGCTGCCCGCTCACCCTGGCAAGCACCGCCTGCTGCACATCCACGAGAACGTTCCGGGCGTGTTGAGCGAAATCAACAAGGTGTTCGCCGAAAACGGCATCAACATCTCCGGTCAGTTCCTGCAGACCAACGAGAAAGTCGGCTACGTGGTCATCGACGTCGATGCCGAGTACTCCGACCTGGCGCAGGAAAAACTGCAACAGGTCAACGGCACCATTCGTTGCCGCGTACTGTTCTGATTGCTGTGAAGCGCTGAAAGAGGGGGGCCCGGGTGGCCTCCCTTTTTTATTGTCTCAGTGATGACCTTTTCGCGGGCAAGCTTTGCTCCCACCGAGCTGACCGGACCTGAGTCGTAAACCCATGGGAGTAAGGCTTGCCCGCGAAACGATTCCGGCCACACCGACAAATTCAGCCCGCATGCTAAAGTCATTCAATTTCGCGGGGAAATGACGCCTTGAACCCGACCACCTTCACCCCAGCCCCGGATCACCCGCCGGCCACCGCCTTCATCGGCCTGGCGCCCTTCTTGCGCATGAGCATCGCCGGCATCGATTTCAGCCTGCAGGCCGCCGAGATGCTCGACCTGGCGCAACTGCATCCTGAAGACCCCGAGTTATGGCTGAATCTTTCCACCGCACTGCTGTGCATC
>CAJCIO010000002.1 GCA_903970465.1 Gammaproteobacteria bacterium
CACTGAACGTGCATCGTCATCACTGCGTGTAAAAACGCGACATTTTTAGTTGATCTATGGCCCCTCACGTCCTAAAGTTCGCGCCGAACGTCCATGCTGGAAACGATCCATCCGGCTCAAGTACTGACGACGAGACAGCAAGGCCATGCGGAACGCGCTTCCACTGGCCTTTTTGCTTTCGGCGACATGCCTTGGGAAGTAGGCGAACCAAAGTGGGGATACGGAGGGCGTTCATTTGCACCCATTTTTCATTTTCATGCAGCTCTCAATCCAATGACTGCCATGATGTTTGCCACCAGGAGTCCCTAGCATGTCGATCCAGGTCGAAGATTATTTCGAGCGTGCAACCTTCGATAAAATGAAGGCGTTCGCCGACAAACAAGAAACCCCGTTCGTGGTCATCGATACCGCGATGATCAGCAAGGCGTATGACGATCTGCGCGCCGGCTTCGAATTCGCCAAGGTCTACTACGCGGTCAAGGCCAACCCGGCCGTTGAAATCATCGACCTGTTGAAAGACAAGGGCTCGAGCTTCGACATCGCCTCGATCTACGAGCTGGACAAGGTCATGGATCGTGGCGTCAGCCCCGACCGTATCAGCTACGGCAATACCATCAAGAAATCCAAGGACATCCGCTACTTCTTCGATAAGGGCGTGCGCCTGTTCAGCACCGACTCCGAAGCCGACCTGCGCAACATCGCCAAGGCAGCGCCGGGTTCGAAAGTCTATGTGCGCATCCTCACCGAAGGCTCGACCACGGCCGACTGGCCTCTGTCGCGCAAATTCGGCTGCCAGACCGACATGGCCATGGATTTGCTGATCCTCGCGCGTGACCTGGGTCTGGTGCCTTACGGCCTCTCCTTCCACGTCGGTTCGCAGCAGCGCGACATCAGCGTGTGGGACGCCGCTATCGCCAAGGTCAAAGTGATCTTCGAGCGCCTGAAAGAAGAAGACGGCATCGTCCTCAAGCTGATCAACATGGGTGGCGGCTTCCCGGCCAACTACATCACCCGGACCAACAGCCTGGAAACCTACGCTGAAGAAATCATTCGCTATCTGAAAGAAGACTTCGGCGATGATTTGCCGGAAATCATTCTGGAGCCAGGCCGTTCGTTGATCGCCAACGCCGGCATTCTGGTCAGCGAAGTGGTGCTGGTGTCGCGTAAATCCCGCACCGCAGTAGAGCGTTGGGTGTACACGGATGTGGGCAAGTTCTCCGGCCTGATCGAAACCATGGATGAAGCCATCAAGTTTCCGATCTGGACCGAGAAGAAAGGCGAGATGGAAGAAGTGGTCATCGCCGGCCCAACCTGTGACAGCGCCGACATCATGTACGAGAACTACAAGTACGGCCTGCCGCTGAACCTGGCGATCGGTGACCGTATGTACTGGCTGTCGACCGGTGCCTACACCACCAGCTATAGCGCAGTGGAATTCAACGGCTTCCCGCCGCTGAAGTCGTACTACGTTTAAGCTGCGCTGAATGTGAAAAAGCCCTGACAGTGTTCAGGGCTTTTTTGTAGGTTTGTAGTGGGTGTTTTTGAGATTGGGGTGCGGTTAAGGCGCTTTTAAAAAACAGATCAGCTCACGCAATTTCGAAGTTCTGCTTTCGAGTCGGCCTTGGGGGCGCCGCCCGTTAGCCACGCCGGCCGTGATCCGAGCCTAGGCGAGGGGCCAAGTGGCGGGCCGCGCCCCCAAGGTCGGCTCGAAAGCAGAACGACCCCGATCCAAAAACCACTCTCCGAATTTTGAGAAAACCGCTAAGCCAGCGAGCCTCCAAGCTCCAGCAAACGCGCCTGATAACGCACCGCCAAAGCCCGAATACGCGGATCACCAGCGCTCTCCAACTGCGACCCACTGACCCTCAAAAAGTTTGCGTTCCCAATCCGCAGCGCCTCTTCGAACCAGGCCAGCGCCAGATCGATCTGGCCCTTGCTGGCAAGCACCGAGGCATGGCTGAACTGCCCGCGAAAATCCCCCGCTTCTGCCGAGCGCTCGTACCAGTCGAACGCCTCGGCCGGGTTCGCCGCGCACGCCACACCCAGCTCCAGGTAGCGGCCGTAGAGGTTCATCGACTTGGCATGCCCCACATTCGCCGCCTTGCGATAACAGGCCAGCGCCAGCTCTTGATCCTCGGCCACGCCGCGGCCGGTGCTGAGCAGATTCGCGTAGTTGTACAGGCCCCAATCCAGCCCAGCCGCCGCAGCCAGGCGGTAATGCACCGCCGCCTCTCGCGCATCGGCCGCACAACCCCAGCCGTGTTCATGGCAACGGCCGGCCATGTTGCGCGCCATAAGGTGCCCGGCATCGGCGGCAATCGTGAACCAGCGCAACGCCAGCGGCTGATCCTGAGCAATACCGCGACCGTCGAGGAGGATCTGCCCCAGTAATGCCTGCGCCTCGACTACGTTCTGCCCGGCCGCCGCAAGAATCGCCTGGGCCGCCCGCCCCGGCTGCTCGTCGAGCATCGCGCGCAGGCTGTCGGCATCGAGGACCTCTTCACGACGCATCTCGAAACCCATGTCAGACATCCACCCAGCGACGCAGCAAGTTGTGGTACGTGCCGGTGAGCTGGATCAGCGACGGGTGATCAGGCACATCCTGGGTCAGGCGCTGGATCGCCGTGTCCATCTCGAACAGCAAGGCGCGCTGGGCGTCTTCGCGCACCAGGCTCTGAGTCCAGAAGAACGAGGCATAACGCACTCCGCGGGTCACCGGATTGACCTTATGCAGGCTGGTCCCCGGATACAGCACCAGATCGCCCGCTGGCAGTTTGATCTCGCGCGGGCCAAAAGTGTCCTGGATCACCAGCTCGCCACCGTCGTAGTCCTCGGGATGGCTGAAGAACAGCGTGGTGGACAGATCTGTACGCACTCGCTCCGAATTGCCCTTGGTCTGACGCACCGCATTGTCGATATGAAAGTCGAAATTGCCGCCGGCCTTGTAGCAGTTGAGCAGCGGTGGGAACACCTTGTTCGGCAGCGCCGCTGACATGAATACCGGATGGCTCCACAGGCGCTCAAGCATCGCCGCGCCGATTTCCTTGCTCAGCGGATGGCTATCGGGCAACTGCAGATTGTGCTTGGCCTTGGCCGACTGGTGCCCGGCGGTGATCTTGCCATCGGCCCAATCGGCCTGCTCCAGCGCTTCGCGGATGCGGCCGACTTCGTCACGGCTGAACACGCCAGGGATGTGAATGAGCATAGGGCAAAGCCTGAAAGCGGAAAGGCGCCAATGATATTGATTCTTATTGCTTGGATACAACCCTCTCGTGAAGGAATCGTGAAAATCCCATCGCCGAAATGTGTAAAGAATGTAAATTGACTGCAAATAGCAATGTATCTCAATTGCTACAGGGAAGCACTTACCCTATATTCCGCCGCCTCAACCTTGGGGAGGGTAATCCGATATGTCGCGTCAAAATGTGCAAAATCCAGAGCATTCACGCCTCTTGCTGGCCTCGGCCGTAGGCATGGCAGTCGCCACCCTGTCGGTGCCACATATGGCCCAGGCGGCGGATGCCAGCGACGGCAACGCGATTTCTCTGGGCGCCACCAGCATCACTGGCGAGGTCAAGGAAGACACTTCCTACAAGACCGAAAAGTCCGCATCGACCAAGTACACCGCGCCGCTGGTCGACACACCGCGCTCTGTCACGGTGATCCCGCAGCAGGTCCTCAAGGACACTTCCGCACTCAACCTGCAAGACGCGCTGCGTACCGTGCCGGGCATCACCTTCGGTGCCGGCGAAGGCGGTAACCCGCAGGGCGACCGACCGATCATCCGTGGTTTCGATGCGCAGGGTGATACCTACATCGATGGTGTGCGCGATACCGGCGCCCAGAGCCGCGAGATCTTCGACATCGAATCGATCGAAGTGAGCAAAGGCCCGAACTCCGCCATGGGCGGCCGCGGCTCGGCCGGCGGCAGCTTGAACCTGGTCAGCAAGAAGCCCAAGGACACCGACTTCACAGATGCCGGTTTCGTCTACGGCTCCGACCAGACGCGTCGCTACACTCTGGACGTGAACCGCACGTTCCTCGACACTGCGGCGTTTCGCCTGAACCTGATGAGCCACGAGCAGAACGTCTCGGGCCGTCAGTCGGTGAACTACGATCGTTGGGGCGTGGCGCCGTCCTTGACCTTCGGCCTGGGTACCGAGAACCGCCTGAACCTCAGCTACTACCACATGGAAAGCAACGACCTGCCGGACTCGGGCGTTCCCTACGGTTATGCTTCCGGCGCCAGCCACGTGCATGACAAGCCTGACAACGGCGGCGACAGCAGCAATTTCTACGGCATCAAAGACCGCGATTTCCGGAAAACTCGCGCCGACATCAGCACCATCAGCTTCGAACATGACTTCAACGAAGACATGACCCTGAAGAACACCTTGCGCCATGGCAACTCGGGCCAGAATTACATCCTCACCCAGCCGGACGACAGCAAGCTCAACGTGCCACGCTACGGTACCGTCTGGCGCCGCGGCAACACCTTGGTGTCCACTACCGAGACCACCACCAACCAGACCGATCTATCCGGCGATTTCCGCCTGCTGGGCCTGAAAAACAGCTACTCGACCGGTATCGAAATTACCCGCGAAGTCAGCCGTTCCAGCAGCTACAACATCACCAATGCAAGAGGCACCGCACTGAGCGGGCTGACCAACTGCTCGCCGACCGGCAACGGCAACAGCGTCGCAGGCAACTGCACCTCACTGAGCGACCCGAACCCGAACGACGCCTACGGCGGCGTGGTCACTCGCAACTATGCGACCACGCAGACCGACGCCAACACCCGCTCCGCCTACGCGCTCGACACTATCGAGCTGACCCCGCAGTGGCTGATCAACCTGGGCTCGCGTTTCGACAGCTTCCACACCACTGCCAACTCGCCAACCGCCCATGCCAGCAGCGACAGCAACTTCTGGAACTGGCAAGCCGGCCTGACCTGGAAGCCGGCACAGAACGGCAGCGTCTACGCTTCGTTCGCCACCTCCGCCACCCCGCCAGGCGGGCTGGTCGGCCAAGGCTCGGACGGTAACCCACTGACCGCCGGTATCGCCGTCAGCGACCTGCAACCGGAAACCACCAAGAACTTCGAAGTGGGCACCAAGTGGGACGTTTTCAATGAGCGCCTCTCCTTGACCGCTGCCGTGTTCCGCACCGAGAAAACCAATACCCGCGTGCTGACCAGCACCAACGTGTATCAAAACGCCGGTGAATCCCGCGTCGACGGCGTCGAATTGTCGGCAAGCGGCAAGATCACCGACAAATGGCAAGTGTTCGCCGGCTACAGCTACCTCGACAGCGAACTCGTCAGCGCCGGCCTGGTAGGCCGCAACGGTGCCGTAACCGCCGGCGCCGCGTCGCAGTCGGGTAACCGCATGCCTAACGTGCCGAAAAACAGCGGCACCCTGTGGACCACCTATCAGTTGGCCCCCAAGCTGACCATCGGCGGCGGCGCGTTCTACGTCGGTGAAGTCTATGGCGACACGGCAAACACGGTTTACGTGCCGTCCTACACTCGCTTCGACGCCATGGCTTCGTACAAGCTGAACAAGACGGTGGACTTCCAGCTCAACGTGCAGAACCTGACCGACAAGCTGTACTACGACAAAGCCTTCGCGGCGCACTTCGCCAACCAGGCGGCGGGCCGAACTGTGCTGTTCTCGACCAATTTCCACTTCTAAGGGGAGCCGCACTACCTGAACCCCGTTCGTTTCGCGAACGGGGTCTTTGCGCGCTCGGGAATGAAGTACCTGCGGGGGGCGGCTCTGCCCACGACGTTTCGCAGGCAGAGCCCGCGCCCACGAATAACAATAATTCTTAATGCTTTTTGTCATAATCGCGGCGCCCTGCCCTTTTACCGAATCCATGGTGGTTTGCGTGTTCAAGAAAGTCCTTTTCCAGTTGCACTGGTTTTTCGGCATCACTGCTGGGCTGGTGCTGGCCGTCATGGGTATCAGCGGCGCGCTGTATTCGTTTTCGGATGAGATCCTGCACGCGCTCAACCCCCAGAGCATGAGCGTGGAGGTGCGCGATACCGGCATCCTGCCGTTGTCGCAACTGGTGCCTTTGCTTGAATCGGCGCAGGGCGAGAAGGTCGCCGGGCTGCGTATCGATACCGCATTGGGGGATGCCTCGCGCGTCAATTACGTACCCGCGCCGGGCGAGCGGCGTGGGCCGATGCGCTATTTCGATCCCTTCACCGGGCAGATGCAAGGCGACGTGGTGGGGCAGGAGTTTTTCGAATTTGTGCTGCAACTGCATCGCTTTTTGACCATCGGTGACACCGGCCGGCAGATCACCGGCGCCTGCACCGTGATTTTGCTGTTCTTCGCCCTGTCCGGCTTGTACCTACGCTGGCCGCGCAAGGTGCTCGATTGGCGTGCCTGGCTGACGCTGGACTGGGCGAAAAAGGGCCGCGCGTTCAATTGGGATCTGCACTCGGTGTTCGGCACCTGGTGCCTGGTGTTCTATTTGATGTCGGCGGTGACCGGGCTGACCTGGTCGTACAGTTGGTTTCGCGATGGGGTGAATCTGCTGTTGGTCGGCGGACCGCCCGCGGGTGAACAGCGGCGCCGCGAAGGGCCGCCACCGGGGGGCAAACAGGGGCAGGCAAAGGCTGATACCGCGCAAGTCGCCGCTGTCGATTACGACGCCCTGTTTGGCAGCATCCAACGCACTGCCGGGCCCGACCTGACCACCTTCGTGCTGCGAGTCGCGCCCAACGGCGGGCAACCGGCAACCGTGTTCTATCTGCTGCGCAGCTCGCCCCATGAGCGGGCCCTGAACCAGATCTCGCTGGAGCCGAGCACCGGTAAAGTCCTCAAGCAACAGCGCTATGCCGATCAGCCCCTAGGGGGGCAGTTGTTCGCCAGCATCTATGCACTGCATGTTGGCAGCTACTTCGGCATCGTCGGGCGGATTTTGATGACGCTCGCCAGCCTGTGCATGCCGCTGTTTTTCGTGACCGGCTGGCTGCTGTATCTCGACCGTCGACGCAAAAAGCGCGCGACGGCCCTGTCCCGCGGTGCCGTGGCGGATCAATCTGGCGGTGCCAGCGACTGGCTGGTGGCCTTTGCCAGCCAGAGCGGCCTGGCCGAACAGCTGGCGTGGCAGTCTGCCGGCCAGCTACAGGCCGCAGGCCATGGCGTAAGGGTGCGCTCGTTGGCGCAACTGGATGACAGCGACTGGCAATCCACTCAGCAGGCGCTGTTCGTGGTCAGCACCTTCGGCGATGGCCAGGCACCGGACAACGCCCGTGGTTTCGAGCGCAAGGTGCTGGGCCAGACCTATGCGCTGGGGCATATCCGCTTCGCGTTACTGTCCTTGGGTGACCGCCAGTACGCAAACTTCTGCGCCTTCGGCCAACGTTTGCAGGGCTGGCTCGAACAGCACGGCGCCCGTGCAGCCTTTACCCCGGTAGAGGTCGACAATGCCGACACCGAGGCCTTGCAGCACTGGCAACGGCAACTGGGCCAGCTCACCGGCAGCGCGCCCGCGACGACTTGGCAGGGGCCGATGTTCGAGGCCTGGACCCTGCAAAAACGCACACTGCTCAACCCCGGCAGTGCCGGCGCGCCGGTCTATCTGCTGGACCTCCAGGGGCCTCCCGGCGCCCAGTGGGAGGCTGGCGATCTGGTCGAGGTGCTGCCGCGCAACGGTGCCCCGTCGGTGGACGGGATGCTCAAGCGCCTCGGTCTGTCGGCCTATGCCAAGGTCCGTCTCAATGGTCTGCAAGAGCCGCTGGCTGATGCCTTGGCGCTGCGTCAGCTGCCGATCAGCACCGAGCATTTGGTGGGCCTGCACGCTCAAGCGGTGGTGGACGCGCTGATACCGGTGGATGCCCGTGAATACTCCATTGCCTCAGTCGCCGAACATGGCACGCTGCAACTGATCGTGCGCCTGGAGCGCCATCCGGACGGCACCTCGGGATTAGGCTCGGGCTGGTTGTGTGAGCATGCAGCGGTGGGGAGCGTGATCAGCCTGCGGGTACGCCGTAACAGTGGCTTTCATCTGCCCGCAGGCGATGTGCCGGTGATTATGCTGGGCAATGGTACCGGACTGGCGGGATTGCGCAGCCTGTTGCAGGCACGCATCGCACGTGGTCAGGAGCGTAACTGGCTGGTGTTTGGCGAGCGTAATGCCGAGCATGATTTCTACTGCCGGGATGAACTGGAAAGCGCCGTTCAGCGTGGTGACCTGCAGCGGCTGGATCTGGCGTTTTCACGGGATCAGGCCGAAAAGATCTATGTACAGGATCGTTTGCGCCAAGCGGCGGTGGAGTTGCAGCGCTGGGTCGCTGAGGGCGCGTACATCTATATCTGCGGCAGCCTGATCGGCATGGCTGGCGGGGTGGATGAGGTGTTGAAGGAGGTGCTCGGCGAAGACGCTGTGGAGCAGTTGGTCGAGCAGGGCCGTTATCGACGGGATGTTTATTGATCCAGGGCTGAAATTACAGTGACGCTGCCGGCCCCTTCGCGGGCAAGCCTTGCTCCCACAGTGCGTATCTGAGCTGCACACCGGTGGGAGCAAAGCTTGCTCGAGAAGAGGTCTGTGAGTCCAGCGAAGGACTCAAGACCGCAAACAAAACTCAGGCCGCCTCAGGCACCAAGGCGACTTCCTGGGCTTCAGGCCGTTTGATCAGCGCATACACCACCCCAGTCACCACACTCCCAGCGACGATCGCCAACAGATACAGCAGCGCGTGGTTCATCGCATTCGGGATCAGCAGCACGAACAACCCGCCATGGGGCGCCGCCAGTTGACAGCCGAAATACATCGACAGCGCGCCGGTCAACGCGCCACCGGCGATGCTGGCCGGGATGACCCGCAACGGGTCCTTGGCCGCGAATGGAATCGCCCCCTCGGAAATAAAGCACAGCCCCAGAACCAATGCCGCCTTGCCAGCTTCACGCTCGCTCTGGGCGAACTTGCGGCGGGCAATAAAGGTGGCGATCGCCAGGCCTATCGGCGGCACCATGCCCGCCGCCATCGTCGCGGCCATTGGCAGTTGGCTGCCGTTGGCCAGCAGGCCTACCGAAAACGCGTAGGCCGCTTTGTTCACCGGGCCGCCGAGATCAACGCACATCATGCCGCCAAGGAAGATCCCCAACAGAATGGCGTTGGTGGTGCCCATGCTTTTGAGAAACTCGGTCAGCGCTGCCATCACCCCGGCAATCGGCAACCCGACCACATAGAGCATCAGCAAGCCGGTCACCAAGGAGGCCAGCAACGGGATGATCAAAATCGGCTTGAGCGCATCGAGGCTGGCCGGCAAGCGGATATAGCGGCTCATGGCCAAGGCGGCGTAACCCGCGATGAAGCCGGCGACGATCCCGCCCAGAAAGCCCGCCATCAGCGTGCTCGCCAGCAAACCGCCGATCATGCCCGGCGCCAGGCCTGGGCGGTCAGCGATCGAATAGGCGATGTAGCCCGCCAGCAAGGGCACCATCAGGGTGAAGGCAGCGTCGCCGACGTGCTTGAGCGCGGCAGCCAAGGTGCCCGGTTCCTTGAACGCCTCGATGCCGAACACGAACGACAGGGCGATCATCAAGCCACCCGCCACCACCATCGGCAGCATGTAGGAGACGCCCGTCAGCAAATGCTTGTAGACGCCGGTCTTCTCCTTGCGTGCCGGGGCGGCGCCTTCGGCCTTGGCGCTGGACTCTTCCTTGGCTTCGGCCAGCGCCTTCTTCAGGGTCGCCTGGGACTGCTTGAGCGCAATACCGGTACCACAGCGGTAAATGCGCTTGCCGGCAAAACGTTCGGTAGCGACATCGATGTCGCAGGCCAGTAGCACGACATCGGCCTCGGCAATTGCCGTAGGACTGAGGGGATCGCGTGCGCCTACCGACCCTTGGGTCTCGACCTTGATCTCGTAGCCCAGTTGCTTGGCCGCCTGCTGCAGGGCTTCGGCGGCCATGAAGGTATGGGCAACGCCTGTCGGGCAGGCGGTGATTGCGACCAGGCGTGGCGCTCGATCAGCGGCGACTGCAGGCGCCGCCTCGGCAATGGCCACGTAGGGTTGAGCCTGCTCGGCAGCCTCGCGCAGAAACGTCTCGACATCCTGCAGCGCGTGGGCCGGGGTGCTCTGGTATAGGCGCTTGCCGATGAATCGGCTCAAATCCAGCGGCCCGGTGTTGACCACCAGTACCCACTCGGCCTCATCAATGGTGGCCTTGCTCAGTTGGCGCTCCGGGTGCTGCGGATCATGCACTTCAACGCTGGTGCTCCAACCTTGACGCTGGGCGGCGGCGTCCAGCAGGCGCGCACTGAGCACGCTGGAGACGCGCCCGTTGGGGCACGCCGTAACGATGGCTAACTTCATTTCAGACCCTCTTATTGTTCTGCGAGCGCGCGGACGCTGACGCCGCTTTCGAGCCGTTCCAGTTCATCGTGATCACTGATGCCAAAGCCGATCTGCATCACCGCCATGGCGGCGATCGCCGTGGCCTTGCGCAGGATCTGGGCATCGTCGTGCTCGCTGAGCAGGCCGTGCACCATCCCGGCCAACAGCGAATCCCCCGCGCCTACCGTGCTGGCGACATCGATGGTGGGCGGCAACGCCTGCCAGGCACCGCCACTGTGGAACCAGTTGACACCCTGAGCGCCCTGAGAGATGACCACGTGTTCGATGCCCCGGGCGCGCAACTGCGCGGCTACCCGGGCTTGATCGTCCAGGGTGCTGACGGTTTCGCCGAGCACTTCAGTCAACTCGTCGGTGTTGGGCTTGATCAACCAGGGCTGTGCGGTGAGGCCGGCACGCAAGGCGGCGCCGCTGGTGTCGAGCACCACCTTGAGACCCATGCCGTGCAAGCGCTCGAGCAGCGCCTGCAACCACTGCGGGCTGACACCACGGGGCAGACTGCCGGCGACGATCACTACAGCGAAGCCCGGGGCGATCTGCTCCAGGCGTTCGAGCAATTGCTGCTGCGCCTCTTCGCTGACGTGAGGCCCGGCGCCATTGACGTCGGTGACACGCCCGCCCGACTCGGCCAGCTTGATATTGCGGCGCGTCTCGCCGGGCACGCGGACGAAGGCATCGACAAAGCCGCGCTCGGCGAACAACGCGTCGAACCGCGCGGTATTGTCGGCCCCGAGGAAGCCGGCCACGGTCAGTTCATGGCCCAGATCGGCCAGTACTTGCGCGACGTTGATGCCTTTGCCTGCGGCGTGCACGTGCAGGGCGTCGCCGCGGTTGACTTCGCCCAGGCGCAGCGAGGTCAGCTCCATGGTCAGGTCGAGCGCGGGGTTGAGGGTAAGGGTCAGGATCTTGGCCATTATGCGTTCTCCACCAGGGCCCGCACTTCGGCGGCGGTGCCCAGCGTGAGGGCTTGCTGCGCCCACGCTTGTGCTTGCGCCAGGGTCAACTCGCGGACCCCGGCCTTGACCTCGGCAATGCTGCGCGCCGAGACACTCAATTCATCCACACCCAGGCCGACCAGCAACGGTACGGCGGCCGGGTCTGCCGCCAATTCGCCGCAGATGCCCACCCATTTGCCATGGGCATGGGCGGCACGCACGGTGATGTCGATCAGTTGCAGCACCGCCGGGTGCAAGCCATCCGCCTGGGCCGACAGCGTCGGGTGACCGCGGTCGATGGCCAAGGTGTACTGGGTCAGGTCGTTGGTGCCGACGCTGAAGAAGTCCACCTCGCGGGCCAGCACCGGTGCCAGCAGGGCCGCCGATGGGACCTCGATCATGATCCCCAGTTGCAGGTCGGCGACCGGTATCTCGGCGCGCAGGCGCTCGGTCATGTCCCGTGCCGCCCGCCATTCCTCGACGCTGCCGACCATGGGAAACATGATCCGCAACGGGCGGTTATCCGCAGCACGCAACAAGGCGCGCAACTGGCCCTCCATCAACTGCGGACGCTGCAAGGTCAGGCGGATACCGCGCACGCCCAGGAAGGGGTTTTCCTCCTTGGCGATCGGCCAATACGGCAGCGGTTTGTCGCCGCCCACATCCAGGGTGCGCACCACCAGCGGCCGCCCGGCCAGGCCGTCGAGTACGCGGCGGTACTCGGCTTCCTGCACGGTTTCGTCCGGCGCCTGGGTGTGGGCCATGAAGATCAGTTCAGTGCGCAGCAGGCCGACGCCTTCAGCGCCCTGCTCTACTGCAGCGGTCACACCGGCACTTTCGCCGATGTTGGCGAACACTTCCACGGCATGGCCGTCACGGGTCACTGCGGTTTCATGGCGGCGGGCGGCGGCGGCCTGCAAGCGTTGCTCGCGGCTGTCGCGCTCGGCGAGGGCTTTTTCAAGCACTTCGGCGGCGGGCTCCACGGTGAGCAGGCCGCGCTGGCCGTCGATCAGCAAGGATGTACCGGGTTTGATCAACAGCACTGCCGCACCAGCACCGACCACGGCGGGAATGCCCAGCGCGCGAGCGACGATGGCGCTGTGGGCCGTCGCGCCACCGCGAGCGGTGAGGATCCCGGCGACGCGGGCCGGGTCGAGACGGGCGACGTCGGAGGGGCCGACTTCGTCCATCACCAGGATGTAGGCGTCGTCCGGCGCTTCGAGGGTCTGCACGCCGCACAGTTCGGCGAGTACGCGGCGACCGATGTCGCGCAGGTCGGCGGCGCGTTCGGCCAGCAGCGCATCCTGCAGCGACTCTTGCTGGCGGGCGGCGGCTTCGATGACGGTGTTCCAGGCGGCGGCCGCGCTTTCGTTCTGCTTGAGCCGCACTTCGACTTCATCGGTGAGAGCCGGGTCGTCGAGCATTTCCTGATGGGTGATGAAGATCTCGCGGATCGCCTTGACACTGCTGCGTTGCACCAGTGCTTCGATGTCGGCGCGCACGGCGGTCAGCGCCGCTTGCAAGCGTTGACGTTCGGCCGCTGGGCTTTCGCCGCGCAGCGGGAAGTCGAAATCGGCCAGCACTTGCACGTGAGCCGGCCCGACTGCGATGCCGGGGGCGGCGGCGATACCTTGCACCCGTTGGCCGGCGACCGGGGCCTGAACGCTGACCTCTGGCTCGATTTCGGCGACCTTGTCTGGCACCGTGGCGGCCACGGGCAGCGCCTCGACCTCTTCGCCAAGCCCCGACTCGATGGCCGCCAGCAGCGCCGGCAAGGCATCGGCGGCAACGCTCGGCTCGGCGATCAGTTCCAGCACCTGACCACGGCGCGCGCCCAGGCTCAACAGTTTGCTCAGGCTCTTGGCAGAGATCGCCGGCTCGGTGCTGTCGACCAGGCGCAGATGCACCTCGCCCTCAAAACTCTTGGCCAGTTGCGCAAGGACCTTCGCCGGGCGGGCGTGCAGGCCGTGGGCATTGGCCAAGGTGATGCGCGCGCTGGGCCAGTCGGCCGGTACTTCACCGCCCAGCACTTCCAGCACTGCGCGGGTGCTGGTGGCACGCCCGAGCTCCTGACCACGGCCTTCGATCAACAAGGCGCACAGTCGTTCGAGCAGCGCCTGGTGCGCTTCGCCGAGGCTGGCCAGGCAGAACAGCCCGGTCAATGGCTGGCCGAGATAACGCAGTGGCTGGCTCGGCGTGACAAACGCCAGGCCGGGGCGCTTGACTGTTTGCTCGCTGTGCAGCCACCACAGGCCATCGCCCAGTGGCAGCGCTTCGACCTGCTGCAGCACGGCGGCAAAGCCACCACTCACGCAATCGGCCTGGCGCAGCAGACGGGCGCCACGCCATACCAGCTCTTCGAAGTCGTCGGCGGCCACACCCAGACCGATCATCTGCGCATCCAGCGCCAGTTCTTGCGGCGCACCTTGCAGCAGCTTCAGCAATGCCTCGGCGGAACCGGCACGGCGCAGGGCCTGACCCAGATCGGTCTCGCCGAGGGCGCGCGTCAGGAGTTGCAGCAGGCGCAGGTGCTCGTCGGATTTGGCGGCGATGCCGATCGCCAGGTAGACGATCTGGCCGTCGCCCCAATCCACGCCGTCGGGAAATTGCAGCAGGCGCACACCGGTGGCGTGCACCAGGTCGCGGGTTTCGGGCGTGCCGTGGGGGATGGCGATGCCCTGCCCCAGAAAGGTCGAGCCTTGAACCTCGCGAGCCTGCAAACCGGCCAGGTATCCCTCGGCAACCAGGCCGTCGGCGACCAGTATGCCTGCCAGCAATTGCAGGGCAGCGGGCTTGTCCGCCGCCGTCTGACCCATGGAAATCTGCTCTATAGTGAGCTCGAGCATTGCCTTACTCCTTTGCAGCGTCATCGGGGCGCTGAGGTATTGTTGTAGATGAATCAAACCAGGGGCGATCAACTATTAACTTTGTAGCGAGGGGGCTTGCCCCCGAAAATCCCAGCCCATACAAATGTTGCGCATCACGGACCTTTCAGGGGCAAGCCCCCCTCGCTACAGGGAAATAACGGTAGCGAGCCCTGGAAAAAATTCTACTGCGTTCAGTGACATGGTAATCAGACCCCGTTCGAAGCAGATTTACCGCATGGAAACGCCAGCTGAATCGTTTAATCTAGAATGACAGGCACGTTACTCGATAATCTGCGTGCAATGAAGCCCTTCCTGTCGCCCAACTGAGCAAAATACAGGTTGAACTGCCGCCAGTGCGGCGGATCGGTAACAATGGAGCCTTGGCCGACGCTTGTGTCGTCTCGCTCAGCAGAACAAGGAAAATTCGGTTGAAACTCAGCGATATCGCCCGCCTGGCCGGGGTCTCAGTCACCACCGCCAGTTATGTCATCAACGGCAAGGCCGAACAACAACGCATCAGCGCCGCCACCGTCGAGCGCGTTCGCACGGTGGTCGACGCCCATGGGTTTACGCCTAACCCACAGGCGGCCGGTTTGCGCAGCCGACACACCCGCACGTTGGGTTTTATTCTTCCGGATCTCGAAAACCCCAGTTACGCGCGGATCGCCAAGATCCTCGAGCAGCGCGCCCGCGCCAAGGGTTATCAACTGCTGATCGCCAGCTCCGATGATGACCCGACCAGCGAGCGCCAACTGCAGCAGTTGTTTCGCGCAAGGCGGTGCGACGCGCTGTTCGTGGCCACCTGTCTGCCAGCCGAAGACGACAGCTACCAGTTGCTGCAAAGCAAGGGCACGCCAGTGATCGGCATCGACCGCTGCCTCGATCCGCGGCATTTCTGCTCGGTCATCAGCGATGACCGCAACGCCAGCCTGCAACTGACCCGCAGCTTGTTGCGCCCTGCGCCCCGGCATATCGCGCTGATCGGCGCGCGGCCGGAGCTGAGCATCAGCCAGGAGCGTACGTGCGGCTTTCAGGAGGCCCTTGAAGGCTTCGATGGCAACGTGCTGTTGCAACAAGGCGAAGCCTTCAGCCGTGAATGCGGGCGGCAATTGATGAGCGACCTGCTGCAACATCTGGGGCAACTGCCGGATGCGCTGGTGACCACTTCCTATGTGCTGCTGCAGGGCGTATTCGACATCCTGCAGGGCCTCAAGCTCGATACTCGACCGCTGCACCTCGCGACCTTCGGTGACACGCAATTGCTCGACTTTCTGCCGTTGCCGGTCAATGCCATGGCCCAGCAGCACGAGCTGATTGCCGAGCAGGCGCTGGCGTTGGCGCTGGCGGCTATCGAGCAGAATAGCTACGAGACGGGCGTGCACGCGATCGCCCGGACCTTCAAGCAGCGCATTGCCGAGGCTTGAGGATGCGCCTGGTCGACACCCACACCCACCTGGATTTTCCCGACTTCGACGCCGATCGGTCAGCGTTGCTGACCCAGGCCCAGGCGTCAGGTGTGGAGCGCGTGGTGGTACTGGGCGTGGAGCGCGATAATTGGCAACGGGTGTGGGAAGGGGTCAAGGCGGATCCTCGCCTATATGCCGCGCTGGGGCTGCACCCGGTGTACCTCGATACACATCGACCGGAGCATCTGGGACAACTGCGCGAGTGGCTGGAGCGCCTGGCGGTTGATCCGCAGCTCTGCGCTGTGGGGGAGTTCGGCCTTGATTACTATTTGCCCGAGCTAGACCGGGAACGTCAGCAGGCATTGTTCGAAGCGCAGTTACAGTTGGCCGCCGACTTCGAGTTGCCGGCCTTGCTGCATGTACGCCGCAGCCACGCGCCGGTGACGGCCGCGCTCAAGCGCTTCAAGCTCAAGCGTGCAGGGGTTATTCATGCGTTTTCGGGTAGTCGGGAGGAAGCGCGGGAATACCTGAAGCTGGGTTTCAAGCTGGGCCTGGGGGGTGCGGCGACCTGGCCCCAGGCGCTGCGCTTGCGCAAGGTGATCGCCGAGTTGCCGCTGGACAGCGTGGTGCTGGAGACCGACTCGCCGGACATGGCGCCAGCCATGCATCCAGGGGTACGCAATAGCCCGGTGCACTTGCCGGATATCTGTGCGGCGCTGGCCGAAATCATGGGCTGTACGCCTGACGCGCTGGCCGAGGCCAGCAGTGCCAATGCCTGCGAGCTGTTCAATTGGCCAACCCTGTAGCAAGGGGGCTGCGCGTCAGGCAGCGCCAACGCTGGGGCAGCAATACAGATGCCGCCAGCGCGATCTATCAGGGGCAAGCCCTCTCGCTACAGGCTTTCGCTACAGGGTCAGTAAAACAACGTCCACAAAGCAAACGCGGCGTACCATAGCACCGCCGAGCGGAGCAGCAGTTCCCACAGGCTCGCCAGGCTTTCGACACCCTCGGCACCTACCCGCGGCGTTGACAACTCCCCCGCCACGCGCCCTGCCCTGGCGATGAAATCCCAGGCGCTCAGGTGCCAATTCAGCAACTCGTGAAGCATCACCCGGCTCACCGCCAGGAAGTTGCCCACCATCGCGAAGCTCGCCGCCAACACCCGCACCGGCAGAAAATCAAAGGCATGGCGCAATTGCGCGGCGCGCTCGACCAGCGCCGGATTGCGCCCCTGCTCGGCAATCAAGGCCAGCAGGCGATAACTCAGTGCCGCCACCGGCCCCAGCAGGAAATACCAGAACACCACCGCGAAAAAACTCTGATAGGCGTGCCACAGCAGATGGTTCTCGACCCCTTCAAGCAAGGCTTCCGGGGTTTCGGCCACCAACCCCAGGTCGCGCTCGGCCACATGCACGGCGGCTTGCTCATCGCCCCGGCGCCAGGCGTCGCGCAACGGCCCGAGGGAGGCCTTGATGTCGCCGCGGCCAAGGCTGTAGACCACCACCAGCAAATGCACGGGCAAGGCCAGCAAACCATAGGCCACCGGCTTGAGCACCAACAACAGCAACCCCAGCAGTACCGCCGGCAACAACACCAGAATGATCAACAGCAACCACGGCCGCGCGGCCAGGCTGCGCTGCACTTCAAGACGCGCCAGCTCGCCGAGGAAAAACCCGTCACGCTGGAAACGCTGGCGCAACGCAGAGAACTTCTCGACCACCAATACCAGCAACAACACCAGAAAACTCATTTTGCATCCTCTTCGGCGCCCAACCCGGCGCGATAGCGAGCCCAGTCGAAGGCACTGCCCGGATCGGTCTTGCGGCCTGGGGCGATATCGCTATGGCCGCAAATTCGCTCCACAGTAATGGCCGGCCAGGCCCCCTGCAACTGTCGGGTCAAGATGATCAGTGCCTGGTACTGCGCATCGGTGAATGCCAAGGTGTCAGTGCCTTCCAATTCGATCCCGATGGAGAAGTCGTTACAGCCCTCTCGACCGTCGAACAGCGAGACGCCCGCGTGCCAGGCACGCTCCAGGCAGGCAACGAACTGCGTGACGCCACCGTCGCGCTCGATCAGAAAGTGCGCCGACACCCGCAGGTGAGCGATCTCCTCGAAGAACGGATGCTCGCTGTGGTCAAGCTGATTCTGGAAGAACGGTTGCACCTTGCCCGTGCCGAATTGGCCGGGCGGCAGACTGATGTTATGAATCACCAGCAGCGAAATTTCGCCTGCCGGGCGTTCATTGAAATTGGGCGAGGGGCAATGCTGCACACCGGCGCACCAGCCGGTGGTAGGGTCCAATTGCATGGGTTTACCTTGAACGCGGGACGACCGGGAGAGTATGCCGCGAAGCGCAGTCCCTGTGCAGCCAGGTATGTGTCAAGCCTTGAGCTTGCGCAGGTTGCTGACAACCGAATCCAGCGCGCGATCGAACAGCAGGGTGTCGTCCAGCACCCGCACGTGGCCTTCGTCAAACTCCAGCGCCAGCTGTGTACGAGTGCGTTCGAGGACTTTCATCCCAGTGCGGTTGACGAAGATGTACTTGCCGGTGGACTCGATGATCGCCGTCAGCTTGCAGCGCAGGGTGAATTCCTCATCCTCGCGGATCTCGAGCCAACTGCCCAGACGCAACTTGTCGACTTCCACGAGCCCGGCATCGTCATCGGCCAGGGCGATCTGCGCGTCGGCCGCAAGCGTCTCGGTGCCTTCCAGTACTATCTCTTCAAGTATGGCGACCATCGGTGGCTCTTCATGGGCAGCCGCCGGGTCGATGCTTTGCAACTCACGCTGAAAGGCCTGCACGTGCAGCGCTTCGAGCTGGCTGAAGAATTCGCCCGTGGCGAACGGGTCGAACGCCGAGCTGGTCAGGCCGTCACGCAGGGCCTTGAGCAGCCCTGGTACCAGCTCCAGCAAGCGCATGCGCGCGGCCGGTTCGTCGTGTGGCTCGACGCTCCAGATCAGGTCGTCCATGGTGCGCAGGCCGCTGGCCCACTCAGGCGACTTGACGCCATGCTTGAGGCACACCAGCAGGAGGACCTTGCTCCATGCCTCTTCCAGCAGACGCACCACCACCTCGGGCAGGGTCTTGCCGAACAACCGTTGGTTCAACTCGACCTGCACCAGGCGCCGTGCAAGGTCGGCCTTGGCGCGCCCTTCTTCGGCATCGCGGGTGCGCTGCTCGAGCAGTTCACTACGGCGGCGTTCGTCGGCGCTGAAAGCCAGAAAATCCACCAGCAGCTCGGAAAACAGCGCCGGGTCGTCGACAAAGTCATTGAGCAGGCGCTGGACGATCTGCTCGATGCGCATATAAAGGCTGTCGCGCTGATGATCATCACGCCCGCCCCAGCCCATCGCCGCCGAGGCGATTTCGTTGAGCAGGCGACGGGCGGGGTGGCTGCCGCGCGAGAAGAAGCTCTTGTCCAGCACCGCCACTTTGAGCATCGGAATCTGCAAACGGCCGATCAGCAACTTGAGCGAGTCCGGCAAGCTGCCATCGTCGAGGATAAACTCAAACAGCATGGCGATCAGATTGATGACGTCTTCGTCGACCACACCCACCACACGAAACTTGCCACTCTTGACGCTGACCCGCGTCAGCAGCTGTTCAAGCTGATAGCGCAGGTCGAAGTCATCCTGATGCGCCGGAGCATTCGGCACGTATTGCTGCAAGTGCGAAAGCAGGCGCATGAGGTCATTGGTGGAGATCGGCTGCGGCTCGCTGTGGCTTTCCATCTTCGGCGCAACACTGCCACGCAGGCCATGGATCAGATCCTGCAGCGCCGTGAAGACTTCCTGCACGGCCTGGTCCGGCGGTGGCTGGGGTGCGCCACTGCTGCTGGGGATGTCGTTGTTGTGGCGTGGGCGTGGCGGCGGGCGATCTTCGGCACGACGGGTCGGCGCGGCTTTGAGCTCGGGCAGAATACCGGTGGCGATGAGCAACTGGTTGGCGTCACCGTAAAGTTTTTCGGTGTCGCTCAGCACGTATTTTTCGAACAGCTTGAGGATGATCAGCTTGACCTTGATCTCCACCCCCAGATTTCGCCCGGCCTGCAGGAAAAAATCGCAGAGCATCGCAGGGCCCATGGGGTTGGTGGAGTCTTCGAGGCGGCGCGGCACCAGGGTGTTGAGGCGTGTGGTGAGCTGGCCGAGGGCAAACCCGTCACGCGCGAACACCTTGCCGACCATGGCATCCAGGGCCACGGTGCGCTCGAGTTCGTCGTTGGGCACCAGCGCGAGTTTGTCATAGCTCATGGCCGGTGCCGACTCTTGAGCCACATCATATTGACCGATACGAACGAAGGCTTCGTAGAACTTGTCCAGAAACCCCCGCTCGATACTCTTTCGCTTGAGGCGCAAGTCGCGCATGGCCTCGAAGAAGTTGTTCTGATCAACATTGTTCTGAGCCTTGTCGGCCATCTCGAACAGCGTGTCATCAGCATTGTCGAACAATGCCTGCAGCGCATGTTTCAACTGCTGTGCAGCTTTATCACGCACTTGCAGGAGGACCACAGGCAAACGAGCGAGCGGCGCACTGGCAACCTGTTCGGCCGCTTTGTTCAAGGGCACCACATTCCCGTCGTTCTGCATGCTTGCCCCCTGCCAGAGTAGATTCGGAACCCAATATAAGAGATCGTTCACTGCAAGCCCTGGCATCCAAGCACCGCACGCCTGCTGAGCACTCTTTGTCAGAGTTGAACAACAGAAGTTCACGGCTCAAGGAAAAAACGTCAATGACGTGACGTCAATAACTAGGCGCGCATTATTATGCGAAATCCCGATGGCTTGCTAGTGTCTTCACTGCAAAGAGCACCTGCTGAGTCATAGACCACAAAACAAAAATAAAGTTGAACGAATACCGACCAAAGGCACGATTTTTTCCGGCGCGTAGTGGCCATATGCCAAAGGTTACCTCCCTGCACTTTGCTGCCTATAATCGCCGCACTTGTTCAGGGAGCCCGCCATGCCGAATCTACGCCTCGCCGACCTCACCGCCGAAATCGAAGCCAATGTGCGCCGCGCACTGCTCGAGGACGTCGGCAGCGGCGATATCACCGCTCAGTTGATCCCTGCCGAGCGCCTGGCCAAAGCCACGATCATCACCCGCGACGACTGCACCATCAGCGGCAGCGCCTGGGTCGACGCGGTATTTCGTCAGCTCGATCCGCGGGTCGCGGTGCACTGGCAGGTCAGCGACGGCCAACGCGCCACGGGCAATCAACCGCTGTTTCATCTCGAAGGCCCAGCGCGATCCCTGCTGACCGGCGAGCGTACGGCGCTCAATTTCTTGCAGATGCTTTCGGCCGTGGCCACTCGCGCGCACTATTTCGCCGACAAGGTCGCCGACACACAGGTCAAGCTGCTCGACACCCGCAAGACCCTGCCAGGCCTGCGCCTGGCGCAGAAATACGCCGTCACGTGCGGCGGCTGCCATAACCACCGCATCGGCCTGTACGACGCTTTCCTGATCAAGGAAAACCACATCGCAGCGTGCGGCGGCATCGCCCACGCGATCAGCGCCGCGCACCGTATCGCGCCGGGAAAACCGGTGGAAATCGAAGTCGAGAGCCTGTCCGAATTGAAAGAAGCGCTGGATGCCGGGGCCGACATCATCATGCTCGACGAGTTGAGCCTGGACGACATGCGCGAAGCGGTACGACTGAACGCCGGCCGCGCCAAACTGGAAGCCAGCGGCGGCATCAATGACAGCACCCTGCGGGTAATTGCCGAAACCGGGGTGGATTACATCTCCATCGGCGCCATGACCAAGGATGTCAAGGCAGTTGATCTGTCCATGCGCTTGAGCCTGTAGATCAGGCACTGCCCCACATCAGCAGCGCACCGATCGCGAACAATCCCACCGATACTGCCGTCGACGTCCGTCCTACCCACTGGATGGACTGCCGACAGTCATGCCACCAGCTGTCATCGGGCTGCGCCTGTGCATGCAGCTCCATGAACATCGCCACCAACCCCACCAAGGGAATAGCCATCGCCAGCGCCAGATAACCGGTCAAGGTGTAGCTCGTTTCCATGGATTGTGCCCCCCTTGCATGTTTATGCCTTGGGGGATTAGTAAGGGTGAAGGCAGGAAAGTTTCCAGGGCTGACGAATGGTCGTGGCATGCCGCGATTAGCAAATTGCCCTGAAAAGACCGAAATACCGGTCTTTACATGGAGCCAAAACATGCAAAGCGTCTTGGCCAGCACCTTACTCAGCGTATCGGAGCGGAAAACGAATCCTGGGGTCCCCGCTGACGCACCGCTCGGACTCCAAGACCACGACAACATCAAGCTGCGAAGCGCGGGGTATCCACTGGTGTAACGACTGGAGGATTCGCACACCGGCGTCACGGTAGTCGCCGTCGGCAAACGCGAGCAGAGCGATCTTTACCTTTCAGCGAAAAATCGATCCTGATTCTGCCCAGCCCTTTAATCCAACCGCACTCTTCCCACTCACTACAGTCCCATTGTTTTACGACCTTGCAGGGGCAAGCACATGGCAATTTCGGTGAAGAAACTCAGCGGCGAGGAAATCCCTGAACATCTGCGCGCCGAGGATCCAGTGCCCGATGTGGTGTTTCAGGTAGAGGGCGCCGATGGCCAGATTCACCATCGGCGCACCGATGTGGAAGCGGCGGCGCTGGCGGTCGAGTTGAGCGAGCAAGAGAAATCCGACTCGCACAATGCCTAGAGCAGCCAAGCCTCGACGACGCGATGGTCGAGGTCTTCCCACTCGGCCATGCCGATCACCCGAGTAGTATTGAGCCCGCGCAGATAGCCGCGCAACTGTTGCCCGGCGGCAGTCCTGGCGCCGGGTTCGGCCAGTTCGTCGTGCAGGACACTTTCATACTGCTCAAGATAATCGTCTACCCGGTCACGGTATTCAGGCAACACGGCGTCACGAATTCGATCGAAGGTACGGCGCTTTTGCGGAGCGTTCACGGTGGCCTCTCTTTGGTGGTGGCGGGAAGCTGAACCGAGTGTAGAGCAACGATGCCCCCGGCCGGTAGGGGGTGAAATCTATTGCCACTATTGGCCTCTTCGATGTGACGTGCCCTCAGCAGCTCTCCCGCTCGATCACCTTGCACTCCAGCAGGTTCAAGCGCTGCACCTCCCCCTCAATCCCCAGCACGCCCAGACTTTCCAGGACCCGAGTCGCCGCCAGCACGCCGATTTCCAGCGCTGGCGGCTTGAGCGTGCTGAGGCTTGGCATGAGCATTTGCGCGAACGGAAAGTCGCCAAAGCCCAGGATCGCGCAGTCCCGGGGAATACTCAGGCCCGCACGCTGCCCAGCCAGCAAAGCGCCGGCGGCGAGGTTGTCGTTGGCGAAGATGATTGCGTCCGGTGGCTCGGCGAGGGCCATCAAGGCCTGCATCGCCTGCTTGCCTGCCTCGAAAGGCGCATTGGCCGCATCCGGCGTAAACACTTGCGGGGTCATGCCCAGATCGATCAGGGTCGCGGCGTAGCCATCGCAGCGCTCAACGGCACTGAGGTCGCCCGGCGCACTGTTGAGCACGTAGGCGATTCGCCGGTAGCCTTTGCCATGCAGGTAACGGGCGCTCTGGATACCCACCTCATGGTGCGAGAAGCCGATCTGCACAGGTGCCCGATCCGGTTGGTAATCCCAGGTTTCAATCAGCGGAATATCGGCTTGGGCGAGCATTTTTTCGGTCGTGGGCGAATGAAAATGCCCGGTCACCACCAAGGCTGCCGGCGACCAGCCGAGGAAGGCCCGCACCGCGCTCTGTTCTTTTTCCTGATCGAAATAGCTGGAGGCCAACAGCGTCTGGTAGCCATGGCGGCTGAGAGTATCGCTGAAGCCCTGCAGCGTATCGGCGAAGATCGGCCCGGAGATGTTCGGCACCACCATGCCGACGATACGCCCGCGCGCCGACGCCAGGCCACCCGCCACCAGATTGGGCACATAACCGAGCTCGGCCACAGCGGCGGCGATCTTTTCGCGTTGCTCGGGCGAGACCTGATCGGGCTGATTGAAGTAGCGCGAGATCATCATCGTCGACACCCCCAGATGCGCCGCCACGGCTGCGAGAGTAGTGCGCCCCGCCGAACGCCGCTTGCTGCGCGACGGGCCTTTGGAATCGCTCAAAGGGATGCTCCTGCGCTATAGATAAAAGACATAAGAAGGTAATTTTTGATTATTTGACGATCTATAAGAGACTTGATGATACTTGCACCGTTAGCGCTAACGAAGTGTTTTATCGCCTGCTACTCGCATGAGCGAATGCCGCCGAACACTCCATGCACTTTATCGCTGCAGCGGTCGCAGAACCGTAGCAGTTCGGCATTCATCCAAGCGAGCACCCATCCATGCAGCAACACTTCGGGGACACACTTAAACCCGCGCACCTGGCCCAGGCCGTCGCGGCCGCACTCACGCTGATCAGTCTGCCCGGCTATGCGGCCGACAGCAGCAGCGGCCAGTCAGTATCACTGCAAGCCGTCACCGTAACCGCGACCCGCCGCGAGGAATCGCTGCAGAAAGTCCCGGTGGCCGTCACGGTGGTCGACGGCGAACAGCTGGAGCGCGACAACCGCACCGATATCGCCACCATCGCCCAGCAGATACCGACCCTGAATTTCCGCACCAACGCCTCGAACAAGGACACCTCGCTGTTCATCCGCGGCGTCGGCACCATCTCGACCTCACCCGGCGTCGAGCCGACCGTCGCCACGGTCGTCGACGGCGTGGTCTACGGTCGCCCCGGCCAGGCTACCCTCGACCTGCTCGACCTGGAGCGCATTGAAGTGCTGCGCGGCCCCCAAGGCACATTGTTCGGCAAGAACGCCTCGGCCGGTGTGCTCAACGTCATCACCAAAGCGCCCAGCGCCGAAACCCACGGTTACATCGACCAGTCGTTTTACACCGGCACCGAAAGCCGCACGCGCTTCGGCATCGGCGGCACCCTGGTGCCCGACGTGCTCAGGGGCTCGCTGACCGGCCTGGTGGGCAGCTACGACGGCAACGTCGACAACAAGGCCAACGGCCAGGAAGTCAACGGCTACAACCGCAAGGGCCTGCGCGGCAAGCTGGAGTTCACCCCCAACGAAAACGTCAAGCTGACGCTGATCGGCGACTACATGCAAAACCACAGCGACGCGCCCAACGGCGTGATCAGCCAGTCGCTGACCCCGGCCTTCGCCAACGCCCTGTCGCCGGTGACCGCCAGCAGCGACAACCGCAACATCGTCAGCGACTACCGCAGCCACGTCGAGGACACCAACAAGGGCCTGTCCGCCCAGCTCGACTGGAACCTGGGCGATTACACCCTGACCTCGATCACCGCCTGGCGCGGCTGGGACAACACCCAGTGGCAGGACGGCGACCGCCTGGCGACCATCAGCACAGCCTTCCCAGGCACCGAGGACAAGGGCGACCTGAGCTACGATCAGTATTCGCAAGAACTGCGCCTGGCCTCGCCCAAAGGGCAATTCCTCGAATATGTCGGCGGGTTGTTCTACATGCACGGCAAGGACGACGAGACGTACAGCCGCACGCTGCGCACCACCACCGCCGTCAACAGCGGCGTGGCCAACTACAGCACCACCAGCGACAGCTACTCGGCGTTCGGCGAGACCACGCTCAATTTCACCTCGCGCCTGCGCGGCATTGCCGGCCTGCGCTGGACCCACGACCAGCTCGAGTACGATCACCGCCGCGTGTCGACCTCGGCCACCACCGTCAGCGGCATTCAGCCGAGCACCAGCAGCTCCGGCTCGGTGGACGAAGACGGCTGGTCCGGGCGCCTGGGCGCGCAGTTCGACCTGACCGACACCGTCATGGCCTACCTCACCTACTCGCGCGGCTACAAGGGCCCGGCCTACAACGTGTTCTTCAACATGCAGCCGCGCGACACCGGCGCGCTCAAGCCCGAGACCTCCAACAACTGGGAGCTGGGCCTCAAGGCGACCAGCTTCGACAACCGCCTGACCACCAACCTGGCGGTGTTCCACAGCGAATACGACAACTACCAGGCCAACTTCTACGACACCGTCGCCGGCCAAGTGGTGACTCGCTTGATCAACGCCGGCAGCGTCAGCACCGAAGGCGTCGAGGCCGACTACGCCTTGCAGGCCGGCCGCAACCTGAAACTCTCCGGGGCGCTGGCCTACACCCGCGCGCGCATCGACAGCTTCGCCTGCCCGGCGGGCGCGGCGGCCTCGTGCGACGTCAACGGCAAGACCCTGCCCTTCAGCCCGGACTGGAAAAGCTACGTGCGCGCCGACTACAGCATCCCGCTGGACAACGGCCTGGATGTCGAGCTGAGCACCGATTACAACTGGCAAAGCGAAGTGCAGTACGACATCAGCCAGAACCCCGACACCAAACAGGGCGCCTATGGCATCTGGAATGCCAGCGTCGCCCTGGCCGATTACAGCAACGGCTGGCGCGTGGCGTTGCTGGCGAAGAACCTGACCGACAAGTCCTATTCGCCGCTGCTGGCCAGCGGCACCGGGTATATCTACCGCGCGGTGGCGCGCGACGATCAGCGGTATTTCGGGGTGCAGTTGCGCAAGGATTTTTGATCGACTGAAGGCGATAGGAGATGTCGCCTGATTCGGCCTCTTCGCCGCCGAACACGCAACCTTGCTTCCACAGTGCGAACAGATGTATTGGCGGACACCTGTGGGAGCATGGCTCGCCTGCGAAGACGCCCGCCGCCACACCGCTCATTCACAAGGACCCCGCTATGACCACCGCAACACGACAAATCAAGCTCGGCGCTTTCCTGATGGCCACCGGGCACCACGTCGCGGCCTGGCGGCACCCCGAGGTCCCGGCCAACGCAGGCCTGGACTTCAAACACTACAAGCACCTGGCGCAAGTCGCCGAGGCGGCGAAGTTCGACGCGATCTTCATCGCCGACAGCATCGCCGCCGCGACCGGCGACCTCGCCAGCCACATGGCCCGCTCCGACTACTTTGAGCCCCTGACGCTGCTCTCGGCCCTGAGCGCCGTCACCGACCGCATCGGCCTGATCGCCACCGCGACCACCACTTACAACGAGCCCTACCATGTGGCACGCAAATTCGCGTCCCTGGACCACCTGTCCAGCGGCCGCGCGGGCTGGAACCTGGTGACTTCGGATGCCGCCGCCGAAGCCCTCAACTTCGGCCGCGACAGCCACGTCGGGCACGCCGAGCGCTATGCCCGCGCACAGGAGTTTCATCAGGTAGTGACGGGCTTGTGGGACAGCTGGGAAGACGACGCTTTTATCCGCGACAAAGCCAGCGGCCAGTATTACGACCCGACCAAACTGCACGTGCTCGATCACCACGGCGAGCACTTCAAGGTCAAAGGCCCGCTTAACGTGGCCCGCTCGCCTCAAGGTCGGCCCGTCGTGGTGCAAGCCGGTGCTTCGCCCGTCGGCCTGGAGCTGGCGGCCGAAACGGCCGAAGTGGTGTTCACCGCGCAAACGTCACTGGCCGCGGCGCAAACGTTCTATCGCGATCTGAAAAGCCGCATGGCACGGTTCGGGCGTGACCCGGACGCATTGAAAATCATGCCCGGCGTGTTCGTGGTGGTGGGCGACAGCACTGCCCAGGCCGTGGAGAAATTCGAACAGTTTCAGGAGCTGGTCGAGCCCGAAGTCGGCGTCGCCTTGCTTGGGCGCATGCTCGGCAACTTCGATCTGTCCGGCTACCCGCTGGATCAACCGCTGCCCGAATTACCCCTCACCGACAGCGGCCAGCAAAGCCGTCAACACCTGCTGACCCAGCTGTCCCGTGATGAAAATCTCACCCTCGCGCAACTGGGCCGCAAGATCGCCGGCGGCCGTGGTCACTACAGCCTCATCGGCACTGCGAGCGATATCGCCGACCAGATGCAAGCCTGGTTTGAACGCCGCGGCGCGGACGGCTTCAATATTCTGGTACCGCACCTGCCCGGTGGTCTTGAGGATGTCGCCCAACACGTCATCCCTGAACTGCAGCGTCGCGGATTGTTCCGCCATGACTACACTGGCACCACGCTGCGCGATCACCTTGGCCTCGCGCGCCCTTCGTTCACTGCCTACAGGTAAACCGCCCCATGACCTATATCGCTGCCGAAAATCGCTACGAGAACATGCCCTACCGCGCCGTCGGCCGCAGCGGCCTGGTGCTGCCCGCGCTGTCGCTCGGCCTGTGGCACAACTTCGGCGACAGCACGCCCATCGACACCCAGCGCGCCATGCTGCGTACCGCCTTCGATTTGGGCATCAACCATTTCGACCTCGCCAACAACTACGGCCCGCCCTACGGCAGCGCCGAAACCAACTTCGGTCGCCTGCTGCAGGAAGATTTCAGCCAGTACCGCGACGAACTGATCATTTCCACCAAGGCCGGCTGGGACATGTGGCCCGGCCCTTATGGCCAGGGCGGTGGCTCACGCAAATACGTGCTGGCCAGCCTCGATCAAAGCCTCAAGCGCCTGGGCCTCGACTACGTCGACATTTTCTACTCGCACCGCTTCGACCCGCTCACGCCGCTGGAAGAAACCGCCAGCGCACTGGCCACTGCCGTGCAACAGGGCAAAGCGCTGTACATCGGTATTTCGTCGTATTCCGGCAGCAAGACCCGTGAGATCGCTGCGCTGCTGCGCGAGTGGAAAATTCCGCTGCTGATCCACCAGCCGGCCTACAACCTGCTCAACCGCTGGGTCGAAAAAGACCTGCTTGAGGCCACCGAAGACCTCGGCGCCGGGGTCATCGCCTTCACCGCCCTGGCCCAAGGCCTGCTGACCGACAAATACCTCAACGGCACGCCCAGCGACGCGCGGGTCAACCGCCCCGGTGGCGGCTCGCTGCAAGCCAGCCACCTGTCCGATGCCAACCTCGCTCATGTACGCGCCCTCAACGACATCGCCCAGCGCCGCGGCCAGAGCCTGGCGCAAATGGCCCTGGCCTGGACCCTTCGCGACCCACGGGTGACCTCGGCACTGATCGGCGCCAGCCGCCCGGAGCAGATCATCGAAAACGTCGCGGCCCTGAACAACCTGAGCTTCAGCGCCGAGGAGCTGGCTGAAATCGATCGCTTCGCCGTCGAGGGCGGCATCAATCTGTGGGAAAAACCTTCCAGCGCTGAGTAAGTGAGAGCTTCATGAACATCGTCGTCAAAGCAGTTGCCAGCGTGCTTGCGCTGGCCTTTACCCTCAGCGCCTGGGCGGCCGATCCGGCCACCCTGCGCATCGGTTATCAAAAGGGCTCGATCGCCCTGGTGCTGGCCAAGGAGCACGGCCTGCTGGAAAAGCGTTTCCCCAATACCCAGGTCAAATGGGTGGAATTCCCCGCCGGGCCACAGATGCTTGAGGCCCTGAACGTCGGCGCGCTGGACGTCGGCTCGACCGGTGATATTCCACCCCTGTTCGCCCAGGCCGCCGGGGCCGACCTGGTGTATATCGGCGCAGAACCCGCCAAGCCCCAGGCCGAAAACATCCTGGTGCGCAACGACAGCCCGCTGCATGACGTGTCGGGGTTGAAGGGCAAGAAGGTCGCCTTCCAGAAAGGCTCCAGCTCCCACAATCTGGTGCTGCGCGCGCTGAACAAAGCCGGGCTGAGCTACAAGGATATTCAGCCGGTGTACCTCACCCCCGCCGATGCCCGTGCGGCGTTCGAACAAGGCAGCGTGGACGCCTGGGCGATCTGGGATCCCTATGCGTCACTGGCGTTGAGCGAGGGGCATGCACGGCTGCTGGCCGATGGCACGGGGCTGGGGTTGTCCGGGCCGATCTACACGGCGCGCCGGGCTTATGCGCAGGACCATGGTGACTTCGTCCATGCATTGCTGGGCGAGTTGACCGCGGCCGAGGCGCTGACGCGCAGTCATCGTGACGAGAGCATCAAGGTGCTGACGCAGTCGATGGGATTACCGCAGGGGATTATCGAGCGGTATATGGATAACCGCCCGCCTTCGCCGATCCTGCCGATTGACGACACGGTGGTGAAGGCGCAGCAGGCAACAGCGGATCTGTTTTATGGGAATGGGTTGTTGCCGAAGAAGATCGTGGTGGGGGATGTGGTTTGGAAGTGAGGGGTCACTTTCCCACCGGTTGCCATTTCGGCCGTCAAACCTACTTTTGAGTTGATAATAAAGTTCAGCAGCCCAAAACTGCCGGGGGGGGGTCTGCAACCGCGCATTTTCGGGCTGGCTTTCCTGTATTGGCCCCCGAACCTTTGGCAGTTGCGCTGCTGATCTGGAACGACGCCGCATCCTAGTCAATCACCTGCGTCAACGGCTTGCCCACCTCAGTGATATAGGTCGAAACAATCTCCGTCTCCTGCGGCCCGTTTTTCACGATATGCGGCGCATTGGCCGGGGTCTCGAACGTATCCCCCGCATGCAGCACATGCTCAGGCTGGCCATCGATCGCCACCGTCACCGATCCACGCACCACGTAACCGGACTCCAATCCAGGATGGGTGTGATGCGGCGAATTGCTGTTGGCCGGCAGCACGATGCGGATCACGTTGACTTCATAGCCGTTGGGATAGGCCACATGCTGCAGCGTCGTGCGCGAGCCCTTGGACGGCGCGCTGGCCGGTGTGGCGCAACCCGCCATGGCGGCGATGATTGCCAGGACAGCGCAGGCTTTGATGGTGCGACCCAGTTCCATGGTGTTCCTTTTTTTGATAACGGCCGAGAGAATCAGGCAGGATATCGCCTGGAATCATCATGGCAACAGCTTGTTACTTGTCGGTAGCAATCACAGGGAGGATCTATGGCCAACAAAGAACACCACTACCAGGTTCACGTCATCTGGACCGGCAACCAAGGCACCGGAACCGCGACCTATCGCGGCTACAGCCGGGCACATGAGATTCAGGCCCCAGGCAAGGCGACGATCGAAGGATCGTCCGACCCCAGCTTTCGTGGCGATCCGGCGCGCTGGAACCCGGAGGAATTGCTGTTGGCGTCGTTATCGGCGTGTCACAAGCTGTGGTACCTCGGGCTGTGCGCCGAGGCAGGCATTGTGGTGGTGGAATATGAAGACCACGCCGAAGGCACGATGATTGAACAAAGCGATGGCGCCGGGCAGTTTACCTCGGTGGTATTGAAGCCCAAGGTGGTGCTGGCGCCGGGAGCGGATGTCGACAAGGCGAAGGCGCTGCATAGGGCGGCGCACGAGAAGTGCTTTATTGCGCGGTCGGTGAATTTTGCGGTGGGGCATGAGGCGCATGTGATTTCGAACAGCGAGGCAAGCTGATCCTTGGTCAAAACGGTACGTACCGGTGAGCCCACCATCAATCTAGTCAGTGAGCCTGCCTCTGCACGACGATACGTATTCCCGGAGCAAGCTCGCTGGATCGGCCGACCTGGGGAACCGAATCGCCAAATTGGTCTCCGATTTACATCGGCGCCCAAACGGGCGACCCGGTTGTACCGTTCATCAAGGAGGCATTTTCATGTCAGGCACGACCCGTTACCAAGGCATCATCCCGCCCTACATCCTCAAGCACTTGATCACCAATGGCACTGAGCCACAGCGCGCGAAGGCCGAAGTGACACTGCGTCACGTCAACAGCTTGCGTGGTAACCCCGGTCCGCCAAAACCCTCCGCAGAGCAGGCGGCCATCGCCAAAAGTGGTAAAAAAGGCCAACTGCGGCGCAATGTGTACGACGCCCACAACGGCACACAGCTCCCCGGTAAAAAGGTGCGGTCCGAGGGGCAGGCGGCCAGCGGTGACCCGGCCGTCGACGAAGCCTATGACGCCCTGGGCGCGACTCATGATTTCTTCTGGCGAGTGTATGGCCGTGACTCCATCGACAACCTCGGCCTCGCGCTGGCGGGCACCGTGCACTACGACAAGGACTACCAGAACGCCTTCTGGAATGGCGAGCAAATGGTCTTCGGTGATGGTGACGGCGAGATATTCCAGCGCTTCACCCGCTCGCTGGACGTGGTGGCCCACGAGTTGACCCACGGCGTGACCGAAAGCGAGGCAGGCCTGGTGTATGCCCACCAATCTGGCGCCCTGAACGAGTCGATGTCGGATGTGTTCGGCGTCCTCACCAAACAGTACGTCAAGCAGCAGACCGCCGAGCAAGCCGATTGGCTGGTGGGTGCCGACTTGCTGACCGATCAGGTCAAGGGCGTGGCCCTGCGCTCGATGAAACACCCCGGCACCGCGTATGACGACCCCGTGCTGGGCAAGGACCCGCAACCGGCGGACATGGCCCATTACGTCCAGACCCAGGATGACAACGGCGGTGTGCATTTGAACTCCGGCATCCCCAACCGCGCCTTTTATCTGGCCGCAGTGGCCATCGGCGGATTCGCTTGGGAGAGGGCCGGGCAAGTGTGGTACGACACGCTGTGCGACAAACGGCTGAGCAACGTTGCTGAATTCAGTGACTTTGCCGCCTTGACCCTGGCCAACGCGAAAAACCGCTTCAGCGCCGAGCCCAAGGTAGCCGAAGCGATCGCCAAGGCTTGGCAACAAGTGGGCGTCAAACCGAGGCAGTCAAGCACATGAAAAAACTTCCCGAACTGGGCGACAGCGCGGTCGTGCGGGTTTCTCGCCAAGGCGGCGTGGCCGCCATGCCGGGGCTGGCCCGCCCGAGAAACATAGAGTTCGCCCAGTGCGATCCCCAGCAGCGCACGCAAATCTGCTCGGTGCTGTCGGGGTGCATGCCGTTGGCGGCGGACACCAACGGCGCCGGCCGCGGCGACCAGCGCTTTTACCAGATCGAGTTGAATTACCGCATTGAAGACCGCGAGGAACAGCAGATCCTCAAAGTCCCCGAGTGCGACGCACCGAGCGAATTGGTGCGGTTGTGGGACAAGGGCGAGGTGCTCTGATCTTCAGCGCACCACACCCGATGCCCCGTGAAGCTTTTGTTAATTGCCACGAGTCGCTCTCGCACCGACCATGAACCAGTATCCACCTGCGCCACGTTAATTCAACGAGAGGGACACTGGTTCAATGCATCGCAATAAACGCTTGCTGCAGCACACGCTTATCAACAGCCTTTACCACCTGAGCCTGCCGGTCGCCATGACACTCGCCACCCTGACCAGTGCTCAAGCGTCCACCGCCGGCACTGATACGATCAAGGCATTCAAACTATGCACCGGCGCCGATAACGCCTCGCATGTCCTGGCAGGCACCATCGATCAGCACATGCGCAACGATGTGACCGCCATTCACTTCAGGCAAACGCCCGCCCATGCCTCTTACAGTTGGCATAACGATCCAGAACCCCAGTACGTCATGACCCTGTCGGGCACGCTCGACTTCGTGACCCGCAACGGTGAGAAGTTCACCCTGCACCCCGGCGAAGTGCTGCTCGCCGAAGACAACACCGGCTCGGGACATCGCTGGAACCTCGTTGACGATCAACCTTGGCGGCGTGCCTACGTAGTCCTCAAACCAGACGCGCCGGATTCGTTCATCCCCGACGACCCTGCCGCAGCCAAGGTGTGCAAACCATCCTGATCGGATCCATTCCCTAGCCTTCGCCCGTTACCCTCGCAATGGTCGCGGCTTTGGCCATTTGGCGCGTATGGTCAATCGCGCAGACCACTTTGGGCGCGCATGAAGGCAGTGCGCGCCCGTCCACGCCTCCCCCCACAATCGCTAAAGAATTCACCGTCCCGGCCGACTAGATAGCGTGGAGGACTGACTGTGCCCGTCCCGCGGACCAGCCCGTTCCTGCTTGCCGATATCACCGCCCAACACACCCCCAGCCCGAGCGAAAAACCCATGTTCTTGAGAAACATAAGAATTGCCGCCAGAGCCTTCATCGGCTTCGCCGCTATCGCCGCGCTGAGTATATTCCTCGGCCTGTTCGCGCTGAAGCAGATCGGCGAAGTGCAGTCTCAGGCCGCCGACATTCAGAACAACTGGATGCAACGCGTTCGAATCCTGGCGCTGGCCAACGCCTCGCTCGATCGTTATCGCCTGGGGGAAATGGCGCACATCCTGTCGTCGGCCGATGCGGACATGCAGACCTACGAAGATAAATCCGCCGGCCGCTTGAAAGCCGTCAAAGAACAACTGACCCAATACGCCGCGCTCCTCACGACCGCCGACGAAAAATCGCGGCTCGATGTATTCAACCAGAGCCTCGACGCCTACGCGAAGAACCACACCGAAATGCTCAAACGCTCGCGCTCCGGCGACAAAGCCGGCGCCGTGGACTTCCTCAACAGTATTCGCCCAAGCTATGAGCAGATGACCAAGAACTTCGATCAATTGATCGAGTTGGCCAACAAAGGCGCAGAGCAAGCCGGCAAGCAATCCGTTGACGCTTACCAACATGCGGTCAGCGGCATCGCCATCGTTATCGTGCTCGTGAGTGCCGGGACCATTCTGGTGGCCTGGCTGCTGACCAAAAGCATTACCGGCCCCATCATCGAAGCGGTTCACGTGGCCGAAACCATTGCAAAAGGCGACCTCACCCACCCGATCAATCCCACCGGCAACGACGAAGCCACGCGCCTGCTGCGCGCGCAGGAAACCATGCGCAACAGCCTGGTGCAGACCCTCAAGCAAATCACCGGCTCATCCAACCAGCTCGCCGCCGCCGCCGAAGAACTCAATGCCGTGACCGCCGAGGGCAGCCGGGGCTTGCAAGAGCAACACGGCGAAATCGAACAGGCCGCCACGGCCGTCACCGAAATGACCACCGCCATTGAAGAAGTCGCACGCAACGCCGCATCGACCTCAGACCTGTCCCAGGAATCACGCAGCATCGCCCTGAAAGGCCAGCAGCGCATGGTCGAAGCGTTGAACGCCATCAAGGCGCTGACCCGCGGCGTAGAAGTCAGCTCCGGGCAGGTCGGCGGCCTGGCCACACAAGCCAAGGATATCGGCAAAGTACTGGACGTTATCCGCACCATCGCCGAACAAACCAACTTGCTGGCCCTCAACGCCGCCATCGAAGCCGCCCGCGCGGGTGAGGCTGGCCGTGGTTTCGCCGTGGTCGCCGACGAAGTGCGCGCCCTTGCCCACCGCACGGCGCAGTCGACGCAAGAGATTGAACAGATGATTGGCAGTATTCAGGCCAATACCGCCAGTACCGTGAATACCATGCTCGATAGCAGCAACATGACCCAGCAGACGCTGGAGTTGGCTGAGCTGGCGCAGAAAGCGCTGACCGATATTCTGGCGGCTAACGATGAGATCAATGACCGGAATCTGGTGATTACCACGGCGGCGGAAGAGCAGGCACATGTGGCTCGGGCGGTGGATCAGAACTTGTTGAATATTCAGCAGTTGTCGATTCAATCGGCGGAAGGGTCGACGCAGACCACGACGGCTTCGCAGTCGTTGGCGAGTCTGGCTTATGAGTTGAATACGATGGTGAAGCATTTTCAGATTTGAGGTGAATGGCGGGTCGCCTCGTACTGGAGTGAAATTACTGTAGGAGCAAGGCTTGCCCGCGAAGAGGCCGCCGGCTCCCGCTGCGATCCAGCAAATCAATTTGCGCCTGCGCTACAACACGAACGACAAAACTGTGGCCCGCTGCTTGTTTACTCTGCCAGTTTCCCGTCGTGTACAACGTCGGGTGGATAGTGCGGCCGAGCAGTCATTCGACGGCCATCAAGACGGTCCCAGAATGGGAACGATAGGTCCCAAAATGGGACCTATCAATGAGTGGTCGGGAATTCGACAGGAGATAGCACTTTTGCCATGAGCGCAGGATTACTCACGGCCCAAGGCCGCTATCCGATTCGGGACTCAGTCGGGTCAGGTCCAGTCTACATACCGTCATCGAATTGATACGTGGCGCTCAGTGCATCGACGACCGCCTTTGCGCTCGTTAGCGAGTGGTGGACCAGCCAGGCCTGGTTGCCCTGCAGAGGCTTGCCCATGGCCGCCTCCTTTACCGCGTCAAGGGCGCTGGCGATCAGGTCGGACACTTGGTGAAGCGCACACTCACCAGCCACCCCGGCGTTAACGGCGAATACGTAGCTCCTTTCGCCATCTGAGCCATAGTCTGAAAATTTTTGCTCGGTAGTGACCAATGGCTTTTTCATTGGGTGCCTCCGAGGCTTGCCGCTGCGCGCGGATTGGCCAGAGGGCGGGAAAACTCATTCGAGACGTTGCCAGGACGACAGGCTAGACAGAGGGACAAAACTTTATCGGTCATCGGTGTAACTCCTGTATGTGAGGAGCTGCCACGGTTCGCCGTCAAACGAATAAGGGTGGCAGCTGTGCGCAGGTTGACGGACCGGGCATACAGGACCCCGGCAGACCTCACGGTCTCCCACGCACAGCCACCATAAGCACGGCATGCCTGCGCCGGAGAGCGCCTGCAATTGTGAATGGCGGCGCCAGTGCGCCTGTATGTACTCGGGCCGTCAAACCCGGTCGC
>CAJCIO010000003.1 GCA_903970465.1 Gammaproteobacteria bacterium
GGTTCTGCTTTCGAGCCGGCCTTGGGTTCGCCGCCCCAGCATTGGCCCTTCGCCTAGGCTCAGGGTGCCCACGCTCCGGCACGCTTGCGCAGGGCACGCCCCGATGGGCCTTCCATGGCCCAGCGGGGCTTGGCCGGCATCCATGCCGGCCATCCCTGCGCAAGCGTACCGGAACGCGGCCTGCTGTATGGGGCGGCGAACCCAAGGCCGACTCGAAAGCAGAACAGTGATATCAGTGTCGTTGCTTCAAAAAAGCTTTAGGACTCTCTTCAAATCTCGGCTGGTCCTTTGCTGCGGGCCTGTGCGGCTCGCCCCTCCAGCAGGCCGCGTGGAGGCGCCTGAAGAGAGGGCGATCCCGGCAGGATGCCGGGTCAGGCGCGTTGGGCCATGGATGGCCCATTGCGCCGTGCCCTCTCTTCAGGTGCCGGAACGCGGGTACCCTGAGCCTAGGCGAAGGGCCAATGGGCAGGGCGAGCCGCACAGGCCCGCAGCAAAGGACCACCCCCAATCCCAGGCCCGCCTACCAAATACTAGACACAAAAAAAGCGACCCTAAGGCCGCTTTCTCTGTTTCGCATCAAGGAGTTCAAGGGCCCTGAAGCTATGTATGGCGCAGCGGACGGGATCATAACTCACCCTCTAAATCGTTGAAAGCTTGAGGTTTCCATAGTCTAGCGTGTCGCTGATGGACTTGATTATGTACTTCTAATGAGCGGCTGGCAATCTGAGGACCGTACCGTTTTGATGCAATGCCGAGTGTATGGAGAACCTCAAACCTCTATGGCGAGCACAATTCTGAATGAGCACGGCTGAGACCCGGAGTTGGTTGAGGTCGCATTAGCGCATGTCGATAGTGACGAAGTTCGGAGCGCTTACAACCGAGCGGATTACATCGAACGCCGGCGGCCGATGATGGCGTGGTGGAGCGAGTACATCCAGAAGGCGGCGACCGGCAGCCTGTCAGCGTCTGCCATCAACCGAACCAAGGAACGAAACGTCCTTTCAATACTCTAAGCGTGGATAGGTTGGCGACAGCGGGACAATCCGCATAATCAGTGGCGTGCTGTACCGCTACAGAGGTGGCGACTTTCGCCAAATCGCGCCCATGCGCACGCGGCACTCCACCCGGCAAGCCCTGATCCTGGGAACGCTCATCGCTGGCTGAGCTACTGCGAAGCTACGAGTATGAGGCCAAACATCGAGGACCTTCCGGCATCACAGGATAGCGTTAGCTTACCGCCACCCGACAGTCCGGCAACGCACGACCTTCTCCTTTATTATGACGCTCGAGGTGTTGAAGATGCCCGAGTGAGTCGTTCTGCGGAACGGTATCATTTCCCGCATAATCTTTCCGCAGGCAAAGGCCATCAATCAATTCCGCCGAGTTATCGCTTAAGGCCATGCTGACTGCTGTTACGAAACGATTTAGCCCAAATTCAGACCGATTTCGACAATTGAATATTTTACATCCCGTTCCGGCCGCTAGTACTCACTGGAAAGAAATAGAATAAACCGCCTTTGCCCAAGGCGCGCGAGCCAACTCAAACAATTAAATGAAGAGTCATACGACGAATTTATTTACCATATTTTGCAGTTGAACGCCCAATCGGGCCAATTCCACACTCGACGATGCAGTTTCATTACTGGCGAAAGCGTTCTGTTCGGAAATATCCCTAACACTCAAAATACTGCGATTTATTCCTTCTGCGACCGCACTTTGCTCTTCGGCAGCCGCCGCAATCTGGACATTCATCGATTCGATGGTCGAGATCGAGTGGCTGATACTCATGATGGACGCTCCGGCATCGCGTGTCAGTTCTACGCTGTTGTCACTCAACGCTCGGCTGTTATCCAGGATTGCTGCAACCTGTTCCGTCCTGCTATGCAAACCACTGATCAGTAATGCGATTTCCTCTGTAGATAATTGGGTGCGTTGGGCGAGGCTTCTCACCTCGTCCGCCACCACCGCGAATCCTCGTCCGGCTTCACCAGCCCGAGCAGCCTCGATGGCGGCATTGAGAGCCAATAAGTTGGTTTGCTCTGCCACCGCCTTGATCACATCCAGCACCCCACCGATCTTGTTGCTCTGGGCTTTGAGATCGTCCATGGCGGTTTTGGAGTGACCAACCTCGATCGCTAGCCTTTCGATTCGTAGGATCGCTTTTGAAACAACGTCGCCACCCTCCCGAGCCTCCAGTGAAGCGCTGATCGCCGCCCGGGAAGCTTGCTCAGCGTTCCTTGCGACTTCCTGCACAGTGGCAGCCATTTCGTGCATGGCCGTGGCGACCTGGTCTGTTTCGCTCTTCTGGCTGTTGACGCCATGGTTAGTCTGCTCTGTCACCGTCTGAAGTTGTTCAGCAGCGCTAGATATCTGAACCACACCGTCACGCAGACCGCCAATCAACACGCGCAAGTTAGCCGTCATCTTATGCATGCTGGTCTGCAATCGCCCCAGTTCATCCTGACGAGTAGTGGTCTGTGTGTCTGTCAGGTCACCATTCGCTACCTGCTCCGCGACCTCTAAAGCATCGAGTAGCGGTGTAACGATCAAGCGGGTAATGATCCAAGCGATCAAGATGCTCATGACGAGAACGACGATCAGCCATAGGACAAGGTATTTTTCCGCCTGCCGGATATCACTGACCCGCAAGGCTTCCTGGTTCTCAGTCAATAGTGCAGTGGACGAAAGCAGGCTGGCAATATTCTGGCCGATACCGGTCTGGGCATCCTCGACAGCCACCTGCGCATCGCCAAACTGGGAAATTGCATCCTGATACGCATTTAACGACGTTTGGAGAGTTTTCACCGTATTCGCTTGTAATTCGAACCCCTCCAGATTGTTGATATACCCGATAGTCGTGGCGACGGAAGAACTCGCCACTTTTTTGGTCTCGGCATTCAGAGAGTAGGTATAACCGCGCACATCGAAACGCATTTTTTGAAACAGGCTGAGCGCCTGTGCCGTTGCAGCACGCTGAGCAATATTCCCTTCCGAGGAGTTCGCGAAATCGTCCAGGTCATTCAACGCATCGGTCGCTATTTCAGCCTGGCGCCCCGCCGCTGCACGATTGGCGACCATCGCGGCAGTGCCACGAATGATGTCGTTGTAGTAGTCCCGCGATTGTTTCAGGGCGGTGGTTGCTGCCTCCAGATGAGGAGCATCGGACTCGGAAACAAGTACTGAACGTACATAAACCAAATGGCTCTCCAGATTTTCTAGGCTGACCAGCCAACTGGCGGCATGATCAGCATCGTAGTTGATCGCGTAGGATAAGCGGCCAATCAACATGTCCCTCGTCAACACACCGAGCGTTCCAATGTCTGCAATTTTTTCGCTTCTCTGGCTTAACGTTTGAATACCGCTCCAACCGGTAAAGGCGACCAGAACGGTCAGGACGATAACCATCGTAAAGCCGAGTATCAGTTTCGACCTTACGGCGATATTCAGCAGCGCATTGGTCAACATAGCGCGTCCTTGCAGGGCGAACCCACGTTGACCCGGCTGAGTAGGCCCTGAACAGTTTCAGTTGAAAGACCCAGAGCCTCGATCAGGTCATTGGCCGTGAGCAACGCTTCGCCGACAATCAGCCCGGCTGTGGCAACAATGGCCTCTGTGGCTGGCATCGCGACGTTAGCAATGCGCCCAAGCGCCAGCGTAAATAACAGGCCGTAGGGAACGTCCTCCCAGACATAACGCGTCTCTATGCGGGTGGGGCCGGCGGGGCCGCCTCGTTTTCGGTGAAGTTCCTCGGCCACGTCAGCTAACTCGACCGATTCAATGTTGAAGGACTGGCGCAGCTTCTGGGCAAAGCTGGGGAGACTCCAACCAAAGACACTGGCGAGCGAACGGCGCTCGGCATCCAGCGCGTTGATCACCTCTGCTGTGCTGGACGTCATGTAGTAGTACTGCGGCCAATCTTCACCGCGTTCGATTCGTGTCCAATTGAACAAGGCCAGCGGTACATGGCCGACAGCACTGGTGTTGGAAAGCATCGAACTCAGAGGGTTTTCTTCAGTTTTAAAGTCACTCCCGAACAGTGATTTACAGACGTCCAACGCAAGCCCCCGTTGCGAAACGGGTAAACAGGAAACCCCTAAACTCGGGCGCTTCGTCATGATGTGGACATTTACCGGCCCCTTGCGTCGGGCCGTCAATGCAGTTGTACCAAAGCTCGCAACAGTGATCTCAATGCCACGCTTAAGCGCCCCCTCGTACAAATAAAGTGAGGAGAGAGAAGCCATGGAACTAACAATTACAATCTGCCCCGTTCGTAGATGCGGTAACAGCGCGTCCATGACTACGCGGTGCCCATTGAGTGGCAAGGCAATGATTATCACGTCAACGCCAGTGGCGAGTTCTTCTGCACTTGATGCGTAACTGACTTGAAACACCTCCTCGAGCAATCCTGTTGCTCGCAACGGCTCACTTTGTAGCAATTGTGCACTGCCTGTCTGAGGCGACCAGACGGCAACATCATGTTGGGTATGTGAAATCCAGGCCGCATAGGCGAGACCTATCGCACCAGAGCCAGCTATTCCAGTTTTCAAGCGAAGCATTTATAGACCCCACAGTTCTGTGTCTACGATGCGTAGTACCGCGCTCGCACGGCACTACTTGCATCGCATCGTTTTAGATATGATTCGTTACTTCAGCTCAACTTGTCCTTGCGACTAAGTTTCATACACCGAACATCAATTCACTTCCACTCGTCTCCCGGCTCCATGTAAAAGTGATTGGGCCCGGCCTGATGGTAGGTCCTGACCGCAGGCTCGAAGTCATGTGACTTGTAGGGGGTATGAAGTTCGCGTGGAACCAGGTGTCGAGTCTGACGGCGCGCCGGATCAGGGACCGGGACCGCTTCGAGCAGACGACGGGTGTAAGGGTGTCGCGGATTGCTGAAGACCTCGGCGCGGGGGCCTATTTCGACGATCTCACCCATGTACATGACGGCCACGCGATGGCTGATGCGTTCCACCACGGCCATATCATGGCTGATGAAAACGAACCCCAGTCCCATCTCTTGCTGCAATTCCAACAGCAGATTGACGATCTGAACCTTCACCGATACATCGAGTGCTGAAACCGCTTCGTCCGCTACGATCGTTCCAGGCCGCAACGCCAGCGCGCGGGCAATACAAACGCGCTGGCGCTGCCCGCCTGAAAACTCATGGGGCAGGCGCAACACTGCATCGGCCGGCAATCCCACCCTTGCCAGCAACTCCACTGCCGCCTGTTCGCAGTCGCGCGAACTGGCCAGGCCATGCACCCGCAACGGTTCGATGAGTGCCTGCGCAACACTCTGACGTGGATTGAGGCTTGAGTAGGGATCCTGAAAAACCATCTGGATTTTCCTGGCGCGCTCCATCGGGGCGATGCTCCCAATGTCTTGACCCTCGACCTTGATCTGGCCGCCCGTTGCGGATAACAGGCCTGTAATCAGTCGCCCTGTGGTCGACTTACCGCAACCGGACTCCCCGACGATAGCCAGCGTCTCACCACGTCGGAGATTGAAGTTAACGTTCTCTACCGCATGAACACGCCCGGTCACGCGCTTGAAGAAGGACGAACGAACGTCGAAACGCGCGACCAGGTTCGATACTTCCAGCAAGTACGGAGCGTCATGTTGAACGCTGTCGCTGACCTGTGGAACGGGGGCGGTCGCGCCGGTTTTGATGTCATAGATCGGGAACGGCTGGGGAAGATTGTGCGCATTCATGGAGCCCAATTCCGGAACAGCCGCAATCAGCGCCTTGGTATAAGCCTTCTGCGGGCGCGCAAAAATGTCAGCGGTGGCTCCGGTCTCAATCTTGTCACCGCGGTACATCACCAAAGTGCGGTCCGCGATCTCCGCTACAACTCCCATGTCGTGTGTGATGAACACCACTGCCATATGCTCTTGGGTTTGCAGTTCTTTGATCAGTTCCAGTATCTGTGCCTGGATGGTCACATCAAGCGCCGTGGTCGGTTCATCGGCGATGAGTACCGATGGGTTACACGCCAACGCCATCGCGATCATGACGCGTTGACGCATGCCACCCGAAAACTGATGAGGGTAATCGCTGAAACGCTGGTTACTTGCCGGAATTCGGACTCGATCCATCAGGCGCAACACTTCGGCGCGTGCCTCGGCGTGATTCAGTCGGCGATGAAGGAGCAGGGGTTCCGCAATCTGTTCCCCAATGCTCATGACCGGGTTGAGCGAGGTCATCGGTTCCTGAAAAATCATGGCAATCCGATTACCGCGCAGGGTCGCCATTTCAGGTTCTGAAAGGGTCAACAACTCGCTCCCATCCAGACATATACTTCCTTGGACGCGGCTGCTTTTAGGCGACAGAAGTCCCATGACCGCCATCGCTGAAACGCTCTTGCCGGAACCTGACTCGCCGACGATCGCAAGGGTCTCGCCCCGCGCAACGCTGAAATCCAGGCCATTGACGACTGAGGTCCATGCTTCGCCCCGGCGAAACGCTACGTTGAGCCCGCTGACCTGCAGAACCGCTTTCTGGCGCCCGGCCGATGCAGTGGCGCCGATAAGAGTGTCATTCATAGGGGGCCGAATGCTCCGAGGGCTGGAGGTGATGATGCTGTGCGTATTCATGAGCGCTCCGATCGTGTTTTGGGATCTATGGCGTCACGTAGCGCATCGCCCAGCAGACTGAGCGCCAGGACCGTCAGTAGAATCGCGATGCTCGGGCAGACCGTCAGCCACCACGCATCCATAATATTTTCAAAGCCTTCACGGATCATGCTGCCCCATGTCGGCGTGGGTGGCGGCGCACCCAGACCAATGAAGCTCAGCGACGCCTCTGTGCGAATCGCGGTCGCCATCCACAGGGCGCCCAGCACGACGACTTCTGAAATCATGTTGGGCAGAATGTGGATACCCATCAAGCGCATCGGCCCGTATCCCAATGAGCGGCCCGCTTCAACGAAATCCCGTTGTTTCAATACAATTGTCGGTGCGCGGGCGACGCGTACGAAAGGCGCAATTTCGGTGATGGCGATCGCGATGATCAGGTTTTCCAGACTAGCCCCTAACATGGCAGCCACCATCAGGCCGAGGAGCAAGGTCGGAAATGAGAGCAACACGTCAACCAGCCCCATAATGAACCGGTCCAGTACCCCGCCTATATAGCCTGCGAGAACACCCAGTGCAGAGCCGATGATCATGGCAATCATGACCGCCACGAAACCGACAAGCAGTGACACACGTGCGCCATAAATCAGTCGTGACAGGACATCCCGTCCATAACTGTCTGTGCCCAACCAGAACTCTGCGGACGGAGGCTCAAGTCGATAAGCAATGTTCTGCTGCAAAGGATCGTAGGGCGCCAACAGCGGCGCAAACACGGCAATCAATATGATCAGTAACAGCAATCCGATACCGATCCATGCCATTCGATTGGTAGCCAAGGCCTGCCAAAGCCCATTCGGCCTGGCGGCTAATGGTACGGCTAAAGAGGTCATTTGAATTTCACTCGAGGATCAACCAACCCATAGACAAGGTCGGTCAAGATGTTGACGACAATGACACAGCAGGCGAACACCACCATCAAACCCTGGAGCAAGCTGTAATCACGAGTATTTAATGCGCCAAGAATCAACTTACCCAGCCCTGGTCGGTTAAACACAATCTCAGTCAGTACAGAGTTACCAATCAACGTACCGAAATATAATCCGACCACTGTAACGATGGGGATCAGTGCATTGCGCAAGCCGTGCCGCAAGACCAGGCGCATCGCGGGGACACCTTTGGCTTTGGCCGTTCGTATGTAGTCTTCACCCATGACACCCAACATAGATGAACGGGTAACGCGCATCACATAAGCCGTCATGATCAGGCCAAGGTTGAACGCCGGCAGTGCCAACGCATGCGACTGCGCCAGCCATCCCCCATCTACGGCACTGCCTATCACCGGGAACCACCGAAGATGAATGGCAAACACCAGCAACATCAGAATCGCTGATACAAACGCTGGAAATGACAATCCCACCAGCGACAGCACTCGGCCTAGGTAATCCGGCCAAGCGTTACGCCGCAGTGCCGCCCAGACGCCCAAAGGCAAGCCCAGGATCAGCCCAATCACAATCGACGCCAACGTCAGTTGCAGCGTCCAGGGAAGCACCAGGGCCACTTCTTGCGCCACGGTCCGGCCGCTGGACATGGATACACCGAAGTTGCCAGACAACATATCGCCAAGAAAATGCACGTATTGAATGTAAATCGGTTGATCCAGGCCGAGTTGAGTGCGCATAGCACTCAGTGACTCGGCGCTGGCCTGATCGCCGAGCATCACCGTTGCCGGATCGCCCGGGACCAAGCGCACCAATACAAACACCGCCGTCAACATGGCAATCAACGTAGGTATGGCTAGTAGGAGTCGTTTGATCGCAAATTGCATCATGACTTATCCTCATCGATATTAAGCGACGCCAACTCACCGAGCGTCAGCGGCTTCAACGGTGGGCGAATACGAAAATACCCCACTGTCGCAACAGACTGTTTTTGTTCCGCTGCAATGATGTTCGCGACCGTGTATCCGCACTGGCGGCCCTGACAGGGCCCCATGCCCGCCCGGGTAAACGCCTTGAGTTGATTGGGGCCAGGCAAAGCGATCGCAGCGGCCTTGCGAATATCGCCTGCGGTCAGCTCCTCACAGCGACACACAATGGTGTCGTTGGATGGCGCGAGAATGCTTGCCCGAGGTGGATACAACGCATCAAGCATTGGCCGCAAACGCAGTAACGAATCCAGCTTGTCGAGAAGTTTTGTTTTCCTGGCGTTCGCTGCGTCTGCAGTGATACGTCCGGCACGCATGCCAATGCCCAGCGCAACAATTTCACCCCGTACACACGCCGCTTTCGCACCGCCTATTCCCGCGCCATCACCGGCCACATAAATACCGGATTCGGTCGTTTGGCCCCACTCGTCAAGGTCAGGCGAGAGGCACGACTGTTGCTCGCTCCAACTGTGTTTACAGCCCGACGCCTGCGTAATGTGGATGGAGGGCACAATGCCCTCGTGGGACAGCAGCACACTCGCCTCGACACGAACCGACTTACCGTCGGACTGGACGTATTCCAATGCCTCAAGGCGTCCTTCACCCAGCGCTCGCAGGGCAGTCGCTCCGCGCACCCGGCGAACGCCGGCGCTTCTGATTTCATACAACCATTTAAGGCCCTTGCCGATTTCCTTCAGGTCGGCCAGCGCTGCACCCGCCCAAGGTAATGCGCGGCGCCATCCACCCGGGGGCGAAGTATCAATCCACCCGGCGATACTCCCTCCTGCACGCAATAGCTGCGCCATATACAAGAGTGGCAGCGGACCGCAGCCGACCACCCACACAGGTTGTGAAGGCACCTGGCTTGAGGTCTTCAACAGGATCTGGGCTGCGCCGACGGTCAACACGCCCGGCAGCGTCCAACCAGGAAACGGCGCCGGTCGCTCTTGAGCGCCGGTGGCCAATACAACCTGTTCAGCACGCACCGCCTCGACCTGCCCGTCGCGCTTAAGGAACACCCTCCACGTTGGCTCAATCTTCCAGACCTGCGTCTGTGGTTCATAAACCGCGCCGCATCCTCGAAATCGCGCGACGAGCTCGGTACCGGCGCGGTACTCATTACCAAGAATCGCACCTGTCGGGGTGGGCGCAACGGCTTCGACTGCGCGCCAGATTTGTCCTCCCGGTGCAGGTTGCTCATCGACCACCAAAACGCCAAGGCCAAGCTCGCGCATGCCGATCGCCGCGCTCATGCCGGCGGGACCGGCACCGATCACGACCACATCAAATTTACGCGTCATGCCGTCACGCTCCGCCGACCATATTGGCGTTCCACCTGCATGCCCTCTTGCACTGTCACCAGACAGGATTGCGTGGAGGCGACACCATCGATGACCGCGAGGCAATCGAAGCAAACGCCCATCATGCAATAGGGTGCCCGTGGGGTGCCCTGCACCGGAGTTGTGCGGCTAGCCAGCGCTTCCTGCCGCAACAGCACAGCGGCGACCGACTCGCCTTCAGCCGCTGCAACGGGTTTGCCGTCAATAAACAGCGTCAACGTAGCGGCTGGCGACTCAGGCAGTCTTTTGAACATTGAAACGCCCATGATGAAAGATCTCCAAAGAGGCAGGCAGTACCCCGTCAACCAGCGCCTTGGCGTAGGCGCCCGCATGAAAGGGAGCCAAGGTCACGCCGGAATGGCATAGCGCGATATCCGCGCCTGGATGGCTGATAGATTTCGCATAGACAGGATTGCCGTCCGGTGTCATGACCCGCAGGCAGGACCATTGGCGGACCAACTTCGCTTTCGCCAGATCCGGAACAATCCTCAGGGCTTTGCGCACCATGCGCGCGGCACCCTCAGCAGTCGTGGCCAGGTCGAACCCAACGTCTTCCTGGGTGACACCGATCATGACCGTCCCTTCGCCTGTTTGACGCAGGCCGCTTGCGGGAACGGGCAGCAATGGGGCGATTCGCTCGGTCACCAGGATTTGCCCCCGCTGGGGACGCAATGGCACATCTAGCCCCACCATCGGCCCAAGCGCTGACGATCCGAGACCCGCCGCAATCACCACACGCTCAGCGCGCGCGCGGAGCGTCCCGGCCACCACTTCGAATCCGCCACCCGGCAGTTTGTGAATGGCCTTCACGGCCTGATTGCTGCGCAGTGTCCCTCCCCTTTGCAGGAATGCCTTGTGCATCGCCGCCATCACCCGAAGAGGGTTCGCTTGTCCATCCAGTTCACCAAAACTAGCGCCTGCCACCTCCTTTCCCAAACGCAGCGAGGGGAAGCGCCGGTTGAGCTCGGCCCGATCCAGCATTTGAGTTGTGGGGGCAAGCTCCGGGGTCTGGGCGTGCCATCTGGCAATGTGATGCGTGCGGGCGTAGAACTCATCCTCGCTCAGGCAGAAGTTCAATCCTCCGTTACACTCATACGCCAACTCCATGCCACTTTCCGCCTCAAGCTGCATGACGAACTGTGGCCAATCTCTTGCCGCCTGGAGTGACATGCGCTGGTAAGCAGGGTGACCGAAGCCTTTACCATGGGCCCATACCAAACCAAAGTTGGCCTTCGCTGCACGAAAATCCGTATCAGCCCCATCCAGCATGAGCACCCGGCGACTCATTCCGGCTAACCCATACCCAATGGCGGCACCGACCATTCCGCCGCCAGCGACGATCACGTCATATTCGAAGGACATTTAGCGCCCACTCCCGGTAACCGTCGTGAGTTCAGTAATCGGCGGTTGCAGGTTCAGCGCACCCTTCAAGTCGTAGCCGTAGTTCACGCGATCACTGTGCGCCCAAACTTGCTTCAGGCCAAACAGGGGGATGGCGCAAACATCGTCGTGAATCTGCGACTGGGCCTGCTTCCACAGGGCTAGTTGCTCCTGCGGATTGGCTTCAACGCGAGCTTTACGAATGGCCTCGTCAGCCACCGAACAGTGACCGAAGTTGGACATCGCTCCAGGAGCGCCAATCGAAGCCGAGGAGTCATAGAACTCGGTCAGCCAGTAATCGGCATTTGGAAACCGCGCAGCGCCGTAAAAGACAATCGCACTCTGATCCTGGCGACTCTTGGCTTGATAGGTCGCATGGTCGACGACTTCCATGTCCAGCTTGATTCCGACCTTGGCCAACTGCGCCTGGACGACTTCCATGATGGGTTGCTGGGCAGGCGCGTTGGATACCACCACTTTGAGAACAATGCCGCTCGCAAAGCCCGCCTCCGCCAACAGTTTTTTTGCGCGTTCCATATCGTATTTATAGCCATCCGAAGCGCAGTCCACACCGAGGTAGCCATTGGGTATGACCGAGCAGCCTTTGTCCGCTACATCCTTGCCCACATAGCGCACGATTTCGTCCAGGTTGACGGCGGCGGCAATTGCCTGGCGCACTTTCAGGTTGTCCAACGGCTTGATCGCTCGATTTAGGAACAGCGTTCGAAATTCGCCGGGTTCAAATACATCGACCTTCACGCCACGACTTCTTGTGCGCTCAACCCAACGTTGCTCACGTTTACCAGCGGTAAGGTCCAACTCGTTCGACGTAAACGCGAGATCCCGAGCACTATCTGAAGGAATCATCCGATAAGTGATCCCGCCGATTTTGGGCTTGCCCAGGAAATAGGCGTCGTTGGCTACCAGCTTTACGTATTGCTGAGTGACATGCTCACCGAATACGAACGGTCCGGTGCCAATGGGCGATTGGCCAAACTTGTCGCCCAATTTTTCCGCTGCGGCTTTGCTGATGATATTGCCGCCGTGATAGTTAGATACGCGACCAAGGAATGCTGCATCTGGGTACTTCAGGGTGATTTGCACCGTGTAGTCGTCCAACGATTCAACCTTGTCGATGATGGCGAAGTTAGCTGCGAAGCTTGAACGGCTAGGATCTCCGGCGCGCTGGATCGAATACACGACATCGGCCGCTTTCAGTTCGCCGTAGCCGCCATGAAACTGAACGCCTTTGCGCAGGTGAAACGTCCAGATCCGGTTATCCGCTGACGCCTCCCACTTCTCAGCCAGGTCGGCCTGCAATTCCTTGGGGTCGGCGCTTCCTGGCGGGAAACGAACCAAACCATTGAACAGTTCGGACACGACCCCTTTATCCCCCAACAATGTCGCACGGTGTGGATCGAGCGTAGTGATGTCAGAAGCGCCCGAGCTGACGGCGATAAGAGAACGGGCATCGTCCTGGGCGAACACCGCAGGACTTGAACCATACAACGCCAACAGTACTGCTAATGCACTCGAACGAATCGTCAAACGATGAGATGTCATCGAAAGGCTCCTTGAATATTGATAAGACCACATCAGGACTTTCCGATGACTGCGTGGATAGCCTAGATAGCGATCAACTATTCCACGTCCCGCAGCATCTTCAGCCTTACACCATGCTATTTAGCAATGCCCGGGCCACAGATATTTAAGTTACTGATTAATAAGGGTTTTTAATTTAGCATTAACGACATATAAAGCCTAATGATATGAAAGCATGCTTAAATGCTATGTAGTTGCAATCCTATGGCTGAAAGCTTGCCCGACGGCGGTGCGCTTGCTACCCAATGTAGTGCAAAGCCTCTGCTACCGACCTTGATTCGCTACCTGAGGTAACACTCCGATGCAGGTTGCGATGGTTCAGATTCCGCCCCGCTGATACAGATGACCATGTGTCGAAATGCCGCCTTGCAGTAGTCGAACAGCGAATTCAAATGGTGTGAAAACACAACAGCCCCGGGCAATGACACACCGTGATGTGCCAATGTCCGAGGCTGGAGCCCTGCATTGCGAAGTTAGTTAAATTAAAAAATCAGCGTTACACTAGATGGATATCTTTTGCGCCTACCAAAGTACATAGGTGTAATTTATATAGAACCGGGTTTGATCCTGATCCTTCACGATGGTCTCTGGAAGGTCAGTCCTGAAGTTTGCCCGACGCAGCGAGAAGTTCAAGTTCTTGAAAGGCCCACTCTGCAGGGTATAGTCCAACCGGACGCCCCGCTCCCACTCATCATAACGTCCAGTGGTTGCGTTACCCGTGCCGCGCACGTCTCGACCGCTCGCATAGTAGATGGACGGCTTTAAACCGGGCACTCCAAGTCCGGCAAAGTCATAGCTGTACATGCCGAACGTAGTGTTTTCGCCTGCCCTGGCAAAGCTGTTGATTGTCAGGTCGGTGTACAAATAAATACTGGCGCCCCCCTCACCCTCGTTACGCCCGCGGCCATCCACAACGTTGGCATTGTTAACGTACGCCATACCACCACTGTCGCTGACTCGCTGATGTCCCAACGTGAAAACGTTCCCGCCCAGAGTATAGATGAAGGCAGCAGACCACGTGTCATTGTCCACCTTACCTAAGCCGCCGGCGTTGTAGCCATTCTTGTATTGGTAGTTTACGTCGCTACCATTTTTTCCATCTGATTTGCTACTGAAGTACCGTAAGTCTGTCTTGAAGGTTTGATTGGGTGCTATGTGGAAAACATGAAGCAAGCCAAAGAAATTCTGGCGATAGTAGTCTTCGAGTTGTGAATGGTAGTACTGCAGCGTGAGGTCCTTCGTCACCTTCCAGTCCGCGCCTGCGAACCGGAAGCTGTCAGAGCCCTTCCGACCACCCGCAGCGATGCCAGACCAGTTGGAGGATGCTCGCCCGATGACTCGATTCAGTTCACCGACTGTCAGAGTAACGTTATCAATCTCATCCGAGGTCAGAATGGCACCCTGAAAAGCGGTTGGTACAAGACGACTATCGTTCGCCACCAGAATCGGCAAGTTAGGCGACAGCGCTTTACCTACGTTCAACTGGGTCCTAGAGTATTTGACCTTGGCGTTAGCGCCCACACGACCCCACGCACCAACGGGTGTGCCATCCGTATCAAGGGGAGAAACTGTGTTAGTCGTCGTAGTCCCGTGCGGTGAAGTGCCACCGCCCAGGGTAAAGCCCTGAACCCCTTGCAGATCTAAACCAAAGCCTACTGTTCCTTGAGTGAAGCCGGACAGAAAATCAAACTTGAGACCGGTGACCGTTTGGCGCTGATCAATACCGCCAGGGTCACGCTGATCGCTATCAAAATACAGAGTACGGGAACTGATGGAGGCTTTACTGTCTTCAATGAAGCCGGCGGCACTGACGTGTTGGGCAAGAATGCCCGTGGCAACAGCTAATGCCAGGGTGCTCTTTTTCAATTGTTATCGCTCCTATGTAAATTATTTTTTTAACGTGCTCCAGAGCAAGGCCTCAATGTGTCGCTACGCCACCATATCGAACCCTTGAGCCGAAACACCCGTATTGCTATGGCATCCACACCTCTATCAGTGTTAAATCTAATGAGGTTTGGTCCATACGATGCTTTTTAGCAATGGGGGTGCCATAGGTATTTATGCCATTGATTTATAAGCATTAATTATTTACAAAAACAGATTTAAATGTTGATATACTATTAGCCTATGTTGCAATGCTATTTACAAGGGAGAGATTTGTGGAAAATCGAATCACACTGCGTCACCTTGAGGCGTTTCGAGCCATCATGGTGCGAAAAACTGTTACGGGCGCAGCAGAGATGCTTGAAGTCACACAACCCGTCGTGACGCGCCTTATCGCCGACCTGGAAGACCGAATTTCTATTTCTCTCTTTACCCGTATCAAAGGGCGTTTGTTGCCTACGCCAGAGGCGGCAATTCTATTCAAGGATGTCGAGCAATCCCTGATTGGCATTGAGCGCATTGCGAATGCCGCATCCAATATCAAAACGTTGAAACTCGGTCGCCTTGAGATTGCTGCGGCACCTAGCATGGCGCTGTCTTTTTTGCCCAAGGCCATTGCGAGCTTCACGCTTGAGCATTCAGATGCTGTCGTTTCCATGCATATGCACAGTTCGGCAACAGTGCTGAATATGGTTCAGCAGGACCGATGTGATTTAGGTTTCGCAATGTTCCCTATGAGGGCCACACGACTCGGGAACAGTGAGACGCTGGTGACAGCGAAAATGGTAGGAGTGGTTCCCGTAAATCACCCGCTAGCGCGTAAGCGTGTATTGCACCCAGAAGATTTCGAAGGCGAGCGCTATATTTCGCTTCTCCCCCTAATGGAGATACGAATGAAAATTGACTCTCTTATGCTATCATATGGAGTGAAACGAAGGATAAGTGCCGAAACGCAAACAACCATAGCAATACTAAAATTAGCCGAGGCAGGATTAGGAGTATCGATTGTCGACCCATTGACAGCCAGTGGCTACACGGGAAACTTGCTAAAGTTTATTCCATTTGAGCCTGCAATCATAAATGACTACTCAATAGTAATCTCGCAGCGAAACTCATCCACGCTTATTTTAAAACCCTTCATAGATCATGCTCGACGAGAAATACGAAACATGGTTCCTGCCAATCTGATTGTCCGAGCCTAGTTCAAACTCTTAACTCCCAGAGCGAATCAATTTTTCGCATGCGCAAATCAAACACGAAGCTAGCTGCTACCTTCTCACTAGAGAGAACTACAACTCTGCTTTCCACAGACCGTCAAGGCTTTGGCATCGGAGATAAGCGTACAGCATGTTGCCCTATAATGAACCAGGTGATGATACTCGGAAAAAACCATCGTACCCCATCGAAAAATGGAGACATAGCTAAACCAATTTTTTCCAAATCATACTCGGCTTGTGAGTTGGCAAACAAATGTAGACACTGCAATTATGCTCCATCACAGATCGTGTCCCCGGAAGTGGTATAACTGAACCAACCAAAGGCGCCCCGATGGCGAAAGAGGATGGTCATCGTGGTTCTTGGCTACTGTTGAGTTTGCGAAGACCAAACACTCACCAGAGAAACCACGATGACCAAGCCCACTATGGCATTGACCGAGTTCGTTGAGAAAGGGGCAGACGCTGATCTGCTCAAGCAAATGATCCAGTTCGTCGCCCAGCGGATGATGGAATTCGACGTCGAAAGCCTGTGTGGCGCCGGCTTCGACGTCAAAAGTCTTGACCGTACAAACAGTCACAACGGTTACCGCGACCGCCTGTGGCAAACCCGTGCCGGCGACGTTGATCTGAAGATGCCCAAACTGCGCCAAGGCAGTTAACTTCCCAGGGTTCCTAGAGCCGCACAGAACCGCCGAGAAGGCAATGGCGGCAGTGATTCAGGAAGCCTATATACAGGGCGTTTCCACGCGCTCAGTCGACGAGCTGGTCAAGGCCATGGGCATGACCGGCATCTCGAAAAGCCAAGTATCCAGGCTTGCGGGCGAGATCGATGAACGCGTCAATGCGTTCCTGGATCGACCCCTTGAGGGCGACTGGCCGTACCTCTGGATCGACGCCACCTACGTTAAAGTGCGTGAGGCAGGCCGTATCGTTTCGATCGCGGTAATAATCGCCGTGGCTGTGAGCACCAATGGCGGTCGGGAAGTTCTGGGTATGCGGGTAGGACCTTCGGAGGCTGAGCCGTTCTGGACGGACTTCCTGCGCAGTCTGATGCGTCGCGGTTTGCGCGGGTAAAGCTGGTGATCTATGACGCTCACGAAGGCTTCAAGGCGGCTGTCGCCAAGGTCTTCCACACGACCTGGCAGCACTGCCGGGTGCATTTCATGCGCATCGCGATGGCCCACGTCGGCAAGGGTCAGCGCAGCATGGTGGCGGCGTTGTTGCGCACAGTCTTCGCTCAGGACAGTCGCGTTGAATGCCACCAACAATGGCGTCTGGTGGCCGATCAGTTGCGTGAAAAATATCCGAAAATCGCCGTGCTAATGGCGGCTGCGAGGATGAAGTACTGGCTCACATGGCCTTCCCGAAGGCGCACCGCCAGCAGCTACACAGCACCAACCCGCTGGAGCGGCTGAACGCCGAGATCAAGCGGCGAACCGATGTCGTGGGCATCTTTCCCAACGATCCGGCAATTACGAGGCTGGTCAGGGCGATGCTGCTGGAGCAGAACGACGAATGGTGCCTGCAAAGGCGCTACATGCAGTTGGAGGCCTTCGAGGCGGTCAGCGATAATCCGCAGGCCAAGCTGTCGGCCGTGATCAACTAAACGGCAAACTCAGTGGCCAGAGCTGTGATGAGTTACACCACTTCCTGGGACACGATCCCATCACAACAGATGGGCTATTAATCAGTCACATATCAAAACAACATCAAGTTATTGGAAAATGGCATAGATTGTCGAATCCAGATCTGAAACCAGTTACCAGTTATCAACCATTAGACAAACCCTTAATAATAATTTTCTTGTTACTTTGAACCCACTCAAAAATAAACTGTCTGCAAAAAATGCTCTGTAGGCTGCCGTCATATGAATTCTTGAACAACACAGACTACAAGGGCCCATTTCCAAATTCAAAATAGGCTCTCGATAAGAAATATACGAAAACAACATCGAGCAATAGGTAAATGGAATGACCTCGCAACGCTAAAAACCCGAGTAAACAGCCACTGCCATCAGCTAGGTTGGTATACAGGTATTCGGCGAGAGGCCTATCCAATAGGAATGGAGGTCCATCGCTATCATGTCCTTTTATGCTTTTAATCCGCATTCCAAAACCTTCTATCGCCCAATCGACGCAGCATTGCGTTGGTGCAATCTCATCCGTTACGAAGCACAGATAGTCCAAGCAACATGGTCACGTCCCGAAGAGCTTACCTCCCTATTTCCGCAATGGCCCTGCTTGCACGCAGCTATCGAAAAAATCTACGACGCAGTATGTAATGGAGAACTGGCTTATGGCTGTCTCGGTATTTCGGTTCCCAAAGGAAGTGACGTGGAGCCCTTTCAACTGACGATACGCCACTCCGATTTACGCCACTGGATGCAGATTTATTATCCCGATCAGAAGCCCAGCTTTCTGTTTGGATCAGGCAGTAACGCTCATGAAAAAGTCAGTATCGGAACCTTCCTTGCGCTACAAGCGGATCGCGATACCCTCCTGCGAGAGTTGGATACGCTACAGCATCACCTCCAAGATATTTTGGTAGACCTCCAGGCTATCGGACTTGAACGGGATGACCTCAAAGCAATGGTCAAAACGCATGGACAACTCAGCGAACGTAGCGAACTCACCTATCAGAACATTATCGGTGCTTTGCTCAACCTCTTCTTGGACCAATCGCCTGCTGGTCACCGTCTATCCGTTTTCAAAAGCCAATCTGCAATCGTCGATGCCGTTATAGCACGCTATGGCGAGGTACCCGGCCTGAGCAAACGAACGCTAGATGAAAAGTTCGCCGCAGCGAATCGCAGCCTCAAAAAAAACCAATAGACGGAGTCATTGCACTGCAATCCCAACGATTGCAGTGCAATGACTCTCCCCCCATTTCTGCTATTCAATTCAGGTCACTTCCCACCAGTGCCAATCCGCGCCAGGAGTGACCAGCATGTCCAGCCAATCCTCACCCATCGTTGAAGCACCTCAACTGCAGATCGAACGTCACATCATGCGGCGTGACGAGGTGGAGCGTAAAACCGGCTTCAAGCGTGCGCACATTTACAACCTGATGAAGGAAGGGAAATTTCCTCAGGCTAAACGCATTGGACTACGCGCAGTCGGCTGGGACTCGCTGGAGATCGAGCAATGGGTCGTTGAGCGCTTGGGTCAGCAGGCCTGATGCCATGCGTGTGGTCTCGGTGGTATCCACTAAAGGCGGGGTGGGCAAAACCACAGTAACCGCGAATCTCGGCGGTCTTCTGGCGGATGCGGGTCTACGCGTTTTGCTGCTGGACTTGGATAGCCAACCTACCCTCTCCAGCTATTACGCCTTGAAACAGAAGGCTGATGCGGGTGCATACGAGGTCATCGCACTCAACCTAGCTATGCCTGCCCAGATTATCTCCAGGACAGTGATTGCAGGGCTCGATCTGATCGTCTCCAACGACGATCAAGGCCGGCTGAGTACCTTGCTGCTGCACGCTCCTGATGGGCGATTACGGCTGCGCAATCTGCTCGACAACTTCCGCGCCCGTTACGACCTGCTTTTGATCGACACCCAAGGTGCGCGTAGCGTGCTGCTGGAGATGGCCATCCTCGCTTCCGACCTCGCCCTCTCTCCCATCACCCCGGAAATGCTCGCCGCCCGCGAACTGCAGCGCGGCATCTTGAAGCTACTCAGCGAACTCGAAGCTTTCCGCCACCTAGGCATTCCACTACCGCCCTTACGACTGCTACTGAACCAGGTGAATGCCATTCGGTTGGACACACGGATGATCATCCGTGGCCTGCGCGAGACTTTCGCTGGGGCTACCAACATCTCGATTCTAGAAACCGTAGTTCCAGACCGAGTGGCTTACCTAAATGCCGCCTCCCTCGGCCTACCGGCCCACCGAATCGAGCCGCGCCAGACTCGTGAGCGACGCTCGCCATCTGCGCTAGAAACGATGCAAGCGTTGGCCATTGAGTTGTTTCCGGAATGGCGCGAGGCGATCTCTTCGGTGAGCCGATGCGCGGAGGTTCAATGAGACGAATCATCCAACTGGCATTTCTCACTCAGTCATTGTGTTTGATCGACCTTGAGGCCAACGTGTTTGGCTAGGAGTCTTCTGATGTTGGATCAACTGCCCATCATCGTTCCACCCTCCATTCGACCACACCACGCACCTTGCGAGGAGTACTGCACCGTTGTCTTTCGCCTGCAGGCTGGGCGCTCGGCCATGGGGTGGTTCCTCGCAGAACTCTCCCGACATTTCGAAGGTTCGGGCACTGCCGAGATCGTCAAGTTCGAGGTCGGTGACCATTTGCGTAACCGGCGTTAAGTGAGGTTGTTCCAATGAAGAAGCTCAGTCAGGAGCAGATCACCGACAAGCTGCACCAGGACCATTTCCCTCGAGGGCAGGAACTGGAGCGGCTGTCCGATCCACTTGCTGACACGCCTATGTTGGTCACGCTGGAGCAGTTGCGGCCTTACGAACACAACCCGCGTTTCATCCGTAATCCGCTGTACGACGATATCAAGGCTTCGATCCGTGAACGCGGGCTGGATCAACCACCACCGATTACCCGACGGCCGGGTGAAACCTATTTCATCATCCGCAACGGCGGTAATACGCGCTTGGCGATTCTCGGCGAGCTGTGGCAGGAAACCCGCGACGAGCGCTTCTTTCGCATTCATTGCCTGTTCCGACCTTGGACCAATGAGCTCACCGCTCTACTCGGCCATCTGGCTGAAAGCGATCTGCACGGCCAACTCACCTTCATCGAACGGGCTCTGGCGGTAGCCAAGCTCAAAACCATGCTCGAAGCAGAGGGAGCGGTGCTCTCACAACGTGAGCTGGCACGACGTCTTGCCGCTGGAGGCTATCCGATTTCGCAGTCGCACATAAGCCGGATGCTCGACACCCTCGAACACCTATTGCCCGCCATCCCACAAACCCTGTATGCCGGATTGGGTAAGCCCCAGATCGAACGCCTAATCGGCCTACGCAGCCAGGCCGAACGAACCTGGAACCGTTATTCAACCGCTACCGTTGCGTTCGCCGAATTTTGGCTCGAGACCCTGGGTTACTTCGATACCGAGCCCGAGTCCTTCGATCTTGAGCAAGTCCAGGATGAACTGCTCGAACGCATGAGTCGCCTGCTCGGACAGTCCTACCGTATGTTGGCCTTGGAGCTGAGCGATACCCAACGGATCATCTCGACGCCTGGCGTTGTCGTCACCACGCCCTCGGAGAACAGCCATCTGCCGAGCATTGACGACGCCTCGGCAGGACCTCCCTCCTCCGAGTCCCTTCCTAAATCAACTGAGGCTAGGCCCCAGACCGAAACAACACGAGAGGAACCGCTCACACCGCCAGAAACGAATGTCGCATTGGCGGTCAGCCCTCCGTCACGCGCTCAACAGATTCGCGAGCAGATCGATCGTGAGACCGCCACCGAAGCAGCACCGAGCGTCGAGGGCTGCACGACCGACGACATCTGGACCATTGCACCAGCACTGGATAGCCCCGAACAACTGCGCTTAGCCATCGCCAGACTGGCGCGGGAAATGGCAAATTATGCGGGTCATCCCGAGAGCATCGTCGATCAGCAGCTTGGCTTGGGCTTCGCCCTGAACATCGAGCGAGTTGATCTTGCAGCGCCTCGCGCAACCGGCGTTCACCTACTGCTCATGGCCCTGCTGCGTGCTCAAGACGACGTCAACTGGGAGGATCGCAAGCAACTGCCTTCGGCCCTGTTCGGACAGCTGTTGCTGGGGGTCTATCAACTCCCGCTGCCAGACCGTCCCGCTGTGGATGTGGGACTGGAACGACTGTCCGACAGCCTGCTCATCAAGCTGTATCGGCTAATTCGTTTGGCCCGTCGCCTGATCGACTTAACACTTTCCCCTGAAGAAGAGTCACCGAAGGAGCTGCCATGAAACTGTCCTTCAATGTGCTCAACCAGGCCATGCTGACCCAGGTGCTGCATGAACTGCGCCAGGGAAACCTGCAGCGCTGCAAGGCACTCGGACTGAGTGAGAACGACATTTACCTATTGCAATCCTTACCGCCCACCACCCTGTCGCGCCTGGCCCATGCCACAGTACCCTGGGTTGAGGTCAAGATTGACTCGCCAGTGCTGCATCGGTTGATCGAACAAGCCGAACGCGACGAGCAGAGCGAGCGCTTGATCAATCGAGCGCTCAAGCTCGGTGCCAGCAGCACCATCATGTATCAGTGCTTCGGCTTGGCGCATTCGGAAACCGCCCTGCGTCGACGTATGCTCAAGATAGAAACCCGTAAGGGCCGCCCCCAGCATTTGAGTGAAGTCCAGGAACACGCGCTCTGGCAGCGTTGGTGCCAGCTGCGCGCTCAGGACGGTACCGAGGATCAGCTCGACGCCATGATGATGCTGGCCGAAGAGCAACAGATCAGCTTGACCATCGTGTGGCAGCAGATCGACCAGTACAGCAACGGAACATGAACCCCGCACCTTCCAGTCGCTGGCAGCGTGTCCTGCAGCAATGCACCCAGCAGCTGAGTGAACGCTGGCCCGCACGCCCCACCACTGAACAACGCTCCAACCAGGCGCTGCAGGCTGGCTTTCTGTTCAGTGGCCAATCTCACGAAGTCGTGCCACGTCGGCTGCTGTTGGATAGTCGGCTGACGCCATTGGAACGCAATGCCTGGCAGGTGTTTCGACTCATGCTACACGGCCAGGGCGTGGTCACACCGCGCTATGAGGATTTGCAGCCTTACCTGTCTAGCGTGCCCTACGGTGCGTCAGCCTCCCGCGAAACCATTGCTCGGGTGTTGACGATGCTCAGGCTCACTCGCTGGCTCAGCTTGGTGAGTCGCGGACGCGATCAGCTCAGCGGACGCCTTCAAGGTTCTCTGTACGTTCTGCACGATGAGCCGTTAACCCCCGCCGAAGCCATGGAACTGGATCAGGATTACCTGGCGCTGGTCGGACATGCTCTCGGTCATGCGACCAAGGCGGTGCGTATTGTCGCTCAGCACATTGTGGAGGAGGTCCGACACGACATAAATATCGATCAGGGTCGTTTACCGACGCGGCTCGACAGCTGGGGCGAACATTGGACGCACCAAGGCTTGGGTCAGTCACCCGGTGATGCATTCCACGATTCCGAACAGAGGGAAGATCACCGCGTTCGGAATCGTGCAGGCCCTCGTTCGGATTCCGAATCAGGCTTGAACCCTAACGTTTCCAGCACCGTTCGGAATCCGAACGCCGCCTGTACTGTATTAAAAGAAAGTAAATGTACAGTACCGCGCGCGACCTTTACTGTGGATAACCTGCACTGGCCCACTTCACTGCACCTGAGCCCAAGCGAACGTCAGGCCGTCGCCGTGGCGTTGAACAAGCTCAACCCAGTGGATCAGCAGGCGGTGCTTAACGAAGCGGGGGCACGCTGTACGGCCGGTGGTATACGCAAGCCGGCGGCCTATCTGATGGGCCTGATCCAGCGTGCGCTGAAAGGCGACTTTCGTCCTTGGGCAAGTCAGGCCAAACCGTCACCCGTCGCAGAGCCGCCCCCATCCGCTCCCTCGCGGCCGACTCGGAAAAAGGGCGAGCCCGCATCAGCCCTCGCCCAAGCGTGTCTGAATGAGCTGCGCCAACTGCGTGGAGGCGGTGGAACTCAATAGATTTGATGCCAGTGGCATCAAATCCATAGAGCTCCAGTCTACGAAATGTCGGACCGAGCCATGGAGCGTTTAGAGGAACACCGGGACGTACTCAACTAAACGTAGACGTTCTGTATTTTCTCTTTCTCATCAAACCGAACAGACCGCGTTCAGCTTTTTGGCTGCCCTTGCCCCTCATCTGTCGCAACTTCCCGTCCAAGCCTATGCGAGGACAACACCGTGGCCGATCACTATCAACTCAACCTGGGTTCATTGCGCAGCAGTATCACCCTGACCCTGCACACTCACCACGCCGCCCGTATCTGGCAAGGTCGGACCGCACGCGAAGGCGTCCACTCGATCATGGGCATGGCCGGCTACATCAGCGTCACCAACCTGATCAAACAAACCGCGGCCCAGGACGATCCCTATGCCGACTGGGCCATCGTGCAACTCGAAGAAAAACTGATGCAGGCCAAGGTAGGGATGCTGGAACTGACCCAACAGCTGGATCGAATCAGGCAAGACCTGCCGACACAGATCGACATGGGCGACAACCTCAACATCCACCCCGTTACCTTGCCGTTGTACATCGGCAGCCAGCTGGGTTTTCTCGCTGTCTACCTGCTGACCGACTACGACACCCTGGTGCGCCGAACCCTATTGGCCCATCACACCGCCCTGATCGGCCGCATCGACATGGAAGCCTGGATCGACGATGGCGCCCATCTGCTGCGCAGTCTGTTCGGCCAGGCGCAGCGCTTTCGGCATGCCGGCGTCACACGCGATGACATGGCGGCAAACAACGCCCGTGCCATTGCAGCTATCGAGAAATTGGGTTTGCCCCCGATGGACATCCTTGAGGGGCATCGCCGCTCCCAGTTTGCGCCACCGATCATTCGTCGTGGTGCGGTGGCAATGGATGACGCTGACGCGTTGGCAGAGGTCGCAGGAGAGCCCTCTGCAACAATGGATGAGCCGGAGGACGAAGTATGAATCCCCTGACCTCGGCTCAACCAATGCCCTTCGAAGCGTTGACACAGGATGCCTATCGGCAGCTCGAACACGCAGCCTCCCTAAAAGGCCTTTTAAAACCTTTTAAGGGTAAGGGGGAGTTGGAGCAGCTGGCGCAGATGGCGAGGGAAATCGAGGCGCAGTTATGTGACTTGATGGAGGCTGTTGTACAGCAAGCCGGACAGCCCCCTTACTCACTGCTGGATATCCGATTGGTGCTGCAGAACACCAGCGCTGGCAGCACCTTTTTGCGTTGGCGCACCCGTGACTTTGCCCGTATGGGAGTCTCGGTCTGGGAACGCCAGGTCTGCAACAAAGCCGTGCCGCAGGTCGTACGCGAGGGATTACGCCGTTTCGAATGCAATCGCATCGCACTGAATCTACAGATGAGTGTGGTGCATTCGCTCTACCGCCAGGCCACGACCTGCGCGATCAAAATGGACAGTGCCGAACGGCTGCTGCGCCAGTTCACAACCGCAGTGGAGGTATCACGATGAGTACTTTTTTCGTCGGCGAAGGCAACATCGGCAGTGCGCCAGAGTTCCAGGAATTCGCCTCAGGCAATGACGAGCCACGGCGTTTGCTACGGCTGAATGTGTACTTCGACAACCCCGTGCCACGCGATGGCAGCTATGAAGATCGAGGTGGCTATTGGGCGCCGGTTGAGCTCTGGCACCGCGAGGCTGAACACTGGAGCTCCCTGTACCAGAAAGGTATGCGTGTGCTGGTCGAAGGCCGCACCGTACGCGATGAGTGGGAGGACAGCGAAGACAATGCGCGGGTGACCTTCAAGATTGAGGCCCGTCGAGTAGGCATTCTGCCTCACCGGGTGCACAGCGTGGTTATGCGGGAACGATCCAGTGAACCCGCGGCATCTGCGACACACGTCGGGAAAAGTACAGAACAGGCCAGTTCGCCAGCGTCGAAACCCAGAAAGCGCAGCGGGCAGCCGCCTGCGGACTGACAGACTTCAGGCATAAAAATTGCGCCTTTGCGCGAAGTTGCTGGCGTGTTTCTACACGCTGCTCGTGAAGATACACACTGCAGTCCAACCGCAACGGGTTAGCAGCCTCGACCCATTCAAGCCTGCCCTCACCTTCAAATATGAGGAACCTGCAATTCAGGTTTCTCATATCTCGCAACTGCTGTTTCCAACAACGCTGCTCCGAACTCAATCCGGAGCAGTTCTATGCGCCTCTTCCTCTGCGAAAAACCTTCCCAGGGTCGGGACATCGCCAAGGTACTCGGGGCCACTCGGCGTGGTGATGGTTGCCTGATCGGCACAGAGACAACCGTCTCCTGGTGTATCGGCCACCTGCTGGAGACAGCATCGCCTGAAGCCTATGGCGAGCAATTCAAGAGTTGGTCGTTGGATCATCTACCGATCATCCCCGCGCAGTGGATGGTCGAGGTCAAACCCAAGACTGCGGCACAGTTCAAAGTCATCAAGCGCCTGCTCAGTGAAGCCTCTGCTGTCGTCATCGCGACCGACGCCGATCGAGAAGGTGAAATGATTGCTCGCGAGCTACTGGAACTCTGCAAGTATCGAGGTCCCGTTCAACGTCTTTGGTTGTCCGCACTCAACGAGGCGTCGATTCGCAACGCACTTTCCTCACTAAAGTCTGGTCAGGAGACCTTCCTGCTTTACCACTCAGCCCTCGCCCGCAGCCGAGCCGACTGGCTGATCGGCATGAACCTGAGTCGTTTGTTTACCCTTCTTGGTCGGCGGGCGGGCTACGACGGTGTATTGTCGGTTGGACGCGTCCAGACACCCACTTTACGTCTGGTAGTCGATCGGGATCGTGCGATTGCCAGTTTCGTCTCGGAGCCCTACTGGGAAGTGGAGGTGCACCTGTCCTCAATGGGGCAACCATTCATCGCGTCGTGGTTACCACCCAGTTCAGGGCAGGACGAGGCAGGTCGTTGCCTGCAACAAGCGCAGGCCATTCAGGCGACCCAAGAGATTTCTAGCGGTAAGACCGCCACAGTACTCTCGCTGCAGACTGAGCGTTTCCGAGAACCTCCGCCCCAGCCCTTCGACCTGAGCACACTGCAAGAAGTCTGCTCGCGCAAGCTGGGACTCGGCGTTCAGGAAACCCTGAATATCGCCCAAGCCCTGTATGAAACCCACAAAGCCACCACCTACCCACGCAGCGATTGCCGCTATTTGCCAGAGAGTATGTTCAATGAGGTACCCGCGGTATTCGATGCCCTGCTCAAAACGGATCCGGCGCTGCAGCCCACATTCGGAAGACTCGATCGATCACTGCACTCCCGCGCGTGGAACGATGCCAAGGTCACCGCGCACCACGGCATCATCCCCACCACCGAGCCGGCGAACCTGGCGCGGATGTCCGAACAAGAACGCCAAGTCTACGAACTGATTCGTAGCCACTACCTCGCGCAATTTCTTCCGCATCATGAGTTTGATCGAACTCAGGTCGAACTGAAGTGCGGCGCAGAGCGATTGACTGCTGTTGGCAAACAGATCCTGATCCAGGGCTGGAAAGGCTTGCTCTACGAAAACACCGAGGAGGATGAGCCCAGTCAAAAGCACCAAGTATTGCCCGTCCTGCAACAGGGTACTCAGTGCGCAGTGAACGACGTCGAACTCAAGTCCATGCGCACTGCCGCTCCCAAACCTCTCACCGAAGGCGATCTGATCAAGGCGATGAAAAACGTGGCCAAGCTGGTCAACGACCCACGCCTGAAACAGAAACTTCGGGACACCACCGGAATCGGTACCGAAGCCACGCGAGCCGGCATCATCAAGGGGTTGATTGATCGCGGCTATTTGCTGAAGAAAAAACGCGCCTTAATGGCCTCCGCAGCGGCCCATACTCTGATAGAGGCGGTACCCGCTGCTGTCGCGGATCCGGGTATGACCGCGATCTGGGAACAGGCTCTGGACGAAATCGAAGCGGGACGACTGACCCTGGATGCGTTCGTCGCCAAGCAGGCGAACTGGATTGCACAATTGGTCGAACACTGTGGCGCACTCACCTTAGCGGTACCGGTCGAAGCCGGCCCGACCTGCCCCATTTGCAACGTCTCAATGCGCAGGCAAAAGGGGAAATCAGGGCCGTTCTGGTCATGCTCCCACTACCCCGACTGTAAGGGAACAGTGCCGATCAGAAAAGATACGCGTCGCTCATGACGCTTCACTGTAGATCGGCATGAGTATTGGGGTGATGTGCTGATCAGTGCATCATCAACGGCGGCTGATCCCTCTCTAAGTCGATAAAGTGTTGTCCGATTTCACGGGTCAAGGCAAAGAAAGTGACCGCGCCTTTATCCTGCAACCGTCGAACATTTGGCCGCTCATCTCGGCAGTAGTAACCTCTTTCATCGTGCTCAATGTAGTGGCTTATGCGGGATCGCCCACTGGCTTGACGTGATCCCACCCTTTCTGCTGTAGTGTCTCAGGATCATCGCCAACGGCGACCCAAGACCGAATCGCTCCGGGCAGCTCGGTCGAACTCCTTGAGTTCGGAGCCTTCTCTTTCTGCGGAATTTCATTCCTGATTGTGCTCGACCTGATCACTGTGGCGGATGACCACTGTTGCCTCTACCAGGCAATAGCGGTCATCCGCTTCAGCGATCGTATTCAGTTCCGGAGCCCACCGGGGAAACACTGGGCACCCTTTGTGCGCGGATGCGTGCCAGCATGTTCCGACCCGGGCCACGACAAGGGTCGATTGGCGAAGCGTGACGCAGTGAATAAAGTTTTGCGAGGCGCTTGTCGACTGCGTACGACCGTCAAAGGTGGCTTTTCTCTTCTTCGCCTGGCCCCCCGCCAGGCGCACTCTTCACTTTCTTCAGTCCAGTGACTACCACTATATTCCGGCCATAAAAAATCGGGTGGCAGCGTCTTGACGCTCCCTATGACAGGCTTATACAAAGGGCGTGGTTCGCTGTCGTTGACAGCCCAGCCCAGGTAGCCAGAACCTTCAAGGCTACGCCACGTTCGTGGTGGTTTACCCAAGTGCGATCAGCGTTCGGAGGCTCGCGCGGTTACCGCTTCAGCGGTGATGAATGCCCACTACCCTATGTTTGCGGATCACCACCGCAGATGCTCCTCTGCTGCACCGCTATTTCCCCAGACGCATCGTTCTGATCGTCATCGGCTTGCCGGTGCCGAGTCGTTCATCGCTCGCCTTCACCTTACCCACCCTGACGGGGGCTCACTTCCCCGTCAGGGGCTGTGCGTCGCCGTTTTCCCTTGAAACAGGAGAACCACCATGGCCCACGCCAACCACTCCCAAGAAGCGACCACTTACTTCAATCTGCACACCGTCGGTATCGGTTATCTCAACCGTGTTCGTGAAGTACAAGTCCGCCGCGGCCAGCCATTCATGGCTTGCGATATCGCAGCCCTGCACGGTGCCACCGATGCGGTGGAGTACACCCGTTTCGACTGCAAAGTCGCTGGGGGTGAAGCTGAACGCTTGATTCGTCTCTATATGGGCGCCGTCAAAGCCGAGAAAAAGGTCTTGCTGTCGTTCCGTATCGGCGACCTGTGGATCGATCCGTTTCTCTACGAGAAAGGCGATAAACAAGGTCAACCGGGCGCCAGCCTGAAAGGTCGTTTGCTGTTCATTGACTGGATCAAGGTCAACGGCACGTTCGAATACAAAGCGCCCGCCAGGCAGGAAGTAACAGCACCTGCTGAGCAAGCGCCAAACAGTGAGCCATCCCCTTCATCGGCTGATACCGAAGCTGAGGAGACCGCAAACCCAACAGAGGCTCGGGTCGAACCTGAATCTCCACCCACTCCCCGCACGGCCCGCCGTGATGCCACCCGTACCGTTCAGTCCGCCTGAACAGTCCACGATGTTCCTCAACAAGGCGCTCCGTCGAGCGCCTTTTCTTCAATCCGCACAGGAGAACCACATGGAATCCTTCTGGCTTTGCGACGACTGCCTGTTCGCTACTGCTTACGAGGACTACAGCACGTTATCGCTCTATTACACGACGGATGAAATTGAGAAACGCATCGCCGGTATCCATCGTGGACTGGTTCGGTTAATGCCCATCAGTGCCGACTTCGATCCCGAAACTGGCTGGGGAATAAAGGCTTTTTCCCCATTGCCCTGCGACGGTTGTGGTTCACACCTACACGGTCAACGCCACCGATTCACTCGGCTGTAAACAGCGCGTCACCTGCTAACGCCCACAACTCTATATCCACCTAGGGGACACCACTCCCCTCGGGTGTGTACCCCTGATTGTTCCCTTCGGAGGTACCACCATGAGCACCCAACTCACACTGATTGAGACCTCGGATTTCGAGGCTGATCGTATCGTCCAAGAAAACCAGGTGATCGACGAAGCACTGCATATTCTGGATCGTCGGCTGTTCGCCCGCGGCCCTAACCTGACGTCGCCTGACGCTGTGGCCTCATACCTAAAACTGCACCTTGCGCAACAAGAGCATGAAGTCTTTGGTGTGATCTTTCTCGATGCCAGACACCGGGTGCTGGCATTCGAAGTCCTGTTTCACGGCAGCATTGATGGGGCCAGCGTTTACCCCCGCCAAGTCGTTAAGCGCTCCCTAGCGCATAACGCTGCGGCGGCCATTTTTGTGCACAACCACCCTTCGGGGTGTACGGAACCCAGCCAGGCAGATCGCGTCTTGACCGCACGGTTGAAGGAGGCCTTGGCCTTGATCGAAGTGCGCGTATTGGATCACTTCATCGTGGGTGAAGGTCGTCCGCTCTCCCTTGCCGAATATGGTTGGCTTTAACCCTCACAGGCGCCTTCGGGCGCCTTGTTCATTTTCATTCTGGAGAACCCTCATGAACCCCACACACCAAGCCCCAGCCCTGTTGACGACCTCAACTCCATTTGCTCGCGGTTACGACAACCTTCATATCGAACGGCTGCTACTGATCACCTACGAAAACGACTGCCCTCCCTGCTTTCGACCCGTGCACGACTCACAAGCCCATCTGCCCGACAATGAGCTGCAACTGTTCGCCTGCCTGTTCAATGACGATTTCGCCTTGATCAGCGAAGGCCAATCCATTTCGGATGATTTGGATGAACGCTGCCAGTCCACCGGGCTAGTGCGCCAAGTAATCTACGCTGTGATGGGCGAAATGCTCAACGAGCGGCATCACCTCGGTGATCTGTACTCCCTGGAAGAGGCACAAGCCATGGTCCATCGCTTGAGCTTCGAAACGGGACACTACAGTCGAGCCTGGGAAATCAGTACCGCGCACCTTCCCGAAGAATCGATGCTTTATCTGGAGGAGTGGGTCAGTAACTTCGCTCTGCGGCAAACCGGCCTCTTGTTCGAGCTTTTTACGCTGCCAGATTGCTGCGGTATCGGTTGCAAACTGATCGGCACGCCATGGACGGACGAGAACTTGCTGAACATTGAGGGCAATCGTTATTCGAGCTTGAGACAAGAACAACTCGACGCAGGCACACCGGAAGCCTTGGTCAACGTACTGTATTTAGCGGCATTGGCGGATGTGCGATTATTGATCTTCGACCCCGACGCTGCCGTCTTGGATGGGCTCGCCATTTTCGATGAATAGCAACGTGTTCAGCGTTAACACGACCCACCTTGAATCAACTTTCTCACTGAATCGCTCCTTCACCTCATGTCAGGTTCTGCACTGAATCTGACATGAGGTTTCTTCCATGGAGCGTTTTTTCACGCCTGTCTGCCTGCTGGGTTTGTTGAGCGCCTGCACCGCGCAAATCCCCAACCCTTTGCCGACCAATCCAGAGATAGACAGTGGCTCCAATCGGGCCCAGCACTCGAGGGGCATAGCCGAAGAAAGCCATCCGGCAGAGCTTCGTTATGGCCGCTACACGCTGGTCAGCACCGAGCCCACCACCGAACAACGTGATCTTCTTGCCCAAATCATTGACGTGAGCATCCCGTCCAGCCTGAACCCTTCGGTGCAGGATGCATTGCAGTACGTATTGCAGCGTTCGGGTTATTCGCTCTGCCCCGTCACCGCGTCCGTGAGGGTGCTGTTTACTCGGCCCCTGCCCGCGGCCTATTACCGGCTCGGCCCGATCTCTTTGCGCCGCGCGCTGCAAGTGCTGGCTGGCCCCGCCTGGCAACTCACGACCGACGAAGTCAGCCGTTCGGTCTGCTTCGAACAGCAGAAAACGGAGGCCGGCGTCGCGCTGATCACCCCCGTCTCACCCCATCTGTTGGAGGCGCGGCCATGAGAGCCTCGACGTTTCAAACCCTCATCATTGGGCTGCTTTGCTTGGCGGTCGCCGGCCTGAGCGGTGGTTTGTATAACCAGTATCAACGCGTGGCCGAACTGCAGAGCACGGACACGCAATATCGACAAACCCTGGACACCCTGCAACATGATTCAAGCGCCCTCAAGGACACCCAGGAGAAGCTGCAGTACGCGCTGAAAGACCTGAAGCAGATGGTCGATACTGGTGAGCAACAGGCCAATACCCTCGATCCGATGTTGGATCAGTGGGCGCAAGAGATACAGGAACTGCGCGATGGTCTGGCAGCCCGCACCACCCAGGCAGACCTGACAGCGCTGCGCGCACGCCTTGAACAGGTCGAGCAGCAACTCCTGGACCTCAGGACAAAGCCATTCCCTCCACCGCCGACGCCTTCTGCGACCAAACCGAAAAAGACCGCTCGCCCCAAACCCGCCCCGCTCTCGCCACCGTTTTCAGTATTGAGTGTCGAGTCCCGCGGTGGTGAGCGCTTTCTGGCGGTCGCGCCTCATGACAGTCGCTCGCTCACGGATGTCCGGCTGCTACATAGCGGTGAGCAGCAAGGGGCTTGGCGCCTGAAAATACTGGAGCCGAACTCAGCCATCTTCGCGGTGGCCGCTCAGCCAGATCAGACCGTGCACCTCCCTTGAGTAGTGATCATGAACAGAGCGCTACTGCCCACCGTTGTCTGTCTCGCTTCGCTACTGGCCATGGGCGCTGCGATGGGCAACCCCGTCGCGACACAGTCACGGACCCAGGACACGCAGTCCGCTCCCCTGGAGCGCTCTGACTCTGAACAGGCGGCGAGCTGGGGTCTGACGGAGCAGGAGTGGACGCGCTTCGAACAGATCCAAGCCGGCCCGCGCGGTTTCTGGAGCCCGAACCTCGATCCGTTGACCGCACTCGGGGTCGAAGCCCAGACCGACCAAGAGCGCCAGCGCTATGCCGAATTACAGGTAGCGCTGGAGGCCAAACGCGCCGAGCGCGAGTTGGCTTACCAAAACGCTTACACCGCGGCCTGGACCAAGCTGTTTCCCGGGCTGCTGCCGATCCAGGGCATGGCGTCCCCGCCCCCTGCCAGCTCATCGATCATGCCGCGCCAGGCCCTGTTTGTGGAGGACCACTGCCCGGCGTGCACCGACGAAGCGCAGCGTCTGCAAAGCAGCGACACGGCGTTCGATATCTACCTGGTGGGCAGCCAGGGCCAGGATGAACGCGTCCGTCGCTGGGCTCGGCAAGCGGACATCGATCCGGTCAAGGTCCAACGCCAGCAGATCACCTTGAACCATGACCGTGGTCGCTGGTTCAACCTGGGTGCCCCGGGGCCATTGCCTGTCACATTTCAACAGGTGAATGGACAATGGCAACGCCTCGACTGAGTGGTATTGCGCTCATGCTGACAATGTTCGCCGTCCAGGCTGACGAACTTCCGCCTCCTGCCTACCAACTGGCGGCGCATGACGCCGACATCCCTTCTACGGTGCTGTTCGCGATTGCCCTGCAGGAGAGTGGTATCCGCGTCCGTGGTCGACTGCTGCCCTGGCCTTGGACCCTGAACATCGCCGGAACACCCTACCGCTTCGCCACTCGCCAGACCGCCTGTCACGCTTTGCTTCAGGCACTCGCCCGACATGACGCCAAGCGGGTCGATGCCGGTCTCGGGCAAACCAACCTGGGTTACCACGGACAACGTTTTTCCAGCCCTTGCGAAGCCCTTGATCCCTACCGAAATCTCGCCGTGACCGCCGCGCTGCTGCAGGAGCATCACGATGCCACCGGTGATTGGGTCTTAGCTGCCGGGCGCTATCACCGTCCGGCAGGAGGCGCGCCGGCAGCACGCTACCGTGCTGGCTTTTCCCAGAGACTCGAACATCTGCTGGTTTCCTTTGAACAGGGCACACCACCATGAAGCGAATCCCCATTGTCTGTTATTGCATCCTGCTCTTGGCACCTTTCGCCCAGCCGGAACTGACCGTTGCCGAGGATCAGCCTAGCGACTTCACCCGACCCCATTTTCAAGTTTCCAGGCCGCCAATAAACAACAAGACCCAACCTGATCGGGCCATGCATGCGGACCTGTCCACGTTTGCCGATGAAGCCTGGATACTGCCCATCCGCAGTTCTCACTTGAGCCCCGGCCAGATCACGTCCCGCGCCCTGAACATGCCAGGCTTGCGGCCATTTTTTCTGGTCGGTGAGGATCCCCAATCACTGGCTTGGTTGCGTCAACGTGCGGCTGAACTGCAGGAAATGGGCGCGGCCGGCCTCGCCGTCGAAGTGACCGATACTGAAGCCCTGGCCCGTATTCAAGCAGCCGCTCCGGGCATCACCATCCTGCCGGTCAACGGCAACGACATCGCCACCCGCCTGCAGATTGAGCACTACCCCGTCTTGATCACCGCCACCTCATTGGAACAGTGAGTCAGGTCATGGCCGAGCATGCGATGGAGTCCAAACTCCGGCCAGCGGTGGAGCTGTACACTGTAGCGATCTGCGCCGCCGCCGCGGTGTTGTGCGTGTACTCGCCCTGGGCTGTGGCCCTCTCACCCGAGATCGGGCTGGTTGCGGCGCTGGCCTATACCCTGTTCGGCCTTATCCGCCTGCAACAAGCCTGGGAGGTGCTGCGCTATCGGCGCAATATCCGCCGGCTGCCCCGCTACGAACTGACCAGTCGGCAGATTCCGGTCAGCCGCAAGCGTCTGTTCATGGGCCGAGGCTTTCGCTGGACCCGCCTGCACACCCAGCGCTTGGTCGAGGCCCAGGATCCGGCGGTCGCCCACTATGTCGACCAACCGACCAGCTACCGCCTGGCCCGTGGACTCGAACGGCGCCTGGAGCATGCTCCGTTTCCACTCTCCATACTGGCCCGTGTCACGGCCTGGGACAGTGCCTTCAATCCGTTGCGGCCTTTGCCCCCGGTAGGTGGCTCGCCACTATTGCATGGGGTCGAGCCCGATGAAACGGAAGTCAGTCTGCCGCTGGGCGAACGGGTCGGACACACCCTGGTGCTCGGCACTACCCGTGTCGGCAAGACCCGGCTCGCCGAGGTGTACATCACCCAGGACATTCATCGCATCGAACATGAGGTGGTCATCGTCTTCGATCCGAAGGGCGACGCCGACTTGCTCAAACGGATGTACGTCGAAGCCAAGCGGGCCGGTCGGGATAAGGAGTTTTATGTTTTCCATCTGGGGTGGCCGGAAATCTCCGCTCGATACAATGCGGTGGGACGCTTCGGGCGTATCTCGGAAGTGGCGTCACGCATCGCCGGGCAGCTCAGCGGCGAAGGTAACTCCGCGGCCTTTCGCGAGTTTGCCTGGCGTTTCGTCAACATCATCGCCCGTGCCCTGATCGAGTTAGGCCGGCGTCCGGACTACCTGCAGATCCAACGGCATGTGGTCAACATCGATGCACTGTTCATCGAGTACGCACAGCAGTTTTTCGCCAAGACCGACCCGAAGGCGTGGGAGGTGATCGTTCAGCTTGAAGGCAAGCTCACCGAGAAGAACATCCCCCGGCATATGATCGGGCGCGAAAAGCGTGTGGTGGCCATCGAGCAGTACCTGGCGGTGAAGCGGGTATTCGATCCGGTACTGGACGGACTGCGTTCGGCGGTGCGTTACGACCGTACCTATTTCGACAAGATTGTCGCCTCGCTGCTACCTCTGCTGGAAAAACTCACCACCGGCAAGACCGCCCAGTTACTGGCTCCCAACTACACCGATTTAGATGACCCACGACCCATCTTCGACTGGATGCAGATCATCCGAAAACGCGGCATCGTCTACGTCGGTCTGGATGCACTGACCGACGCCGAGGTGGCCGCCGCGGTGGGCAACTCCATGTTCGCCGACTTGGTCTCGGTCGCCGGACACATCTACAAACACGGCATCGACCATGGCCTGCCCCAATCGGGTAACAACAGTGACAAGTTG
>CAJCIO010000004.1 GCA_903970465.1 Gammaproteobacteria bacterium
CGACCATTACCCAGGATGTGCCGGAGAACCAGCTGGCTGTCGCTCGCGCCCGTCAGCGCAATATCGAAGGCTGGTCGCGGCCGGTGAAGGTCCGCAACCCCTAAGATATCCACAAGGGGTTGATGTCGCCCGGGCCGGCCCCTTCGCGAGCAAGCTTTGCTCCCACTTTGCAAATCGACCCTGAGTTGCTCACCCGTAGGAGCAAGGCTTGCCCGCGAAGGGGCCCTGAAGACCGCATACAGTTATCCACACTCCGAGATCATCTTCCCACAGTGCAAAAATAATCCTGAGCCGATCACCTGTAGGAGCAAGGCTTGCCCGCGAAGGGGCCCTTAAGACCGCATAAAGTTATCCACTCCGAAATCATTTTCCCAAAGTGCAAAAATAATCCTGAGCCGATCACCTGTGGGAGCAAGGCTTGCCCGCGAAGACGGCCATGAGATCACCACCATTCCAAGGTAGTTATCCACAACTGTATTTCACATCTCCCCCTTGACCCATTGCCCATTTTAGGTTTTGATTGCGCTTAATAACTTTCGAACCGAAACTTAAAGCAATCATGTCGAAACGAAACACCCCCCAACGCCGCCACAACATCCTCGCCTTGCTCAACGAGCAGGGCGAAGTCAGTGTGGATAACTTGGCCAAACGTTTCGAAACTTCAGAAGTCACCATCCGCAAGGACCTCGCCGCTCTTGAGAGCAACGGCCTGCTGCTACGTCGCTACGGCGGTGCCGTGACCATGCCCCAGGAACTGATCAGCGAAGCCGTGCAGCCGGTGTCCGTGTATAAACAGGCGATCGCTCACGCGGCCGTGCAACGCATCAAGGAACACGCGCGCATCATCATCGACAGCGGCAGCACCACCGCTGCCATGATCCCGCAGCTCGGGCTGCAGCCCGGCCTGGTGGTCATGACCAACTCGCTCAACGTCGCCAGCGCCCTCAGCGAGCTGGAACACGAGCCGGTATTATTGATGACCGGCGGTACCTGGGACCCGCATTCGGAGTCCTTCCAAGGCCAGGTGGCCGAACAGGTGCTGCGCTCCTATGATTTCGACCAGCTGTTCATCGGCGCCGACGGCATCGACTTGCAACGCGGCACCACTACTTTCAACGAGTTGCTGGGGCTGAGCCGGGTCATGGCCGAAGTGGCCCGTGAAGTGATCGTCATGGTCGAGTCCGACAAGGTAGGGCGCAAGATACCCAATCTCGAGCTGCCCTGGGGCAGCGTACATACCCTCATCACCGATGATCGCCTGCCCACTGAGGCACGCGACCAGATTCAGGCCCGCGGCATCACTGTCATCTGCGCCGCCGTCAATCAGGAGTTATAAACATGTGTGGAATCGTCGGCGCCATTGCTGAGCGCAACATCACGGCCATCCTCCTCGAAGGCCTGAAACGTCTTGAATACCGCGGCTACGACAGTGCCGGTGTGGCTATCGTCAGCAACGACGGCCAGTTGCAGCGCCGCCGCCGTACCGGCAAGGTCAGCGAGCTCGAAGCCTCCCTCGCCGCCGAACCCCTGGTCGGCAAACTCGGCATCGCCCACACCCGCTGGGCCACCCACGGCGCGCCCAACGAACGCAACGCCCACCCGCACTTCTCCGGTGAAGTCGGCGTGGTACACAACGGCATCATCGAGAACCACGAGCCGCTGCGCGAATTGCTGAGCGCTCAGGGCTATGTCTTCGCTTCCGAAACCGACACCGAAGTCATCGCCCATCTGCTCAACCACACCTTGAAAACCGTGCCGGACATCGCCGATGCACTCAAGGCCACGGTCAAGCAGTTGCACGGCGCCTACGGCCTCGCGGCTATCCACTTGGCGCAGCCGGATCGCTTGGTCGCGGCCCGCAGCGGCAGCCCGCTGGTGATCGGCCTTGGCCTTGGGGAAAACTTCCTCGCGTCCGATCAGTTGGCGCTGCGCCAGGTTACCGACCGCTTCATGTACCTCGAAGAAGGCGATATCGCGGACATTCGCCGCGACAGCGTGCACATCTGGGACACCAGCGGCCAGCCCGTACAGCGCGAAGCCGTGCAGTACCACGAAGGCGCCGAAGCCGCCGACAAGGGCGAATATCGCCACTTCATGCTCAAGGAAATCCACGAGCAGCCCAAAGTCGTGCAGCGCACCCTCGAAGGCCGACTCGGCCAAGACAGCGTGCTGGTGCAGGCTTTCGGCCCGCAGGCCGCGGAGTTGTTCGCCAAAGTGCGCAACGTGCAGATCGTCGCCTGCGGCACCAGCTACCATGCCGGCATGGTCGCCCGTTACTGGCTCGAAGGCCTGGCGGGCATCCCGTGCCAAGTCGAAGTGGCCAGCGAATTCCGCTATCGCCGCGTGGTGGTGCAGCCCGACACCCTGTTCGTCTCCATCTCCCAGTCCGGTGAAACCGCCGACACCCTGGCCGCCCTGCGCAACGCCAAGGAGTTGGGCTTCCTCGGCAGTCTGGCGATCTGCAACGTCGGCATCAGCTCGCTGGTGCGTGAATCCGACCTGACCCTGCTCACCCAGGCCGGTCCGGAAATAGGCGTCGCCTCCACCAAGGCCTTCACCACCCAGCTGGTCGCCTTGATGCTGCTGACCCTCTCTATCGGCCAGGTCAAAGGCACCCTGGAAGACGGCGTAGAAGCCGAATTGGTGGCCGAACTGCGCCGCCTCCCGACCCGCCTTGGCGAAGCCCTGGCCATGGACAGCACCGTGGAAGAAGTCGCCAAACTGTTCGCCGAGAAGCATCACACTCTGTTCCTCGGTCGCGGTGCGCAGTTTCCGGTCGCGATGGAAGGGGCCCTCAAGCTCAAGGAAATTTCCTACATCCACGCCGAAGCCTACCCGGCCGGTGAGCTCAAGCACGGCCCGTTGGCGTTGGTCGACTCCGACATGCCAGTGGTCACCGTGGCGCCGAACAACGAGCTGCTGGAAAAGCTCAAATCCAACCTGCAGGAAGTTCGCGCTCGCGGGGGTGAACTGGTGGTGTTTGCGGATGAGCAAGCGCAATTCACCGACGGCCCGGGTACTCGGGTGGTGGCGATGCCGCATATCCATGATGCGCTGGCGCCTATCCTCTACACCTTGCCGCTGCAGTTGTTGTCGTACTACGTGGCGGTGCTGAAGGGCACGGATGTGGATCAGCCGAGGAATTTGGCGAAGTCGGTGACGGTGGAGTGATGGGCTGTTGCGGTCCGATCAACTGATCTGTCGGATTAAAAACGGTCCGGCGGTATTAAAAACTGTCTCGGGGGAGGACTCGTGAGGTTCCTCCCGCTTATCCCTACGGATTCTCCGAGCAAGTCCCCAAATGTGATGAAATACGCCTGACCACTTGATCCGAGCCGCCCATGAGCCAGGCGAGCCATCACGGTTTCCAATATGCCGGCAAGCGCAAGCAGACACGTCGCGAACGCCCCCTCGTCGAGATGGATCAGGTCGGGCCCTGGACAGGTTTGCTGGGCCTTTTTCGACTTGCCGCTGACGCGCGGCAAGTTAATCGGAGCATCCTTGGGTTCGCCTATGGAATGCAAGCCAGTCGAGAGTCGATGATGAGTACGGATAACAATCAAACATCCTTCCCCCTCCTGCGGTGGTTAGGGCAGTCCAGTAAGCTCCGCAGTGCCCAAGGCAAGTCAAAACAACTTGGCCAACCGTAGATTCACTCGCGCCTTCTCCTTGAACCCTTGCTCCACATCAATATCCTGACCGGCCTCGACCTGCATCTGCAGCGAAGACGTCAGCATTTGCGTAGCCATGATCCGTACATAAGTGGTGTCGGTACGATCATCCTGACTCACCTCATCCACTGAAGTCTTGCCCCCCTCGATACGTCCACCCCCCACCGCAAATTGGGTGCGCGGTGTCAGGTTGTACCTGAGATAGGCCTGATACTCGTAGCGGGCCTGTTGCTTGAGCGTCGCGCCGTCGCGAGTGTAATCATCGTTGTGGCTGAACCAAGACACATCCGCCGCGGTGTCCAGCGCCCACTGCTCATTGAAGTGGTGGATGTAGGCGCTTTGCAGCAGCAATCGCCAGCGGTTCTCGCCCAGGTTCAAAGCGTCGCTGCGCTCATAGCTACCAGTGGGTACATACAGGTAAGGGGCCAACGAGAAGATGTCCTTGTGGGCCGTATCCAACGTCCACTTGACCGGAGCACCCAGAATCAAGTCACCCGTGCCGGTGGTCTCGCCCAGGCTGCTGGCCTCGCCACTGGCACGCAAATGACCATAGGGCAGAATGGCTTGCGGCTCGACCACCACACCCTCCGCCAGGCCAATGGAGTGGATATAGCGCAACAGGCTCACATCGGTGCTGAGCTTGAAACGGTCGGACACTTTATGGCCCTGCTGATAATAGTCACTGCTGTTGGCGTGCTGGAAATAGACGAGCAGCGCATTCATACCACTGGGCAGCGGCTCGTAGTCGCCCGCCGCGATTTCCAGCGCGTGGGCCGCCGGGTTGCAGCAGACCAGTGACAACAAGACAAAGTAACGACGGACAGTTTTGAAGCAGGGCATGGTCAAACTCCAGACGAAGGGAGGCCGGCGCTGGACCGACCAGCGCCACCGAAGGATTCAAGGGGTTATCGCGAGAGCAGGCCGCTCCCGAGATGGCAATTCACATACTCGAAAAACTGCGCGCTGGCGGGAATGACCGCGACCTCGTGATACAGGCGCAACTGCACCTGAAAGTGGAGGGTCTGTACGTAGTTCATGAAGCCGCCGAAGATCGCCACATGGGTCGGATGGGTTTTGGCCCAACCCTCAAGATTGGCCAAGCTGTCGAAACAGGCCAGGCCAAAGGTCTTCTCCAACGGCTCACCACTGGCACTGTCCAGCACCTGCATGAACCGACAACTCAAGCAACCAATGCCCGCGCCTTCGTCACGCAGAAACTGCATCCCCGCTTCCAGCACCGGGCGCACGTCATTGAGATACAGGCCCCGCTCTTGATCGCAAGTGTCGCTCCAGTCCTGGCCCGAGCGGATCAGGCACAAATTATCGCGGCCGGCACAGCGCTGCCGCGCGCCTGCGTCGGAACCGGTGAAGACAGGTGCTCCCGGTAGCAGCCCATCCACCTGGGCAATCGGCAGACGGTCACGGGCACTGCCCCAGTAGCCATGCTCCTCGATCGGCTCGCTCAAATGAGTGGCCAGATGACCAATGCCCTCAGGCACCCCTACAGAAGAAAACAATGTCTCGAAGCGCTCCGCCGTCGGACAGACTACCTCCATGAACCAGCCCAAAGGACCCCGCTCTCGGTCCCCATGCTGCCACCAGGCGCTGAACCCCGAGCCCACCTTCCAGGCTTCGAACGCCCCGACATCGTCCCAATAGGCAATCGCCATGCAATTGCAAAAGCCTTCGGCATCCACGCACCGCGCCGCATCCCAATGCGCCGGTCCGTTGGCCGCGGTGAAACGCTCCGTGATCGGCGCCAGGTCAATCAGCCCCAGCGCATGCCGGGCCTGAACGCCGAAATACGCCATCACCACCTGGCCGGTCAGCGGAGTAAAACGTGATGACCAAGCCGGAAACGGTGGCTGATACCCTGCAGGCGTAGACCGGGGGCACTGCCGCGGCTGACGCAGATGTTTCGGGATCGCGGAATCCATATCACACCTCCAGATCGGTGACAGGATTGAGGTCGGCGTCGCTCGCCAGCCCAACGGTCGGCTGCAGCGGCACGTTGAAATCAACCACACAGGGATTGGTCGAACGGTTGAGCATCAAGCGGGTCACATCCGGCCGCGAGTAATGCCCGGCCGGGTCGGCCGCCACCTTGGCCGCAATCAATGCCATCGGCTCCAGCGTCGCGAACAAAAGCCCTTCCTCGTCCTCCGCCAGCGGTGTCGCCAAATCACCGCCATCGGGCCCAAAGATTCGCGCATGGCCGCCACCCAACTCCAGCAACTGCCGCTTGGCCTCGGTGTCACACAGCAACTCATGCATCTCGGGCGACACTAACGCACACGGCGCAATCACAAAACATTGACCCTCGGCGGCATACACCCGGGACGCCGCAATATTCACCTGCGGGCCAAGCGCGCTGGTTGCCTGCCGATAGAGACTGAAACTCGGCCAGGCAGCTACGTGGATCTGCTCGTTCTGCGCGTACAGCGCGTATTTCGACAACGGCTGTAAATGTTCCCAGCAGCACAACGCGCCCAAGGTTCCCAGCACCGTGTCGAACGTGCGCAGCGACGAGCCGTCACTCTCCCCGAACAACGTGCGCTCCACATGGGTCGCCTTGAGCTTGCGCCGTACACCAATGGTCTGGCCCTGGTCATCGATCAGCCACTGGCCGATGTACAAGCTCGCGTTTGCCCGCTCGCTGTACCCCAGCACCACATGGATACCGCATTCCCGCGCCGCGTCACTGATGCGCCGCGCTTCGGCGCTGTCCAACACCAGGGAGTGTTCGTGATAACGCAGCGCCAACGGCATATACGCCGCCGGCGTGTCCAGCCACAGGAACCAGGGATAACCTGGAATCCAGGTCTCCGGAAAAGCGATCAACTTTGCACCCTGCGCGGCGGCCTGACGCATCAGAGCGATAGTCTTGTCGACGGTAGCGTGCAGGTCGAGGAACACAGGGGCGGCCTGCACGCAGGCGACTTTAATCGAGTTTTGCATGGTGAAAGGTCTCAGCTGTCTCGGTGAAGCACAGCCTATTCCCAGCCCGTGCAGGCCATTAGGACGAGGAGGAACTGAAACTTGTCTGTCACCGCGACCTTCTTTTATCAGGAGCGGCGTTTGCATGGTAAACCGCGTAACGATCCTGATCCCCGAGGATGCCATGAGCATGCAATTCAACACCGACAGCGTCGCGCCCAAGGAGCGGTCCGCCTACTGGCAGGAAGTCGTGTGCAATACCTTCGTCCCCCTCGAGTGCCAACTCGCTGCGCCCGAAGCCTTCCAAGGCCGGCTTCGTGTCAGCCGCCTGGGGGAGTTGACCGTGGTCGACGTTAGCGCCCAGCAACAGACCGTGGTCCGCGACGCCAATCGCATCGGCTTCGGCCACGAGGACTATGTCCTGCTCAGCCTGGCCCGCCAGGGGCGGTCGCTGGTCGTGCAGGAAGGACGAGAAGCACTTCTGGATGCTGGCGACTTCGCCATTTACGACACCCGTCGTCCTTATCGACTGCACTTTGATGGAGCATTCCACCAAACCGTGGTGCAAATACCGCGCGCCAGCCTGCAACAGCGGTTGGGTAACCTGGAGTACCTGACCGCACTGACCATGTCGCGGACCAATCCCTTTGAGCGCTTGGCGTTTGATTTTCTGTTGGGCTTGTCAGGCCTGGACGGCCAGCTCGACGAACCTCAGCGGTTGCGGCTTGGGGGCCAAGGCTTGGATTTGCTGGCTATGGCGTTATCGGAACGTGGGAAAAGCGTACTGACCCAAGGATCGCGGCGGACGGCCCTGTTGTTTCGGATCAAGGACTATGTGCAAGCGCGGCTGGGGAATGCAGAGATGGACCTGGCGGAAGTGAGTGCGCATTTTGGAATAACTTCCCGGTATGTGAATAGCTTGTTTCAGCAGGAAGAGACTTCTTTTGGTCGGTATGTGTTGGTGAGTCGGCTGCAGGCTTGTGCCCGGGATCTGAGGGAGCCCGCTTTGGCTAGGAGACAGATTGGGGAGATCGCCTATCGATGGGGGTTTGGGGATATGGCTTATTTTTGTCGGGTTTTCAAGGGGCAGTTTGGGGTGGCAGCTCGGGAGTATCGGCGGGGGTAACAAGAGTCCCCCGCGCCTTGCGACTTATTACACAGACCCGTCTCCCGATGGACTCTCAAATTGACGACCCGGGGAGGTGGCTTGAGAACAGCCACTACACATTGCGCCCCACCTGACTCCGCGGCTTCTGATCCTCCGCTGTGACAACTTTATTCACAGGACACATCAACTCATCACACAAAACCAAAACAGTCGCCGGATTGGCATCCTCAACCGATCTAACACCCTACGCGTCTGGAAAACAAGATTGCCCAGCTCGCGGCGACTACCGTCTCATGCTGCGCTCGTAAGCTGCCAAGACAGTTCGCTCGGATTGCACCAGGTAGGCCTCCAGCATGACGGTTGCGTCACCTGCGCGGCCTTCCTCTAAACATCTGAGTATCGAAGCGTTCATATCGAGGAACGGCAAGTGCAGGAATTGCGGGTCATTGAGCACCCCAAAGGCCAGCCGCAATTCAGCCGAGATCTGCCCATAGAACACTTGCAGGCGCGGACTGTCGGCCAGTTCGACGATTGATTTGTGGAACATCATGTTGGCGGTGCCGACCGCTACCCAGTCTTGCGCTTTACGCGCGCGGACGCCTAATTCGACCGCGTCATGCATGTGCAGGGTGCCGGGGTGCTGGGGGTAGCCTTGGGCGATTGCCTTGCATTCGATGAAGCGGCGCACTCGGTAGATGTCGATGATCGACGCCATGTCGGGCTCCGCAACCGTTACTCCGCGGTTGGGTTCGTGTTTGAGCAACCCTTCACGTGTCAGCACCCTGAATGCTTCTCTCAACGTGTTCCGCGAAATATCGAGGTTCTCGGCCAATGCGGCCTCTGAAAGGCGTTGGCCTGGCACGAGTTCGCCCTCTACCAGCATTCTGCGTATCTCTTGGGTGATGGTTTCTCCCAGTGTGCGAGGAAGGGTGGGAGAGGTGTCGTTCATAAAAGATCCAGGATGAGGAAAAACCGCGTCGTTATTCCACCAGAGCTTAGTGCACCGCACAAGGATGAAGCGTGTAGCGTGCATCATTAGGTAGCACTGCGAGTGCTTGAGGTAACAATCAGGTGCACCTAGTTCACACATGTCGACGACATTGTTCAACAAGAACACTATGATCCACCTACATTACACCGGTGTTCGGTGACTCTTGGCATGCACATTGCTCAGTCGAGATATCTCTCACTGTAGGAATGTTGCCGTGACACAGACCCCTCAAGAGTTTACAAAAGCGCGGCGCGCTTCTTTGATCGCCGCGATTTTCATGATGGCGACGTCTGCCATCGGGCCTGGCTTCCTGACCCAGACGGCAACGTTCACCGCCACTCTTGGTGCTGCGTTCGCGTTCGGCATTCTGGCCTCGATCCTGATCGATTTTGTGGTTCAAATTAATGTCTGGCGTATCGTATCGCTGACCAAAATGCGAGCAGCGGATCTGGCCAACACCGCAATCCCAGGGAGTGGCTACCTGCTGACGTGCTTGATGCTGTGTGGCGGCCTGGTTTTCATGCTGGGGAACATTGCCGGTGCGGGCCTGGGCTTGAATGCCCTGACCGGCCTGGATCCCAAATGGGGAGGTGCGTTGAGTGCGCTACTGGCCATTGCAATTTTCTCGTCCCATCGCGCGGGCATTGCAATGGACCGCATCATGATGGCGCTGGGCATCCTCAAAGTGTGCTTGATCGTGTTCGCAGCCTTCGCCACCCACCCGCCGTTAGGAGAAGCACTGCGCCAAACGGTATGGCCCGACTTCATCGACTACGCCGCCATTACCACCATAATCGGCGGCACGGTCGGCGGCTACATCACCTATGCTGGCGCGCACCGGCTGCTCGATCGTGGCACGGTCGGCGTGGAGAATATTGAAGCAGTGTCCAAGGCTGCGATGACCGGAATCCTCGTCACGGGCGTTGCGCGCTACGTATTATTCTTGGCGATTCTCGGGGTCGTGGCCAGCGGCGTAGTCATTGATGTGTCTGGCAAAGGCGCAAATCCTGCTGCTCAGGCGTTCCACGCGGCGGCTGGCGACCTCGGCATGATGATGTTCGGCCTTGTGCTGTGGGCTGCGGGTATCAGCAGTGTGATCGGTGCGTCTTACACCTCGATGTCGTTTATCACCGTGTTCTCGAAACGCATTACAGAGCGCACGCGTAACCTGGCCACCGTGGTGTTCATTGTCATTTCACTCGCTGTTTATATGGTGCTGGGCAAACCACCGGCGGCGTTATTGATTTTCGCAGGCGGTTTCAACGGGCTGATCCTGCCGCTCGGCCTGAGCATCTTCATGTACGTGGGCTGGCGCCGTTCCGACCTCATGGACGGATATCACTATCCTCGCTGGTTGCTGGTGCTTGGTATCCTCACCTGTCTGCTCTCGTGGTTCATGGCCTACAAGTCAGCGGGTGCCATTTTCGCCTTCATCGGCGCGGCTTGATTTGATCGGAGATATTCAAGATGCGAGCAATTGATCTTAATAGCGACCTCGGAGAGAGCTTCGGCGCCTGGAGCATGGGCGACGACTGCGCGATGCTCGACGTGGTGACCAGTGCCAACGTCGCCTGTGGTTTTCACGCCGGCGACCCGGCGGGCATCCTGCGGACACTGAAAGCCGCCGCCGCAAAAAACGTCACCATTGGCGCCCATGTCGCCTACCCGGACAAGGTCGGCTTCGGTCGACGCAATATGGACCTGAACAGCGATGAACTGACCGCCGACGTGATTTACCAGATCGGCGCGCTTCAAGGCCTGGCCAAGGCCGCTGGCACCTCGGTGCGCTACGTGAAACCCCATGGCGCGTTGTACAACACCATTGCCCACGACCGTCGCCAGGCACTGGCGGTGATCGCCGCCATCCGGGCCATCGACCCCACGCTGATCCTGGTGGCGTTGGCCGGTTCCGAGCTGATCGAGTGGGCGCGTCACGAGGGCTTGCAGTGTGTCTCCGAAGCCTTCGCCGACCGTGCCTATACACCGCAAGGCACCCTGGTTTCGCGGCGCGAGCCGGGGGCCGTGCTGCACGATCCAAAGCTTGTGGCCCAACGCATGCTCCGTCTGGTGCAAGACGGCACCATCGAAGCCATCGATGGCAGCCTGACCCGAATTCAGGCCGACTCGATCTGTGTGCATGGCGACAGCCCCGCCGCCGTAGAGATGGCCCGCGAGCTGCGCCGCGTACTGGAACACGCCAATACATTGTTGCAGCCCTTTGCGGGAGACCGCCCGTGAATGCCTTTGATCGAGCCCGTCAGACCGCCATCGCCGCAGCCCGCGAGGCGCGTGGCACTTACCGCAACGGTCTGGTTACCCCCACGGCAGGTATTGCACCAGGGATGACCCAGGCCAACCTGATCGCCTTGCCCCGCGACTGGGCCTACGACTTCCTGCTCTACGCGCAGCGCAATCCCAAAGCCTGCCCGATCCTGGATGTCAGCGACGCCGGCAGCCCGACCACCCTCTTGGCTGAAGGCGCGGACCTGCGCACCGACATCCCGATGTACCGCATCTGGCGCGATGGCAAGCTGGCTGAAGAAGTCAGCGACGCAACCCAAGCCTGGGCCGAACACAACGACATGGTCGCGTTTCTGATCGGCTGCAGCTTTACCTTTGAAACCCCGCTGCAAGAAGCGGGCATCGAAGTGCGCCACATCACCGATGGCTGCAATGTGCCGATGTATTGCACCAACCGCGCCTGCCGTCCTGCCGGTCGGTTACATGGCAACATGGTGGTTTCCATGCGTCCGATTCCGGCTGATCGCGTGGCCGAGGCCAGCGGTATCTCCGGGCGCTACCCCTCGGTGCACGGCGCTCCGGTCCATATAGGCGAGCCCGGACAACTGGGAATCAGCGACCTGAATCGACCCGATTTCGGCGATGCCGTCAGCATCAAGCCTGGCGAAGTGCCGGTGTTCTGGGCCTGCGGTGTCACACCCCAGGCAGCAGTCATGGCATCAGGTGTACCTTTCGCCATCACCCATTCGCCGGGCTATATGTTCATCACCGACGTGCCTGACAGCACTTACCACGTCTAGGAGGTCCCCGTGCGTTTTCTACCGGTCAATCTGGACGTCCTGCTCGTCGAATTGAAAGATCTGGACGAAACCCTGGCCTTGTTCGATGCCCTGACGGCGGAGCCCATTGCGGGCGTGGAGGAAATCATTCCTGCCGCACGCACGCTGTTGATCCAGTTTCGCCCCAGCGCCATTGAGCGTCAGGCGCTGGTCAACCGCATCGCTGGCCAGGACCTCAGCCAGCGCCGCGAGGTCGAACAGCGTCGGGTGGAAATCCCGGTGCATTACAACGGCGAAGACCTCGACGAAGTTGCGACGTTGCTGGGCATCAGCCGCGCCGAAGTGATCCAGCGTCACACCGCTCATGACTACAGCGTGGCCTTCTGCGGCTTCGCGCCGGGCTTCGCGTACCTTACTGGCGGCGCTGGCTTCCAGGTGCCTCGTCGGCAGACGCCGCGTACGCGCATCCCTGCCGGTGCCGTGGCGTTGGCGGGCGACTTCAGCGGCGTCTACCCCAAAGCCAGCCCCGGTGGATGGCAGATCATCGGCGTCACGCCGCTGCAGATGTGGGACCTGAACCGCGCTGAGTCTGCTCTGCTGCGCCCTGGCTATAAGGTTCGCTTTACCGATGCCGGTCCCCTGCCAGCCGGTGGCCTGCCTGCGCCATCTGAGCCGGCTCGGGATGAAGTATCCAGCGGCACCAGTCTGGAAATCACCAGCCCAGGCTTGCACAGCGTCTTGCAGGACATGGGCCGCCCCGGCCAGACCGGCCAGGGCGTATCCCGTTCCGGTGCACTGGACCTCGGTGCTCTGCGTTCGGCCAACCGCGCCGTCGGCAACCCCTCGGACATGGCCTGTGTGGAATCGGTGCTAGGTGGCTTGAGCTTCATTTGCCATGGCAGTGCCGTGATCGCCATCACCGGCGCGCACACCCCGGTCACCATCACCAACGCCAGCGGTCTGCAATGGCAAGCCAGCAACTATCAGCCCATCGAGCTGGAAGCGGGCGACCGCGTGAGCCTGGGCTCGCCCAAGGCCGGGTTGCGCAGTTATCTGGCAATCCGTGGGGGTTTCAACGTCACGCCGGTGCTCGGCAGCCTGTCCACCGATACCCTGGCGCAGCTTGGTCCTGAAGCACTGGCAGTCGGCGACCGACTGGGCTTCACCGCACCGGTCACTCGCACCAGCGTGTCCCTGAACGAAGCTCCGGCCTTCGAGATGCCGACCACCGCCAACATCGTTACCCTCGATGTGGTCATGGGGCCGCGTACCGACTGGTTTACCCAAGACGCCATCCAGCGACTGAGCAGCCAACTGTGGCGCGTTACCTCGCAGTCCAACCGGGTTGGCATTCGTCTGGCCGGTGATACGCCACTGGAGCGCAGCAATCATCAGGAACTGCCCAGCGAAGGCACCTCTGTTGGCGCGATCCAGGTTCCAGCCAGCGGCCAACCGGTGCTGTTCCTGGCCGACCACCCGTTGACCGGTGGTTATCCGGTGATTGCCTCGGTGGCCAGCCACCATTTGGATCTGGCAGGACAGATACCGGTCAATGCACAGATTCGCTTCAACCCCCTGGATGCGTTCGAAGAAATGCAGCCCAGCACCGAAGCCACTTTTTCAACTGCCGATGCGAAGAACAATTCATGAAAAAATTATTGATCGCCAATCGTGGTGAAATTGCCGTGCGCATCGCTCGCGCTTGCCGCGACTACGGTGTGCAGTCGGTTGCCGTCTACGCCGACGCAGACATCGACGCCCTGCACGTGCGCCAGGCCGACGAAGCCTATTCGCTGAACGGTCAGCGCCCGGCAGAGACCTACCTGAATATCGAAAAACTTCTAGCCATTGCCAAACGCAGCGGCGCCGATGCCGTGCACCCCGGCTATGGCTTTCTGTCCGAGCGGGCCGACTTCGCCCGTGCGGTGATCAACGCCGGGCTGATCTGGGTTGGCCCCAACCCCGAGACCATTGATGTACTGGGCGACAAGGTCGAGGCGCGCAAGCTGGCCCAACAGGTCGGTGCGCCCCTGGTTGCCGGTACGCCGGGGCCGGTCGAAAGCGCCGCCGAAGTGCTGGCCTTTGCGGAGCAGCACGGCCTGCCGATTGCCATCAAGGCCGCTTTCGGTGGTGGCGGACGCGGCATGAAAGTGGCCTGGCGCCTGGACGAGGTGGCCGAGTTATTCGCCTCGGCGGTGCGCGAAGCCGAAGCGGCTTTTGGTCGTGGCGAATGTTTCGTCGAGCAATTCCTCGACCGCCCTCGGCACATTGAAGCGCAAATAATGGCCGACAGACACGGCAAGGTGGTGGTGGTCGGCACGCGTGATTGCTCGCTGCAACGACGCAACCAGAAGCTGGTGGAAGAAGCGCCCGCGCCGTTTATCAGCGACACACAGCGCCAGCGTATTCATCAGTCCGCACAGGATATTTGCGCCAAGGCGGGCTACGTAGGCGCCGGTACCGTGGAGTTCCTGCTCAGTCAGGATGGCACCCTGTCGTTTCTCGAGGTCAACACGCGTCTTCAAGTCGAGCACCCGGTGACCGAAGAAACCACCGGCGTCGACCTGGTGATCGAGCAACTGCGTATCGCCGATGGCCTGCCGTTGTCTTTCAGTGAAACCCCGACCCCGCGCGGGCACAGCTTTGAATTTCGCATCAACGCCGAAGACGCGGGCAAGGGATTTTTGCCCACTCCCGGGCAAATTACCGAGTTCCTGCCGCCCTCTGGCCCCGGCGTGCGCCTGGATAGCGGCGTGATCAGCGGTTCACACGTGCCTAGCACCTTCGACTCGATGATGGCCAAGCTGATCGTCAGCGGCGCCACCCGCGAACAGGCGATCGCCCGCGCCCGTCGCGCTCTGTCTGAGTTCAAGATCGAAGGCATTGCCTCGGTTCTGCCCTTCCACCGGGCCGTGATGGACCATGCCGACTTCACCAGCACTGATCGATTCGGCGTGCACACCCGCTGGATCGAGACCGACTTCGCCGAACAGGTCACCATCGCACCACGCAGTGCAATGACGGCC
>CAJCIO010000005.1 GCA_903970465.1 Gammaproteobacteria bacterium
GCAACATGGCGTGCTCCAGCCGGGCGGCGAGCGGCATGCCGGTGGCGAACGACACCAGATGCAGGCCGTACACGGCATACAGCGCCAAGAGCATCAGCCCTTCACTACGGGTGATGCGCATCCCCGAGTAGAACAGCGGCAGGCTCAATGCCGCCACCCCGAGCATCACCGGCAGGTCGAAGGCCAGCGCATTGGGGGAGACCGACAGGGGCTGCGGTGCCAGCAGCGCGGTGAACCCTAGCACGCCGAGCAGATTGAACAGGTTGCTGCCCACCACATTGGCGACGGCGATATCGCGCTGGCCACGCAGGACCGCAATCAGCGAGGTGACCAACTCTGGCAGCGAGGCGCTGACGGCCACCAGCGTCAGGCCAATCACTCGCTCCGATAGCCCCAAGTCGCCGGCCACATCGACCGTGGCGTCCAGCAGCCAGCGTCCGCCACCCACCAGCAAGCCGATGCCCACTACGAACATGACCGTGCAGCGTGGCCAGGTGCGGGTCGGCACCGGCGCAGCGGGGTAGGTGCGGCCATGTTCCCTGGCCTGGCGCAACAGCAATATCAGATAACCCGCCAGGGCCGCCAACAGCACGATACCTTCGACAGGCCCCAATGGCCCTATGAACGCCAGCACGAAGACCAGCGCACTGGCGCCCAGCATCATCGGCAGATCGAGGCGCACCAGTTGCCGAGACACCCGCAGCGGGGTGATCAGCGCGCAACAGCCTAACGTCACCAGCAGGCTGAAGACGCTGCTGCCCACCACGCTGCCGACGGCAATGTCAGGTGCATCGTTGAGCACGGCCTGGGTGCTGATTGCCATTTGCGGCGCGCTGCTGCCAAACGCTACCACTGTCAGGCCGACGATGAGCGGGCGCACCTGCAACCTGGCGGCGACACGCACGGCCGAACGCACCATCAGCTCGGCGCCGACGATGAGCATCATCAGGCCCAGGGCCAGTTGCATCAGGCTAAAGGCGGGCAGGTTGGCGAGATCGAAGATAGCGGTGCTTCCTGGTGAGGGGTCAGTCGATAAGATCCTGGGCGCGGACTTTGGCGGTACCGGTGCCGATCATGCCCAATTGCTCGGCTGCCGCGCGTGAGACATCGACGAGGCGATTGCGCGTGTGCGGGCCGCGATCGTTGATGCGCACCACCACGCTGCGGTCGTTGTTCAGGTTGGTGATCTTGACCCGCGTACCGAACGGCAGGCGCCGATGGGCGGCGGTGAGGTCCTGCTGATCGAAGCGTTCACCGCTGGCGGTGCGGTTGCCTTGATGAGCCGAACCATAGAAAGAGGCTACGCCGGTTTCGTCATAACCGTGGGGGTCGATAACGGAATCATCCTGGCTGGCACAGCCGGCGAGCAGGAGCAGGGCGGTAGCGAAAAACAGGTAGCGCATTGCCGGTTCCTTGTTTTGAGCCGCAAGCCGCAAGCCTCTAGCTTGCAGCTTGCAGCTCGCGCGAAGCGCGCCCGATCAGCCCTCGAGCTTGCGCTTGAGCAGTTCGTTCACCTGTTGCGGGTTGGCCTTGCCTTTGGAGGCTTTCATGGCCTGGCCAACGAAGAAGCCGAACATCTTGCCGCGCTTGGCCTCGTCGGCGGCGCGGTACTGTTCGACCTGCTCGGCATTGGCCGCGAGCATTTCGTCCAGCACCTTCTCGATCGCGCCGCTGTCGGTGACCTGCTTGAGGCCCTTGGCTTCGATGATCTGATCGGCACTGCCTTCACCATTAGCCATGGCTTCGAAGATCACCTTGGCGATCTTGCCGGAGATGGTGTTGTCCTTGATGCGCAGCAACATGCCACCCAACTGCTCGGCGCTGACCGGCGACTCGTCGATCTCGACACCCAGCTTGTTGAGCAGGCTGCCCAACTCGACCATCACCCAGTTGGCCGCCAGCTTGGCGTCGCCACTGATGCCTGCGACTTGCTCGAAGTAGTCCGCTTGCTCGCGGCTCGAGGCCAGCACGCTGGCGTCATACAGCGACAGACCGAACTGGCTCTGGAAGCGCTCGCGTTTCTGCGGCGGCAGCTCGGGGAGCGTGGCACGGGTAGCCTCCAGGAAGGCGTCCTCGATGACCACCGGCAGCAGGTCCGGGTCGGGGAAGTAACGATAGTCGTTGGCTTCCTCCTTGCTGCGCATGGCGCGGGTTTCATTGGTGTTCGGGTCATACAGGCGCGTTTGCTGGATGACCTTGCCGCCGTCTTCGATCAGGTCGATCTGGCGCTGGATCTCGCTGTTGATCGCCTTTTCGATGAAGCGGAACGAGTTGACGTTCTTGATCTCGCAGCGCGTACCGAACTCGACCTGGCCTTTGGGCTTTATCGAGACGTTGCAGTCAACGCGCAGCGAGCCTTCGGCCATGTTGCCATCGCAGATGCCGAGGTAGCGCACCAGCGAGTGCATGGCCTTGACGTAGGCCACGGCTTCCTTGGCGCTGCTCATCTCAGGCTCCGAAACGATTTCGAGCAGCGGCGTGCCGGCGCGGTTGAGGTCGATGCCGGTGCTGCCGGCGAAGTCCTCGTGCAGGCTCTTGCCGGCGTCTTCTTCAAGGTGCGCGCGGGTCACGCCGATGCGTTTGATGGTGCCGTCTTCGAGGGTGATGTCCAGGTGCCCCTTGCCAACGATCGGCAGCTCCATCTGGCTGATCTGGTAGCCCTTGGGCAGGTCCGGGTAAAAATAGTTTTTACGCGCGAACACGTTGTGCTGGCCGATCTCGGCATCGATGGCCAGGCCGAACATCACTGCCATGCGCACGGCTTCCTGGTTGAGCACTGGCAGCACGCCGGGCATACCGAGGTCGACGAGGCTGGCCTGGGTGTTGGGCTCGGAGCCGAACGTGGTGGAACTGCCGGAGAAAATCTTCGACTGGGTGGCGAGCTGGGTGTGAATCTCCAGCCCGATCACGACTTCCCATTGCATAGTCATTATTCCTTAAAAGCCCTGAGGAGCACGGGTGTGCCAGTCGGTGACTTGCTGGTACTGGTGCGCCACGTTGAGCAGGCGGCCTTCCTGAAAGTACGGCGCGAGCAATTGCACGCCCACCGGCAGGCCGTCGGCGAAACCCGCTGGCATCGACAGACCCGGCAGGCCGGCGAGGTTGGCGGTGATGGTATAGACGTCTTCGAGGTACGCGGCGGTCGGGTCGGCATTCTTGGCGCCGAGCTTCCAGGCCGGGTTCGGTGTGGTCGGGCTGAGGATCAGGTCGACGTCATGGAACGCGGCCATGAAGTCGTTCTTGATCAGGCGACGGATTTTCTGTGCCTGCAGGTAGTAGGCGTCGTAGTAGCCAGCCGACAGCGCATAGGCGCCGACCAGAATGCGGCGCTGCACCTCGACACCGAAGCCTTCGGCGCGCGAGCGCTTGTAAAGGTCGGTGAGGTCTTTGGGGTTGTCGCAGCGATGGCCAAAGCGTACGCCGTCGAAGCGCGACAGGTTGGACGAAGCCTCGGCCGGGGCGATCACGTAGTAGGCCGGGATGGCTTGCTGCATGTTCGGCAGGCTGATGTCCTTGATCACGGCGCCGAGTTTTTCCAGCTCCTTGATGCTCGCTTGCACCAGGCTGGCGATACGCGGGTCGAGGCCGGCACCGAAGTACTCTTTCGGCACGCCGATGCGCAGGCCTTGCAGGGGCGCGGCAAGGGTGGCGCTGTAGTCCGCGACCGGCTCGTCGATGCTGGTGGAGTCGAGCGGGTCGAAGCCAGCCATGCCCTGCAGCAGCAGGGCGCAATCTTGCGCGGTGCGGGCCAGTACACCGCCCTGATCGAGGCTCGACGCGTAAGCGATCATGCCCCAGCGCGACACGCGCCCGTAGGTGGGTTTGATGCCTGTAAGGTTGGTGAAGGCCGCAGGCTGACGGATCGAGCCTCCGGTATCGGTCGCCGTTGCCACGGGCAGCAGGCGAGCCGCGACGGCCGCCGCCGAGCCGCCTGACGAACCGCCGGGCACGTGTTCGAGATTCCACGGGTTCTTGACCGCGCCGTAGTAGCTGGACTCGTTGGCCGAACCCATGGCGAATTCGTCCATGTTGGTCTTGCCCAGGGTCACGGTACCGGCGGCGGCCAGCCTGGCGACCACGGTGGCGTCGTAGGGCGCCTTGAAGTTGTCGAGCATCTTCGACCCGCAGCTGGTGCGGATGCCCTGGGTGCAGAACAGGTCCTTGTGCGCCAGCGGGGCGCCCAGCATGGCACCGGTCTCGCCTTGGGCGCGACGGGCATCGGCAGCCTGGGCCTGGCTGATGGCCAGTTCCTCGGTCACGCTGATGAAGCTGTTAAGCTGCGGATCGAGCTGGGCAATACGCGCCAGCAAGGTACGGGTCAGCTCTTCGGAAGAAAACTTTTTATCGGCGAGTCCGCGAGCGATCTCGGCCAGAGTCATTTCATGCATGGCAGGCTCTTTTCCCTTACTCGATGACTTGCGGAACCAGATACAGGCCGCTTTCGACCGATGGCGCGATGGCCTGGTAGGCGTCGCGCTGATTGGTTTCGGTAACCTGGTCGGGACGCAGCCGTTGGCTGGCCTCCAGGGGGTGGGCCAGGGGTTCGATACCCTGGGTGTCGACGGCTTGCATCAAATCGACCAGCCCGAGAATGCTGTTGAGAACGTCGAGGGTGTGTGGAATATCGCCTTCGTCCAGGCCCAGTCGGGCGAGGTGAGCGATCTTTTCCACGTCAGAGCGTTGAAGCGCCATGGGGAGTCTCCAGTGGAAAACAAAACGGATACATTCCGCCTGTCAGGGAACACAATTGCGATTTTACGGTCATATAGCGCGATTGTGTGGTGGCGTGTCCGGAAAAACAGCCAATTTAACATATTGGCGCCTTGCCCAAAATCCCCGTCGTTGTTAGAGTTTGCCGCACTTTTTTACCCACGCGTTGCCTAGGGTCACTTTCCCATGTTCAAGAAACTGCGTGGCATGTTCTCCAGCGATCTTTCCATCGACCTGGGGACTGCCAACACCCTTATTTACGTGCGTGAGCGCGGTATCGTCCTCAATGAGCCATCAGTTGTGGCCATTCGTACGCACGGCAATCAGAAAAGTGTTGTCGCCGTCGGCACCGAGGCCAAGCGCATGCTCGGCCGTACGCCGGGCAACATTGCCGCCATTCGGCCAATGAAGGACGGCGTGATCGCCGATTTCAGCGTCTGCGAGAAGATGCTGCAATATTTCATCAACAAGGTTCACGAAAACAGCTTCCTGCAGCCCAGCCCTCGTGTGCTGATCTGCGTGCCGTGCAAATCCACCCAGGTGGAACGTCGTGCCATTCGCGAATCGGCTCTTGGTGCCGGCGCGCGTGAAGTATTCCTGATCGAGGAGCCAATGGCTGCTGCGATCGGCGCCGGTCTGCCGGTTGAAGAAGCCCGCGGCTCGATGGTCGTCGATATCGGTGGTGGTACTACCGAGATCGCACTGATCAGTCTGAATGGTGTGGTTTACGCTGAATCCGTGCGGGTTGGCGGCGATCGTTTCGACGAAGCCATCGTCACCTACGTGCGTCGCAACTACGGTAGCCTCATCGGTGAGTCCACCGCCGAGCGCATCAAGCAGGAAATCGGCACCGCTTACCCGGGTGGCGAAGTCCGTGAAGTGGACGTGCGCGGCCGCAACCTGGCCGAGGGCGTGCCGCGTGCGTTCACCCTGAACTCCAATGAAGTGCTCGAAGCCCTGCAGGAATCGCTGGCGACCATCGTGCAGGCAGTCAAGAGCGCCCTGGAGCAATCCCCGCCCGAGCTGGCATCGGACATCGCCGAGCGCGGTCTGGTGCTGACCGGTGGTGGCGCGCTCCTGCGTGATCTCGACAAGCTGCTGGCACAGGAAACCGGCTTGCCGGTGATCGTCGCCGAAGACCCGCTGACCTGCGTCGCTCGCGGCGGTGGTCGTGCCCTGGAAATGATGGACAAACACACCATGGACCTGCTCTCCAGCGAGTAAGCTGGCCAGTCGGTTTCAAGGTGCCCGGTTTACAGGCAGCGCCAGCGGTGCTACCTGTAGGCATTGGGTAGACGCCCTCACGGGCGTTTTCTGTTTATCTGCATTTCAGTCGGTTTGTCTGCTCATGAATCACTCTTCGAACATCTCCCCGCGAGGAGCGGCTTATTAAACCGCTTTTCGCCAAGGGCCCCACACTGGGCGTACGCCTGCTGGTGCTGGCCGTGCTGTCGGTCGCGCTGATGGTGGTCGATGCCCGCTTCACGCTGCTCAAGCCCGTGCGCAGCCAGATGTCGCTGGTGCTGATGGAGTCCTACACCCTCACCGATCTGCCGGGCCGGTTGTGGCAGGGTGTGGCCAGTCAGTTTGGCAGTCGTACCGAACTGATCGCCGAAAACGAAAAACTCAAGACCGAAGCCTTGCTGCTGCAAGGTCGCCTGCAAAAGCTTGCGGCCCTGACCGAGCAGAACGTGCGGCTGCGCGAGTTGCTCAACTCCTCGACGCTGGTGAACGAAAAGGTCGAAGTGGCCGAGCTGATCGGTATCGATCCCAACCCTTTCACCCATCGCATCCTGATCAACAAGGGTGAGCGCGATGGCGTGGTGCTGGGTCAGCCGGTGCTGGATGCCCGCGGGCTGATGGGGCAGGTGGTCGAGTTGATGCCCTATACCTCACGGGTGCTGTTGTTGACCGACAGCACCCACAGCATTCCCGTGCAGGTCAATCGCAACGGTTTGCGCGCTATCGCCAGTGGCACCGGCAACCCGGAACGCCTGGAGTTGCGCCATGTAGCGGATACCGCAGACATCAAGGAAGGCGACCTGCTGGTGAGCTCCGGCCTGGGGCAGCGCTTCCCGGCGGGCTATCCGGTGGCGACGGTGAAGGAGGTCATCCATGACTCCGGCCAGCCGTTCGCCATTGTCCGGGCCGTACCCACTGCAGCCATGAACCGCAGCCGCTACGTACTGCTGGTATTTACTGATAACCGCACGCCGGAAGAGCGTGCGGCACAGGCGGCCCAGGCTCAGGAAGCGGCCGATGGGCAGCCGGTCGCGCCGGGCATTGCCGCTGTGCGAGATTCAGTCGCGGCGGCCGCTGCGGCAGCTGCTGCTGCGGCCGCCGCCGCACCTCCGGTGACCGCCGGTAATCTGGTCGGCGCGGCGATCGTCAAAAACGTCGTGCCTGCCACTCACAGTGCCGCGCCTGTCCACACTCGGGCGCCAGGTGCCACTGCCCCGGCGCACTCAGTCAATGCGCCGGCCAGCCCGGCAGCGACCACCACCAGTCCGGCGCCACGTGCCGCCGCGCCCGCTACCGTACCTGCGCGCAGCGCCACCCCCAACGCGGCGCCCGCTCGCAGCGCCACCCCCGCCGCGCAGGAGAGGGAATAATGCCCAGTTCGCGTAAAAGCCGTGGGTGGATCGTGTGGTTCACCTTTCTCGTCGGGTTGCTGCTGACGATTTCGCCGTTGCCGCAGTTCATGGAGGTCTTGCGGCCGATGTGGCTGGCCCTGCTGATGGCGTTCTGGTCGCTGGAGTTGCCGCAGAAGATCGGCATGACCACTGCCTGGTTGCTCGGCCTGTGCATCGATGTGCTGTATGGCACTTACCTGGGGCAGAACGCCTTGATCCTGACGCTCATCACCTTTCTGGTGTTGTCGCTGCAGCAGCGCATGCGTACCTTCCCGATGTGGCAGCAGAGCCTGATCATCCTCGTGGTGTTCGGCCTGGCGCAGTTGGTGCAACTATGGCTCAGCGCTTTGACCGGCAATCGGCAGCCCACTCTGGCCCTGCTGCTGCCAGCGCTGGTGAGTGCCTTGCTGTGGCCGTGGGTGAGTTTCGGCCTGCGTGGCCTGACCCGTCGCTACAAAATCAATTGATCCTCGCGCGTCCTTGCGTGACGCGCCCGTGCCGACAGGGAGATGTCTGATGAACCCGATCTACCTGGCCTCTGGCTCCCCAAGGCGACGCGAACTGCTGACCCAGATCGGCGTGCCCTTCGTCCCCCTCAGCGCCGCCATCGATGAAACCCCGCTGCCCGACGAGGCGCCCATCGACTATGTGGCGCGTCTGGCGCTGGGCAAGGCGCGCGCAGGATTTGCCAGCTTGCCCGCCGATAGTCGCCAGGGTGTGGTGCTGGGCGCTGATACTGCGGTGATCGTCGACGCGCGCATCCTCGGCAAACCTGTGGATCGAGCCGAGGCCCTGGCCATGCTCGCCAGCCTGTCTGGCCGCGAGCATCAGGTGCTGACCGCTGTGGCGCTGTTCGATGGCACTCGCAGTGAGGTGGTCAACGTCAGCGCCCACGTGCGTTTTCGCGTCATCGAGCCGGCCGAGGCGCAAGCCTACTGGTCCAGTGGTGAACCGGTCGACAAGGCGGGTGGCTACGCGATACAAGGTCTGGGGGCGGTGTTCGTCACCAGCTTGCAGGGCAGCTATTCGGCCGTCGTCGGGCTGCCGCTGTGTGAAACCGCCGCCTTGCTGGGGCGTTTCGGCGTACCCTGCTGGCAATAGAGTTGCGTCGACTGGTGCGTCAGTGTGACAGTCGTCCTCAATAACAAGACTTCGCAATCGATGTCGACAACGCACGGGACCGCGCCATGAGTGAAGAGATTCTGATCAATATCACGCCAATGGAATCGCGCGTGGCGGTGGTAGAAAACGGTGTACTGCAAGAGGTGCACGTCGAGCGCACCCAGCGCCGCGGCATCGTCGGCAACATCTACAAAGGCAAGGTGGTGCGGGTGCTGCCGGGCATGCAGGCGGCCTTCATCGATATCGGCCTGGAGCGCGCGGCGTTCATCCATGCTTCGGAAATATCCCTGCGCGAAGGCTCGGCGGTCGAGACCATCAGCGCGCTGGTGCACGAAGGCCAGAGCCTCATCGTGCAGGTCACCAAGGATCCCATCGGCTCCAAAGGCGCGCGGTTGACCACTCAGCTGTCGATTCCGTCGCGCTACCTGGTGTACATGCCGCGCACCAGCCATGTGGGCATCTCGTTGAAAATCGAAGACGAAGCCGAGCGCGAGCGCCTCAAGCAGGTGGTCAGCGATTGCGTCGCCCAGGAAGGCATCAAGGAAGTCGGCGGCTTCATCCTGCGTACGGCGGCTGAGGGTGCTCGCGCCGAAGAGATCCTCATGGACATCCGCTACCTGCGCCGACTATGGGATCAGATCGCCGCACAGATCAAGACCGTCGGCGCCCCCACGGAAATCTACGAAGACCTCGGCCTGGCCCTGCGCACCCTGCGCGATCTGGTCAGCCCGAAGATCGAAAAAATTCGCATCGATTCCCGCGAGACCTTCCAGAAGACCACACAATTCGTCGCCGAGTTGATGCCGGAGATCGCCGATCGTCTGGAGCACTACCCGGGCGAGCGGCCGATTTTCGATCTGTACGGTGTCGAGGACGAAATCCAGCGCGCCCTCGACCGCAAGGTGTTGCTCAAGTCCGGTGGTTATCTGGTGGTCGATCCGGCAGAAGCCATGACCACCATCGACGTCAACACCGGTGCCTTCGTCGGCCACCGCAACCTTGAAGAGACCATCTTCAAGACCAACCTCGAGGCGGCCACTGCCATTGCCCGGCAACTGCGCCTGCGTAATATCGGCGGCATCATCATCATCGACTTCATTGATATGGAAGACGAAGAGCACCAGCGTCAGGTGTTGCGCACCCTGGAAAAACAGCTGGAGCGCGATCACGCCAAGACCAACATCATCGGCATTACCGAGCTGGGCCTGGTACAGATGACCCGCAAGCGGACCCGCGAGAGCCTTGAACAGATACTCTGCGAGCCGTGCTCCTGCTGCGCCGGACGGGGCAAGCTGAAGACTCCTGAAACGATCTGCTACGAAATTTTCCGGGAGATTCTGCGCGAGGCCCGAGCCTATCAGGCGGTTGGGTATAGAGTGCTGGCCAACCAAAAAGTGGTCGATCGCCTGCTGGACGAAGAGTCTGGCAATGTGGCGGAGCTCGAGGCGTTTATCGGCCGCACCATTCGCTTTCAGGTAGAAACTTTGTATTCACAGGAACAATACGACGTGGTGCTGCTCTGAAGCAGCGTGAAACTGCTGTGGGTGGCGTCATGAGGGATCGGGCTGTCGAGTCGCTCCAGCCCGGTGCCTGTCTGCAAAGCGTTGCCTGGCTTGAGCCAGGGCGTGCCAATGTTCATCTTTTTGTTTCCAGGAAATTTCTTGCATGGGGCGTCTGACGCGTTTCCTCGGCGCCCTGACCCGCTGGGGCTTGGGGCTGGCGGCCTTGCTGCTGGTGCTGATGGCGCTGTACGTGAGCCTGGGGCGGCAATTGACGCCGTTGGTGGCCGAGTATCGTGATGAGGTGCAGAGCAAGGCTGCCGCGGCGCTGGGCATGCCTGTGTCGATCGGCAGTCTTGAGGGCCGCTGGAGTGGCATGGTGCCGGTCATTCTGGTCCACGACGTGCTGCTGGGGGAGGGCCGCAATGCCTTGCGCCTGGATGACGTGCGGGTGGTGCCCGACCTGTGGGCGAGCCTGACTCATCGTGATGTGCGCATTGGCCATCTGCAACTCAGTGGCCTGCAACTGACGGCCGCGCAAGGGACCGATGGGCGCTGGGCGCTCAAGGGCCTGCCGGCCCCTGGCGACGCCGCCACTGGCGATCCGGCGCAGATGCTCCAGCGTTTGCAGCAGTTGGAGCAGATCTCGATTCTCGACAGCCAGCTGACCCTGGTGCCCAATGATCATGCGCCGATGACGCTCACCTATGTGGGCGTCAATCTGCGCACTGGCGCTTCACGCCAGCGGCTGGATCTGCGCCTGACGTTGCCGGATGGCCAGCCGTTGGCCCTCAATGTGCTGGCCCGCGTGAATCCCCAGCAATGGCGCGACAGCCAGGGCCAGGCGTACCTGAGCCTGCCGCAGAGCGATTGGGCCAAGTGGTTGCCACCTTCATTGCTGCAGGAGTGGAAGCTGGGCACTTTCAAGGCGGGCGGCGAGTTCTGGCTGGATTGGCGTCAAGGGGCGCTGCAGAGCGCTGCTGTCCGCTTCAATGCGCCCAGCATCAAGGCCGGCTATGCCAGCCGTGCTCCCATCGCCCTGGACAATCTGGCACTCAACGCTTGGGTGCAGCGCTCGAGTGAGGGCCTGACCGCCACCGTCGATTCACTGGCCTTGAACCTCGGCAAGCGTCACTGGGAATCGCGCTTGCAACTGCAAGGCACCGGCGCCGGCACGCCGGACGAGCGCTGGCACCTGCAGGCTGACCGGCTCGATCTGACGCCGGTGACGCCCGTGCTCGACGCCTTGGCGCCGTGGCCGGACAAGGTCGCGGCGGTCATCGATGCACTCAAGGTCACTGGTACCGCACGCAATGTATTGCTCGACTACCGGCCGCAGGCCCAAGGCAATCAGCGCCTGGCTTTCGCCGCCAATCTCGACAAGGTCGGTTTCAATGCCACCCATGGAGCGCCTGCGGCCGGCAACGTCAGCGGCAGCATCAGCGGTGATCTCGGTCAGGGCGAACTGCGCCTCGACACCGACGACTTCATGCTGCATCTCGAGCCGATCTTCGCCAAACCCTGGTATTACAAGCACGCCAACGCGCGCCTGACCTGGACCCTGACGCCCGACACCTTCACCCTCATTGCGCCCTATATCAAAGTGCTGGGAGACGAGGGCAAGATCGCCAGCGACTTCCTGATCCGTATCCCGCTGACCCCCGAACATGAGCCGTATATGGACCTGCGCGTCGGCATGACCGAAGGCGACGGCCGCTACACCAGCAAGTACCTGCCCACGGCGCTCAGTCCGCAGGTGACTGAATGGTTGAGCACGGCGATTCTCAAGGGTACGGTCGATCAGGGTTATTTTCAGTATCAAGGCTCGCTGGCCAAGACGGCGCCGGATCACGCGCGCAGTATCAGCCTGTTCTTCAAGGTGCGCGATGCCAGCCTGGCGTTCCAGCCCGGTTGGCCACAGCTTGATGGCGTGGATGGCAACGTCTATGTGCAGGACGGCGACGTGCGGGTCGAGGCCAGCAAGGGCCAATTGCTGGGCGCAGCGCTGAGCCAGGTGGTGGTGCATGTGCCCCATGTACCGGCCACCGAGCACGCTCATCTGTTCGTCAACGGCACCTTCGATGGCGGCTTGGCGGATGGCATCCATATTCTGCAACAAGCGCCTATCGGCACGGGCCCGATCTTCGCCGGCTGGCAGGCCGATGGTCCGCTGCACGGCAAGGTCGATCTGGATATTCCGCTGGTCAAAGGCCAGGAGCCCAAGGTCGTGGTGGATTTCAGCACCCAGGCCGGGCAGTTGAAAATCGCCAATCCGGCGCTGGACCTCAGCCAGTTGAGCGGCACCTTTCGCTTCGATCTGGACAAGGGCCTTAGCGGGCAGGGCGTCACTGGGCAGGCATTCGGCAAGCCGATCGCGGCGCAGATCATCGCCGACGGCAAACCTGGCAGCCCGCTGACTCGGGTCAACGTCAATGGCCAGATCGGCCTCAAGACTCTCACCGATTGGTTGAATGTCAGGCAGGCGCTGCCAGCCTCAGGCGATTTGCCCTATCAGCTGCAATTGGTGCTGGGCGGCGCAGCCAGTCGGCTGACGATCGATTCCGATCTCAAAGGCTTGGCGGTCGATCTGCCCGCGCCTTTCGGCAAGGGTGTCGACGATGCCCGCGCCAGCCGCTTCAGCATGAACTTGCAGGGCGATGAGCGACGCTTCGAAGGTGCCTACGCCGATCTGGCGAAGTTTGCCTATGCGGCTCCGGCCACCGATCTGGCCCAAGGCCGAGGTGAATTGGCTGTAGGCGGCGGGCCGGCGGCGGTGCCTGCCGATAAAGGTATTCGGGTCAGCGGCCAGTTGGCGGAGCTCGATCTGGCGCCCTGGCAGGCGGTGGTGGCGCGTTATGCTGGGCAGGGTGCCACGGCGACGTCCACGTCAGGGGCGAGCGCGTCGACGGCTGCCGCCTCTGCTACGGCGGCCAAGACGCCACCGGCAGCTCCCGTGTCGGCCAGCTCGCCGGGCAACTCCATGCTCAGCGGCCTGAATCTGCAGATCACCAGGCTGACGGGCTACGGCGTCACGCTCGATCAAGCCAGCGTGGCGCTCAAGCGTTCAGCGGCGGCCTGGGACGCCACGGTCGACAGCCAGCAAGTCACTGGCTCGGCGCGGCTGCCGGACGCCAGCGGACAACCGATCGTGGTCAATCTGCAGACGGTTCACCTGCCACCTGCCGCCACGCCGAAACCCGATGCGCCGCCGCCTGAAGACACTCCTGACCCGCTCGCCAGCGTCGATCCGCGCAAGATTCCGGCGGTGGACCTCAGTATTGCCAGTCTGTACCAGGGCGATGACCTGATCGGGGCCTGGTCGATGAAAGTTCGGTCGAGCCCCACCGGGGTGCTGTTCAATGATCTGGACCTTGGCCTCAAGGGCTTGCGGCTGAGGGGCATGCTGGGTTGGGATGGCAGCCCGGGGGCGAGCAACAGCTGGTTCCGAGGGCATCTGGAAGGCAAGAACCTGGCCGATGTGCTGAAGGCCTGGAAGTTTGCGCCGACGGTCACCAGCCAGGATTTCAGCCTCGAAGCCGAGGGTGGCTGGCCGGGTTCGCCGGCCTGGATTTCGCCCAAGCGCTATTCCGGCAGCCTGGATGCCACGCTCAACCGCGGCCAGTTCGTCGAGGTAGAGGGCGGCGCTCAGGCGCTCCGAGTGTTTGGCTTGCTCAATTTCAATTCGATCGGCCGACGCCTGCGTCTGGATTTCTCCGACCTGTTGGGCAAAGGCCTGAGCTATGATCGAGTCAAGGGCGTATTGGCCGCGAGCAATGGCGTGTATGTGACCCGTGTGCCGATCACCATGACCGGGCCATCGAGCAATTTCGAGCTGGACGGGACGTTGGACATGGTGGCCGATCAGGTGCATGCCAAGCTGTCGGTAACCTTGCCAGTGACGAACAACCTGCCGATTGCCGCATTGATCGTCGGGGCGCCGGCCATCGGTGGCGCGTTGTTCCTGGTGGACAAGCTGCTGGGTGATCGCGTCGCGCGGTTCGCGAGCGTCCAATACAGTGTCGAAGGCCCCTGGAAAGAACCGAAGATCACCTTTCTCAAGCCGTTCAAGAAGTAATCCCGCGGGCCGATGCCCCGCGGTCAACCTGTAGCGAGGGGGCTGCCCCCCCGGAAAAGTGTCGGCGACACCGATGTGGCTGATAAACCTTTCGGGGGGCAGCCCCCTCGCTACAAGGGTCTGCGCATGATCAAGGAGTCCGCCCACATGTCATTCGCCGTCATCCAAATGGTCAGTCAGCCCGATGTCGCCACCAACTTGGCGCAGGCCCGCAAGCTGCTCGAACAGGCTGCCGAGCGCGGTGCGCGCCTGGCGGTGCTGCCGGAAAACTTCGCCGCCATGGGCCGCCGGGATGCCGCCGCCATCGGTCGCGCCGAGGCCAATGGTGAAGGACCGATCCTGCCATGGTTGAAACAGGACACCCGCGACCTCACCTTATGGATAGTCGCCGGGACAATTGCGCTGCCGCCCGACAATGAACCTGACGCCAAGGTGCGTGCGTGTTCGCTGTTGGTGGATGACCAGGGGCAGATCGCCGCACGATACGACAAGTTGCACCTGTTCGACGTGGATGTCGCCGATGCCCGTGGTCGCTATCGGGAGTCGGACGACTATGCTCATGGTCAACAGGTCGTGGTGGCAGATACGCCAGTAGGGCGGCTGGGCTTGAGCGTTTGCTACGACCTGCGCTTCCCCGAGCTGTACACGGCGTTGCGTGAAGCGGGCGCCGAGTTGATCACTGCCCCCTCGGCGTTTACCGCCGTGACGGGTGCGGCGCATTGGGACATATTGATCCGAGCGCGGGCCATCGAGACCCAGTGTTATATGCTGGCAGCAGCGCAAGGCGGCATTCACCCCGGCCCACGAGAGACTTACGGGCATGCCGCGATCATCGACCCCTGGGGGCGCGTGCTGACACAACAGGATTCAGGCGAGGCCGTGCTGTTGGCCGATCGCGACAGTAATGAACAAGCGTCCATCCGGGCGCGCATGCCGGTCAGCAGTCACCGGCGCTTTTTCTCGCAGGACGCCATGCGGCCTGCGCACATCGCGGAGTGAATATGAGCGAGATGTTATCCACCGTCAGCGAACACCTGCTGGCCCCCGGAGGCCTGACCCTCGACAGCCTGCAATCGGTGCTGGGCGAGCTGGCTGGCCCGGGCATTGACGCCGCCGACCTGTATTTTCAAGGGCAGATCTCCGAGTCCTGGGCGCTGGAAGACGGCATCGTCAAGGAAGGCAGCTTCAACCTCGATCAAGGGGTTGGCGTGCGTGCCCAGTCGGCGGAAAAAACCGGCTTCGCCTACAGCAATACCATCACCGAAGACGCCCTGATGCAGGCCGCCCGTGCGGCGCGCTCGATCTCCCGTGCCGGGCAGAACGGCCGCGTGCAGACCTTCAGTTCCCATGATGTCACCCAGCTTTACGGCGAAGGCAATCCGCTGGAAGTGCTGACCCGCGCCGAGAAGGTCGACCTGCTCAAGCGTGTCGATGCCGCCACGCGTCTGCTCGATCCACGTATCCAGCAGGTCACGGTGAGCATGGCCGGGGTCTGGGAGCGCATCCTGGTGGCCGCCGCCGACGGTAGCCTGGCAGCCGATATTCGGCCGCTGGTGCGCTTCAACGTCAGCGTCATCGTCGAGCAGAATGGTCGGCGCGAGCGCGGCGGCCATGGCGGCGGCGGGCGTACCGACTACCGCTATTTTCTGGAAGATGATCGCGCCATGGGCTATGCCCGCGAAGCGCTGCGCCAGGCACTGGTCAACCTCGAAGCGATTCCGGCGCCGGCGGGCACCTTCCCGGTGGTCATGGGCTCGGGCTGGTCCGGCGTGCTGCTGCACGAAGCTGTCGGACATGGCCTGGAAGGCGATTTCAATCGCAAGGGCAGCTCCGCCTACAGTGGCCGTATCGGCGAGAAGGTCGCCTCCAGCCTCTGCACCATCGTCGATGATGGCACCTTGGCGGGCCGTCGCGGCTCTCTCAGCGTCGACGACGAAGGCACACCGACCTCCTGCACCACGCTGATCGAAAACGGCGTGCTCAAGGGCTACATGCAGGACAAGCTCAATGCGCGGCTGATGGGCGTGGCGCGTACTGGCAACGGCCGACGCGAGTCCTACTCCCATTTGCCGATGCCACGGATGACCAACACCTACATGCTGGCCGGCGAAAGTGATCCGGCGGAAATCATCGCCTCGGTGAAGAAGGGCATCTACTGCGCCAACCTCGGCGGCGGTCAGGTGGACATCACCAGCGGCAAGTTCGTCTTTTCCACCAGTGAGGCTTACTTGATCGAGGATGGCAAAATCACCGTCCCGGTCAAGGGGGCGACCCTGATCGGCAATGGGCCAGAGGCGATGAGCAAGGTGTCGATGGTCGGCAACGACCTGTCGCTGGACAGCGGCGTGGGGACTTGTGGGAAGGACGGGCAGTCAGTGCCGGTGGGCGTTGGCCAGCCGACGCTGAAGATCGATGCGATCACCGTCGGTGGTACCGGCGGCTGATGTTTCAGGTACTCCGTGTGGGAGCTGGCGCTGCCCGCGAAGCTGTTAAACGCTTCGCGAGCAGTCTCGCTCCCACAGAAGTCCTTGCAGCAGTGGCGATCAGCTCAAGCCGCGTTTGCTGTCATCCAGGTCGCGGATGTATTTGAAGATTTTGCGCGTGGACGCCGGTGGTTTGTTATGGGCGTTCTCGTGCTGGGCCTGGCGGATCAACCCGCGCAGGTGCTGTCGATCAGCGTCGGGGTACTCTCCGACGAAGGTTTCCAGGACCGCATCGGTGCCTGTGATCAGGCGGTCACGCCAGCGTTCCAGATTATGGAAGCGCTCGTTGTACTGGCGCGTCGAAGCGTCGAGCTGGTCGAGCAACTGCAGGATGGCGTCAGTGTCCTGGTCGCGCATCAGCTTGCCGATGAACTGGATGTGCCGTTTGCGGGCGATATTCGCCGTGTGCTTGGGCGCATCGGCCAGGGCCTTGCGCAGTGCGTCGGTCAGCGGCAGCTTGTTCAGCGTGTCGGCTTTGAGAGTAGTCAGGCGCTCACCAAGATCCACCAGCGCATGCAACTCGCGCTTGACCTGAGTTTTGCTTTTTCCCTCGTCGAGGGAGTCGTCGTAAGAATCAACCATGGGGGCAGTCCGAAAATAATCGCCGCCATGATAACCAGTCGGGGGCCGCTTGTCCGGCCCGGTCGTAGATTGACCCGTGCCGAACACAGAATTTGAGTGGAGAGCACTATGAGCGCAGTCCAAAGCGTCGGTCCGCAGGCCTTGCCGGCACTGCAGGAGCAAGTGGAGCAGATCATCGCCGAAGCCAAGCGCCAGGGCGCCAGTGCCTGTGAAGTGGCGGTGTCGCTGGAGCAAGGGCTGTCGACGTCAGTGCGCCAGCGCGAAGTCGAAACCGTTGAATTCAATCGCGACCAGGGTTTTGGCATCACCTTGTACGTCGGCCAGCGCAAAGGCTCGGCCAGTACCTCGGCCAGTGGTCCGGACGCTATCCGCGAAACCGTGGCGGCGGCGCTGGCGATCGCCAAGCATACGTCTGAAGACGCCGCGTCCGGGCTGGCTGATGCCGCCCTGATGGCCCGTGAGCAACAAGACTTCGATCTGTACCACGCGTGGGATATCACGCCCGAGCAAGCCATCGAGCAGGCGCTGGCGTGCGAGGCGGCGGCCTTCGATGCCGATCCACGCATCAAGAACGCCGATGGCACCACCCTCAATACCCACCAGGGTTGCCGTGTTTACGGCAACAGCCACGGCTTCGTAGGCGGTTACGCCTCCACTCGCCACAGCCTCAGCTGCGTGATGATTGCCGAGGCTGACGGGCAGATGCAGCGCGACTACTGGTATGACGTCAATCGCAAGGGCCCGTTGCTGGCCTCGGCGCAGAGCATCGGCCAGCGTGCCGCGCAACGGGCGGCCAGCCGTCTGGGTTCACGGCCGGTGCCGACCTGCGAAGTGCCGGTGCTGTTTTCCGCCGAGCTGGCGGGCGGCCTGTTCGGCAGTTTCCTGGGGGCTATTTCGGGTGGCAACCTGTACCGCAAATCGTCGTTCCTCGAAGGCACCATGGGCCAACGCCTGTTCCCGGAGTGGTTGACCCTTGACGAGCGTCCACACCTGCGCGGCGGCATGGCCAGTGCGTCCTTCGACGGTGACGGCTTGGCGACCTATGCTAAACCGTTCGTCGAAAACGGCCATCTGGTGTCCTATGTGCTCGGTACCTATTCCGGACGCAAGCTAGGCCTGCCGAGCACTGCGAACTCGGGCGGCGTGCACAATCTGTTCGTCACCCACGGCGTCGAGGACCAGGATGCGTTGATTCGGCGCATGGGCCGGGGCCTGCTGGTGACCGAATTGATGGGCAGCGGCTTGAACATGGTCACTGGCGATTACTCCCGTGGCGCGGCGGGCTTCTGGGTCGAAAATGGCGAGATCCAGTTTCCCGTGCAGGAAATCACCATCGCCGGCAACATGAAGGACATGTTCCAGCAGATTGTGGCGATCGGTAGCGATCTGGAGACTCGCAGCAATATTCATACGGGCTCGGTCCTCATTGAAAAGATGATGGTGGCCGGTAGCTGATCTTTGTAGCAAGGGAGTAGATCTGAAGGGCGCACCGTTTTGGACGGTGCGCCTTTTTTATTGGGGGTTGATTCGATTCTCAATATCAAATAATAATAAATATCATTATCGGGAGTGGCGAGTGTGTCGATGAGGGCCGCCATTCCAGATTCACCCTGTCACGACAACTGGCGCTGGCTGAGCCTGAAGCTTCGTTGGTCGTCGGATCATTGATTTGGCACTCGACAATACCGATCTGCAACTCAGCCAGCTGTAAGCCTCGCTGGATCCCGAAATGCTGACGGCGGGCGGTATCTGACGGCGCTTGCGCCTGATCATCGCTACGCCAGGAGATCACCATGCAGCACTGGAAACGCACCATCGAACGGGCCAACGAGTGTTTCAACCGGGATGAGCTGGTCGACGCCCGCGAGCATTACTTGCAGGCACTGGCCTGGGCGCAGGTGCTACTTGAGCGCTGGCCCCACCCCGATGAGGCGGTCGCTGCCTGCGTGATCTCTCACCACAACCTGGCCGATCTGCACTTGCGCCTGAACCAGCCCGAGGAGAGCGCGGAATATCTCTGCGCCATTCATCAGCGGCTGCTGCAGGCAGCCCAGGATCCGCGGCTAAAACCTGAACTTCGTCAGGCGGCCCTGCGTCACAGTGGTAAGACCTACGCCGAATTGTTGGCGTTTATCGGCGAACACGGCGAATACCCCCGCACCTCACGCCTGCTCTACAGCGGCGTGCAATCTGTCGAAAGCGCCGCTGCCGGCGCTGCGACCCACCGATATGGAGTTCATTGACATGGCTTATACCTTGCCTGCATTGCCTTACGCTTACGATGCCCTGGAACCGCATCTCGATGCCAAGACCATGGAAATCCACCACACCAAGCACCACCAGACCTACATCACCAATATCAACGCGGCGATCGAAGGCACGGAGTACGCCGAATGGCCGGTCGAGAAGCTGGTAGGTGCGGTCAAGCAATTGCCGGAAAAACTACAAGGCGTGGTGACCAACCACGGCGGCGGCCACGCTAATCACTCGTTGTTCTGGACCGTCATGGCGCCCAACGCCGGTGGTACCCCGAGCGGTCCAGTGGCCAAGGCCATCGACGAACAGCTGGGTGGCTTCGATGCCTTCAAGGATGCCTTCACCAAGGCTGCCGTGTCGCGCTTCGGCAGCGGCTGGGCGTGGCTGAGCGTCACCCCTGAGAAAAAACTCGTCGTTGAAAGCAGCGGCAACCAGGACAGCCCGTTGATGCACGGCAATACGCCGATCCTCGGCCTGGACGTCTGGGAGCATGCCTATTACCTGAAGTACCAGAACCGCCGTCCGGAATATATCTCGGCTTTTTACAGCGTGATCAATTGGGCGGAAGTCGAGCGTCGTTTCCAGGCCGCCGTCGCCTGAACATCGCCTTCGTATGACTCTGCCCAAGGCCACTTATGCGCTCTGATAGTCTGTCGGTCGGCATTTGGCGGATGTCTCGCCTGGCCATAGGAACCCTGCTGTTGCTGATCGGCATGACGGCGCTGTTGGCTATGGCATTGGCCTGGCTCGACCTTGAGCCACCGATGATGCGGGCCCTCGAAGGCGGCGCGATCTGCGCTTTGGGTACGGCGCTGGGTGCGGTGCCCGTGCTGGTGATTCGTAATATGCCCGTGGCGATTGCCGATTGCCTGTTGGGGTTCGGGGCGGGCGTTATGTTGGCGGCCACGGCGTTTTCACTGGTCATGCCCGGGATCGACGCGGCGCAAAGCATTGGTCTGGGGCGTTGGGGTGCAGGGGGCGTGGTCAGCTTCGGCATCCTGTTCGGAGCGTTCTGCCTGTTCTTGTTGGATCGCAAGGTGTCGGCACCCGGCCCTGAATTGCTGGTGGTCGACCCTGACCGTCCACATATCCCAGCGCGCATCTGGGTTTTTGTGATCGCTATCGTCGCTCATAATATTCCTGAAGGCATGGCTGTCGGTGTATCCACGGGCGGGGCCATGCCGGACGCCAACAGCTTGGCCATGGGCATTGCGCTGCAGGATGTGCCGGAAGGACTGGTGATTGCGCTGGTATTGGCCGGGGCCGGGATGTCGCGCTTCAAGGCATTTATGGTGGGTGCGGCGTCCGGGCTGGTGGAGCCGGTAGCGGCAGTGATCTGTGCCTGGTTGGTACGCTTGGGGGAGATTATGCTGCCGCTTGGGCTGGCCTTCGCCGCAGGGGCGATGCTGTTGGTGGTGACCCAGGAAATCATTCCCGAATCCCGCGCCAATGGCCATCATCGACTCGCCAGTGCCGGACTGTGCGTGGGCTTTTGCCTGATGATGCTGATGGATACGGCGTTGGGTTGAGTCGCGGATTCGAATCTGGCCTGTGGTGAGGGAGCAAGTCCCTCGCCAGAGGTTTATTGAAGATTTTCTGGTTGGATGCGGGTTACTCGCCTTCGTCGAACTTGTCGTTGATCAGCTTTACCAATCCATCCAGAGCTTCTTGCTCCTGTTCACCCTCGGTGCTGAGGTGAATTTGCGTGCCTTTGCCGGCCGCCAGCATCATCACGGCCATGATGCTTTTACCATCGACCATGGTTTCGGGCGTGCGGCCGACGCGCACCTGACATGGAAAACGGCCGGCTACGCCGACGAACTTGGCGGCCGCGCGGGCATGCAGTCCAAGCTTGTTGATAATGGTGATTTCAAGAGCGGGCATCGCAGGGTGGGTCCTTTCAGCTGAGGTCGCGGTGGCGGACCTGGACATTCTTGAGGGCGGGTTGCAGCAGCTTGCCCAAGCGTTCGGTGAGGTACACCGAACGATGGTGCCCGCCGGTGCAGCCGATGGCGATCGTCACGTAAGCACGGTTGCTGGCAGCGAAGCGCGGCAGCCATTTGAGCAGATAGCTGGAGATGTCCTGAAACATCTCTTCAACATCCGGTTGAGCGGCCAGATACTCGGCCACCGGTTGATCCAGTCCTGACTGCTCGCGAAGTTCGGGCTTCCAGTAGGGATTGGGCAGGCAGCGCACATCAAAGACGACGTCGGCATCGATCGGCATTCCGCGCTTGAATCCGAATGACTCGAACAGAAAAGCCGTGCCCGCCTCAGGTTTGTCCAGCAGCCGCAGCTTGATGATATCGCGTAGCTGATAGAGGTTGAGGCTCGTGGTGTTGATCTTCAGGTCGGAGAGGTCGGCAATCGGCCCCAACAGCTCGCTTTCAACACGAATGGCTTCGGCCAGGGAGCGATTGGCGCTGCTCAGCGGGTGCCGTCGGCGGGTTTCGGAAAATCGCTTGAGCAGTGTCTCTTCGTCCGCATCCAGATAAAGCACATCGCATTGAATATGCCTGCCGCGGACTTCATCGAGCAACTCCGGGAAGCGGCTGAGATGACTGGGCAGGTTGCGGGCGTCGATGGATACGGCTACTAGCGGCTGAGCCAGTTCGGTATGGATCAGCGCGCGCTCCGCCAGCTCTGGCAGCAAGCCGGCCGGCAGATTATCGATGCAGTAGAAGCCGTTGTCTTCCAGTACATTCAGAGCTGTACTCTTGCCGGAGCCAGAGCGACCGCTGACGATGATCAAACGCATGATTACTGACCGTTCTGGGCGTCCAACACGACTCGGTACAGGGCCTCGCTGCTGCTGGCCTTGCGTAGATTGTCACGAACTTCCTTGCGATCGAGCATGCTGGCGATCTGGCGCAACAATTCGAGGTGCGCATCAGTGGCGGCTTCAGGGACGAGCAGCACGAACAGCAGATCGACAGGGGCGCCGTCGATTGCGTCGAAATCTATGGGATGTTGCAAATGAAGCAGTGCGCTGATGGGGGCGTCGCAACCCTTCAGGCGGCAATGGGGGATAGCGATGCCATTGCCAAAACCGGTCGAACCGAGTTTTTCACGGGCAAGCAACGCTTCGTACACGGTTTGCTGAGGCAGCCCTGGTACTTGTTCTGCGATCAGATCGGCGATCTTTTCGATGGCACTTTTTTTACTGCTCCCTGGCACGTTCACGAGAGAACGGCCAGGGGTCAGGATATTTTCAAGTCGGATCATGGGTTGGGGTATCAGCGAGCAGCAGCACCTTGAAGCTGGCTTAGCTGTTTTTCCTTATGCTTGAGCAATTGTCGGTCGAGCTTGTCGGTCAGCAGGTCGATGGCGGCGTACATGTCGTCATGTTCGGCGTTTGCAACGATATCCTTGGCGCCAGCGACGTGCAGGGTGGCTTCGATTTTCTGTTTCAGCTTCTCGACCTCCATGATCACCTGCACGTTGGTAATCTTGCCGACATGCCGCTCGAGTTTGGCGAGTTTTTCGCTTACGTAGCTGCGCATGGGCTCGGTCACATCCAGTTGATGTCCACTGATGTTGACTTGCATACCGCTTCTCCTTATTGCCAGTGCATAAAGAGACAGGCTGAACGCCTGCCACTGGAACGCTGTGGCGCATCCAGGCGCTACATCAACCGCTTGCGTTCGCTGGAAGGCGCAATGCCCAGAGACTCGCGATACTTGGCGACAGTGCGACGTGCTACCTGGATGCCTTGTGCCTCCAGTAAACCAGCGATCTTGCTGTCGCTCAATGGCTTTTTCTGATTTTCCGCGGCGACCAGTTTCTTGATGATCGCCCGAATCGCCGTGGACGAGCATTCACCGCCTTCGGAGGTGCTGACATGGCTGGAAAAAAAGTATTTCAATTCATAGATGCCGCGGGGCGTATGCATATATTTCTGGGTCGTGACCCGGGAAATCGTCGATTCGTGCATGCCGACCGCTTCGGCGATGTCATGCAGGACCAACGGCTTCATCGCCTCATCGCCGTAGTCCAGAAAACCGCGCTGGTGCTCAACGATCTGCGTTGCGACCTTCATCAGGGTCTCGTTGCGGCTCTGCAGGCTCTTGATGAACCAGCGGGCTTCCTGCAACTGGTTGCGCATGAAGGTGTTGTCGGCACTGGTATCGGCGCGGCGTACAAAGCCTGCGTACTGGGGATTGACGCGCAGGCGCGGCACGCTTTCCTGGTTCAGCTCCACCAGCCAGCGCTCGTTGTCCTTGCGCACGATGACGTCAGGGACCACGTATTCCGGTTCAGAGGATTCGATCTGCGAGCCAGGGCGCGGATTGAGGCTCTGCACCAGTTCGATGACCTGGCGCAGTTCGTCTTCCTTGATTTTCATACGGCGCATCAACTGGCTGTAGTCGCGGCTACCCAGCATGTCGATGAAATCGGTGACCAGGCGCTGGGCTTCAGCCAGCCAGCGAGTGCGCGGAGGCAGTTGGCGCAACTGCAGCAGCAAGCATTCGCTGAGGTTGCGCGCGCCGATCCCGGACGGCTCGAATTGCTGGATGCGGTGCAGGACGGCTTCGACCTCGTCGAGTTCGATGTCAAGCTCCGGGTCGAACGAGTCGCAGACTTCCTGCAGGGTCTCTTCCAGGTAGCCCTGGTTGTTGATGCAGTCGATCAGGGTTACGGCAATCAGGCGATCGGTGTCCGACATCGGCGCCAGATTCAACTGCCAGAGCAAATGGCTCTGCAGGCTTTCGCCAGCCGAAGTGCGCGTGGTGAAGTCCCACTCGTCGTCGTCATTGCTGGGCAGGTTGCTGGCGCTGGTCTGATAGATGTCTTCCCAAGCGGTATCGACTGGGAGCTCGTTGGGAATGCGCTCACCCCATTCGCCTTCTTCGAGGTTGTCGACCGTGGGGGCACTGCTCTCGAACGTAGGCTCTTGAATGTCCGGAGTGGTTTTTTGCTCGATATTGTCCGCCAGCGGATCGCTGTTATCGAAGTCGTCACCTTCCTCCTGGCGTTCGAGCATAGGATTGGATTCCAGCGCTTCCTGGATTTCCTGTTGGAGATCCAGAGTCGAGAGCTGGAGAAGGCGGATGGCCTGTTGCAACTGCGGTGTCATCGTCAGTTGCTGGCCCATTCTTAGGACGAGCGATGGTTTCATGGCTGGGGCTTAACACCTTATTCGCCGGCGCAGAGCGCCATCCACTACAAGACGCCGAAGCGCCCGGCTTTATGTCGTAAGCAAATTATATGCCTGAAACCCGAGGGTTTGCCTAGAGCGTTTATCCAATTTCAACCAAAAGGCTTCGAGGACAGTGGAAAACGCTCCGGGCACGGGTACTTCTACAGGCGGAACTCGTGCCCGAGGTACACTTCTTTGACCAGCTCATTGGCCATGATCGCGGCTGCGTCGCCTTCGGCAATCAGCTGGCCATCGCTGACGATGTACGCGGTCTCGCAGATGTCCAGCGTCTCACGCACGTTGTGGTCGGTGATCAATACACCGATGTTCTTGGCCTTGAGGTGGTGGATAATCTGCTTGATGTCGCCAACTGAAATAGGGTCCACGCCCGCGAAGGGTTCGTCCAGCAGGATGAACTTGGGCGCCGTGGCCAGGGCTCGGGCAATCTCCACGCGGCGGCGTTCGCCACCGGACAGGCTCATGCCGAGGTTGTCACGGATGTGGGTAATGTGGAATTCCTGCAGCAGGCTTTCGAGCTCCTTGCGCCGCGCATCGCCGTCGAGCTCCTTGCGGGTCTCGAGGATGGCCATGATGTTGTCGGCGACCGAGAGCTTGCGAAAGATCGAGGCTTCCTGCGGCAGATAGCCGATACCGGACTTGGCGCGACCGTGCATGGGCTGGTGGCTGACGTCGAGGTCGTCGATCAGCACGCGCCCTTGATCCGCCTGGACCAGGCCTACGATCATGTAGAAACACGTGGTCTTGCCCGCGCCGTTGGGTCCCAGCAGGCCGACGATCTGCCCGCTGTTGATGGACAGACTGACGTCGCGCACGACTTGCCGGCCCTTGTAGGCCTTGGCCAGGTGTTGTGCTTTGAGGGTCGCCATTACTTGGCCTTCTGGTCGGCGGGCTTGTTCTTCGGCTGGATCACCATGTCGATGCGAGGACGCGGTGCCGTGACCTTGGAGCCATTGGCGCGACCTGCGTTGACCACTTGCTTGACGGTGTCGTAGACGATTTTTTCGCCTTCGGAGGTGTTGCCGTCATTGATGACCTTGGCCTTGTCGATCAGCACGATGCGGTTCTGCGGCGCGAAGTACTGGATGGTCACGCCCCAGGCCTGGACGATAGGCTTGTCGATCTGCGGCTTCTGCTCGTAATAGGCCAGGTTGCCGACGGCGGTGAACACATCGACATCACCGTTGGGTGCGCGAGTGATGGTCACCGTGTTGCCGGTGATCTTCAGTGTGCCCTGAGTGATGATCACGTTGCCCTTGTAGGTCGCAACGCCTTGCTTGTCATCGATCTGCGCGTCATCGGACTGGATATGAATAGGCTGATCGCGGTCAGTCGGCAGAGCCAAGGCGCTCGCGCTTCCCAGTGCTGCGCTCAGGCTGAGCAAAAAAGGGAGGGTTTTAACGAGCCTCATACTGTCCTCTTACGTTGGATAGCAGGTTCATCCTGCTGTCGTTCAAGTACGCCTTCATCCCTGTCGCCGTGGTGACACTGCCGGCAGCTTCGATTCTAACGTTTTGCTCGGTTTGCGCATATTGCTTCTGTGGGAAGACAGTCATGCGCGGACCGGTGATGATAGTTGTGCGTTTCTTCTCGTCGGTACGGGCGACCCTGACGTTTTCGATCAGCTCGACCTGAGTGCCGTCCGGGTTGACCTCGGCGCGCACGCTCTGGATATGCCAGGGGAACTCTGTGCCGCGATACATATAGACGTCCGGCGTGGTCACGTAGGTGATCTGGCTGACCTTCATGTGCTCGACCTTGGCGCCGGTCATTTCATACTGGCGCTTGCCTTCGAGGTTGAATTGCACGGTGTGGGCGTTGGTCGCGTAATAGTCGATCTGGGTCGGATCGGCCTGCGCGGCGGCCTGCGGGTCCAGCAGCCGTTCAGGGCTGATATTCCAGTAACCCACGGCGAGCAGCATAGCGGCCAAGGCACAGAGTAATAGAATGTTGCGAAACTTTTTGCTCGGCATATCTGACTCTACAGGTAGTCGGCGTAAGCCGCATCGAGGTTGCCCTGCGCTTGCAGGATCAGCTCGCAGAACTCGCGGGCAGCGCCTTCACCGCCGCGCGCCTGGGTGACCCCATGGGCGTGCTGGCGCACGAAAGGTGCAGCGTTGGGTACAGTCATGCCCAATCCGACACGGCGAATGGCCGGAAGGTCGGGCAGGTCGTCGCCCAGATAGGCGACTTGTTCGTAGCTCAGACCCAGTTCGGCCATCAATTGTTCGAGCACCACGCGCTTGTCTTCGCGCCCCTGTACCAAATGGGCGACGCCCAGCGCCTTGGCGCGGCGTTCGACCATGGGCGATTTGCGCCCGGTAATGATCGCGATGGTCACACCCGAGGCGATCAGCATCTTGAAGCCTTGGCCGTCGAGGGTGTTGAAAGCCTTCATCTCGCTGCCGTCTTCAAGGAAGTACAGGCGACCGTCGGTGAGGATGCCGTCTACATCGAAAACCGCCAGTTTGACGGGCTTGCCGCGTTCTAGCAAATTCATGGTCATCAAATGACTCCGGCACGCAGCAAGTCGTGCATGTTCAGGGCACCGATCGGGCGATTGTCTTCATCGATCACGGTCAGGGCGCCGATTTTATGGTCTTCCATGATTTTCAGCGCTTCGGCGGCGAGCATCTCGGGCCGGGCGGTCTTGCCACGGGGGGTCATGACGTCGTCGATCAGCGCAGTGCGCAGGTCGATCTCGCGGTCCAGGGTTCGGCGCAGATCGCCGTCGGTGAAGATCCCCGCCAGGCGCCCGTCGCTCTCCAGCACCACCGTCATGCCCAGGCCTTTGAGGGTCATTTCCATCAGCGCCAGTTTCAGCGAAGTACCGCGCTGAACCCGGGGCAGGTCGCTGCCCGCATGCATGACGTTTTCGACCTTTAATAGCAGCCGTCGACCCAAGGCGCCACCGGGATGAGAAAAAGCGAAGTCCTCGGCGGTAAAGCCGCGCGCCTCGAGCAGGGCGATGGACAGGGCGTCGCCCATCACCAGTGCGGCAGTGGTCGAGGAGGTCGGGGCCAGGTTGAGCGGGCAGGCTTCCTGAGCCACACGCACATCGAGATTGACCTCGGCGGTCTTGGCCAGCGTCGATTCGGGGTTGCCGGTCACGCTGATCAGCTTGATGCCCAGACGTTTGATCAGGGGTAGCAGGGTGACGATCTCGGCGGTGGTGCCAGAGTTGGACAGAGCCAGAATGATGTCATCGCGGGTGATCATGCCCATGTCGCCGTGGCTGGCTTCAGCCGGGTGCACGAAAAACGCCGGCGTGCCAGTGCTGGCCAGGGTGGCTGCGATCTTCTTGCCGACATGCCCGGATTTGCCCATGCCCAGCACCACGACCCGACCCTTGCTGCTCAGGATCATCTCGCAGGCGCGCACGAAATCGGCGTCGATATGGGCCAGCAGGCCCTCGACCGCTTCGATTTCATAGCGGATGGTGCGCTGGGCGGATTGGATCAGTTCGTTGGCCTGAGTCATGTCGAAAATCGGAATGCCTGATGAAAAGGCGGCGATTATAGCGGTAATACGTGAAACCCTCACGCGCGATCATAACTTTCATGCATTTGGAGAAAGTCTGTTGCGTTTCGAGCTTTGGCCGTCTGTGTCTGCGGTGATATAGTTCGCCGCCTGTTCGGCCATCTCGGTCCTCGTATGGCACTTTTGCGTCCATGCGCACGAGCAAGAGGCTGCATCGAAAGGAGTTTCAATTGAGTGCCGATAACGCCTACGCGGTCGAATTGAAGGGCGTGTCCTTCAAGCGAGGATCGCGCAGCATTTTCAACAACGTCGATATTCGTATTCCCAAGGGCAAGGTGACCGGCATCATGGGGCCGTCCGGTTGCGGCAAGACCACCCTCCTGAGATTGATGGGCGCGCAGTTGCGGCCATCCACCGGCGAGGTCTGGGTCAATGGCCAGAACCTGCCCAAGCTGTCGCGCAGCGATTTGTTCGATGCCCGCAAGCACATGGGCGTACTGTTTCAGAGTGGCGCGCTGTTCACCGATCTGGATGTCTTCGAAAACGTCGCCTTCCCGCTGCGGGTGCATACCGAGCTGCCCGAAGAGATGATCCGCGACATCGTCCTCATGAAGCTGCAGGCTGTTGGCTTGCGCGGTGCCGTGGAATTGATGCCTGACGAACTGTCCGGCGGCATGAAGCGTCGCGTGGCGCTGGCCCGGGCGATCGCCATGGATCCACAGATCCTCATGTACGACGAACCTTTCGTAGGCCAGGACCCGATCGCCATGGGCGTGCTCGTGCGGCTTATCCGCCTGCTCAATGATGCCCTGGGCATCACCAGCGTGGTCGTCTCCCACGACCTGGCCGAGACCGCCAGCATCGCGGACTACATCTATGTGGTCGGTGACGGTCAGGTGCTGGGGCAGGGGACGCCGACAGAGCTCATGGGCTCCGATAACCCGCGCATTCGCCAATTCATGAAAGGGGACCCCGACGGTCCCGTGCCCTTCCACTTTCCTGCGCCGGCTCTCGACGCTGATTTCCTGGGGAAGCGCTGATGCGTCGCAAGACATTGACCGACCGCGTGGCCCTGTTTGGCCATTCCGCCATCGAGGCCGTGGCCATTCTGGGGCGTTCGACGCTCTTTCTGTTTCATGCTCTGTTCGGCCGCAGCACCAGTGGCGGCGGTTTTCAGCTACTGGTCAAGCAACTGTATTCAGTCGGTGTGATGTCCCTGGCCATCGTCGTGGTGTCCGGGATGTTCATCGGTATGGTGCTGGCGTTGCAGGGTTTCAGCATCCTGAGCAAGTACGGGTCCGCGCAAGCCACGGGGCAAATGGTTGCCCTGACCCTGCTGCGCGAACTGGGGCCGGTGGTCACCGCGCTGCTGTTCGCCGGCCGGGCTGGCTCGGCATTGACCGCCGAGATCGGCAACATGAAGTCGACCGAGCAGCTCTCGAGCCTTGAGATGATCGGTGTCGACCCGCTCAAACATATTGCCGCGCCGCGCCTCTGGGCCGGTTTCGTCTCGTTGCCGGTGCTCGCGCTGATCTTCAGCGTGGTCGGTATCTGGGGTGGCTCGTGGGTCGCGATCGAATGGCTGGGCGTGTATTCCGGTTCGTTCTGGGCCAACATGCAAAACAGCGTGACCTTCAACACCGATGTTCTCAACGGCGTGATCAAAAGCGTTGTTTTTGCCTTTGTAGTGACCTGGATCGCCGTGTTCCAAGGGTATGACTGCGAGCCCACGTCCGAGGGCATCAGCCGTGCCACGACCAAGACCGTTGTCTACGCCTCGTTGGCCGTGCTCGGCCTGGATTTCATTCTGACCGCTTTGATGTTTGGAGATTTCTGATGCAAAACCGCACCCTGGAAGTCGGTGTCGGCCTGTTTTTACTGGCCGGGATCCTGGCTCTGCTCTTGTTGGCCTTGCGCGTCAGCGGTCTTGCAGCCACTCCGTCCGCCGACACCTATAAACTTTATGCTTATTTCGACAATATCGCCGGTTTGACGGTCAGAGCCAAGGTGAGCATGGCCGGTGTCACCATCGGCAAGGTCACGGCGATCGATCTGGATCGCGATAACTTCACTGGCCGAGTGACCATGCAAATTGACAAGAAGGTCGACAACCTGCCGATCGACTCCACCGCATCGATCCTGACGGCTGGCCTGCTGGGCGAGAAATACGTCGGTATCAGTGTGGGGGGCGACGACAAGCTGCTCGCCAACGGCGGCACGATCCACGATACCCAGTCCTCGTTGGTACTGGAGGACCTGATCGGCAAATTCTTGCTCAATAGCGTGGGCAAAGACGCCAAAGACGCCAAATGAGGAGTGGTTCAATGATTTCGACTTTGCGACGCGGCCTGCTGGTCCTGCTGGCGGCCCTGCCGATGTTTGCCAACGCGGCTCCCAGCGTTTCGGCTCATGATCTGGTACAAAACACCACGCACGACCTACTGGGCGACCTGGCTACCAATCGTGCGCAATACAAGTCCAACCCGCAGGCCTTCTACGATGCGCTCAACCGTATCGTCGGGCCGGTCGTGGACGCCGAGGGCATCTCCAAGAGCGTGATGACCGTCAAGTACTCGCGCAAAGCGACGCCTGAGCAAATGGCGCGCTTCCAGGAGAACTTCAAGCGCGGCCTGTTTCAGTTCTATGGCAATGCGTTGCTCGATTACAACGACCAAGGCATCACCGTTGCGCCACCCAAAGACGAAAGTGGCGACCGCACCAGTGTCGATATGACCGTCAAGGGCAGCAATGGCGCAGTCTATCCCGTGTCCTACACCCTCGAGAAAATCAACGGCGAGTGGAAAGTGCGCAACGTGGTGCTCAATGGCATCAACGTCGGCAAGCTGTTCCGTGATCAGTTCGCCGATGCCATGCAGCAGAACGGCAACGACCTGGACAAGACCATCAATGGTTGGGCTGGCGAAGTCGCCAAGGCCAAGCAGACCACCGACAGCGCTGCTCCGGCGCCAGCCCAATGACCGCCAGTGTCAGCCTGCAAGACACCGGCGTGCTCGCGCTTGCCGGTGTACTGGACTATCGCTCCGGGCCGGCCCTGCGTGAACAGGGCCGCAAGCTGATCGCCAGCAGCAGCGCCGATCCGCTGATCGTCGACTGCACGGCGGTGGAGAAGGCCAACAGTGTCGGCGTATCGTTGCTGTTGGGGTTCACCCGTGACGCCAGAGCCGGGGGCAAGACGCTTGTAGTCCGTGGCTTGCCGAACGACATGGCACAGATTGCCGAAGTATCCGGGATCAGCGCACTGCTGGTCCGTGACTGACAACGCCATCAGCGTCATCGCCCTCCGTCAGAGTCCTCCTATCCGGGTTCGCAGGCGCGGGGCTTTTTTTGTATGATGGCCGACCCGCGCGCACAGGGCGCCGATTGAGGTTGAGCATGCAGGCCGTAGAAGTTAAGAGCTTCCTTGAAGGAAAGCTGCCGCAAGTCCAGGTGGAGGTTGAAGGCGAAGGCTGCAACTTCCAGTTGAATGTGATCAGTGACGAAATCGCCGCCCTCAGACCGGTCGCCCGTCAGCAGCAGATCTATGCTCATTTGAACCCTTGGATTGCCGACGGCAGTATCCATGCGGTAACGATGAAATTCTTCAGCCGCGCAGCCTGGGCTGAGCGCACCTGAGCCCTTTGGGGTCGAGATTCTAATGGACAAACTGATTATTACTGGCGGCATTCCTCTTGATGGGGAAATCCGCATTTCCGGGGCGAAGAACTCCGCCCTGCCGATTCTGGCCGCCACCTTGCTGGCCGATGCGCCGGTCACGGTCGCCAACCTGCCGCACCTGCACGACATCACCACGATGATCGAGCTGTTCGGCCGCATGGGCATCGAGCCGATCATCGACGAAAAGATGGCCGTGGAAATCGACCCGCGCACCATCAAGACGCTGATCGCACCCTACGAGCTGGTGAAAACCATGCGCGCGTCGATCCTGGTGCTGGGCCCCATGGTTGCCCGCTTTGGCGAGGCCGAAGTGGCCCTGCCTGGCGGTTGCGCCATCGGTTCGCGTCCGGTCGACCTGCACATTCGTGGCCTTGAAGCCATGGGCGCAGTGATCGAAGTCGAAGCCGGCTACATCAAGGCCAAAGCGCCGGAAGGCGGTTTGCGCGGTGCCAACTTCTTCTTCGATACCGTCAGCGTGACCGGTACCGAGAACATCATGATGGCCGCATCGCTGGCCAACGGCCGTACCGTACTGCAGAACGCTGCACGCGAGCCGGAAGTGGTCGACCTCGCCAACTTCATCAATGCCATGGGTGGTAACGTCCAGGGTGCTGGCACCGACACCATCACCATTGACGGCGTCAAACGCCTGGGCTCGGCTCACTACAAGGTGATGCCGGACCGTATCGAGACCGGCACCTACCTGGTTGCCGCTGCTGCCACCGGTGGTCGCGTCAAGCTCAAGGACACCGATCCGACCATCCTCGAAGCCGTACTCGACAAGCTGCGCGAAGCCGGCGCCGAAATCACCACCGGCGAAGACTGGATCGAGCTGAACATGCATGGCAAGCGGCCCAAGGCCGTCAACCTGCGTACCGCTCCGTACCCAGCGTTCCCGACCGACATGCAGGCGCAGTTCGTTTCGCTCAACGCCATCGCCGAAGGCACGGGTGCGGTCATCGAGACCGTGTTCGAAAACCGTTTCATGCACGTCTATGAAATGGTCCGCATGGGCGCACACATCCTGGTCGAAGGTAACACCGCCGTCGTGACCGGCACGCTGAAGCTCAAGGGCGCGCCAGTGATGGCCACCGACCTGCGCGCTTCCGCCAGCCTGGTCATCGCCGCGCTGGTCGCCGAGGGCGATACCCTGATCGATCGCATCTACCACATCGACCGTGGTTACGAGTGCATCGAGGAAAAACTGCAGATGCTCGGCGCCAAGATTCGCCGCGTACCGGGCTAGTGCTTCCGGGCGCAGGGATGCGCCCCATGGGGTTATTGCCGAATAAATTATAAGGATCGATGTTTTCCATGTTGACCATCGCGCTGTCCAAGGGCCGCATCCTCGACGACACTCTGCCGCTGCTGGCTGCAGCGGGTATCGTGCCGACCGAGAATCCGGACAAAAGCCGCAAACTGATCATCCCGACCACGCAGGACGATGTACGCCTGCTGATCGTGCGGGCCACGGACGTTCCGACCTATGTCGAGCACGGCGCCGCCGACCTCGGTGTGGCGGGCAAGGATGTGCTCATGGAGTACGGCGGCCAGGGCCT
>CAJCIO010000006.1 GCA_903970465.1 Gammaproteobacteria bacterium
CGGGCAGATCAGCCTGGACGAGTTCCTCTCCGCCGAAGCGGGCATGTCGCGATCGGCCGGTACCTGCAACACCATGGGCACGGCCTCGACCATGGCCTGCATGGCCGAAGCGCTGGGCACCTCGTTGCCGCACAACGCGGCCATCCCCGCCGTGGATTCACGCCGCTATGTGCTCGCGCACCTCTCGGGCATGCGAATGGTCGACATGGTCCGCGAGGACCTGCGCCTGTCGAAGATTCTCACCAAGGCGGCGTTCGAGAACGCTATCCGCATCAACGCCGCCATTGGTGGCTCGACCAATGCCGTCATTCACCTCAAGGCCATCGCCGGGCGCATTGGCGTCGAGCTTGACCTCGAAGACTGGACCCGCATCGGTCGCGGCACGCCGACCATCGTCGACCTGCAGCCGTCGGGGCGCTTCCTGATGGAAGAGTTCTACTACGCTGGCGGCTTGCCTGCGGTGATCCGTCGTCTCGGTGAGGCCGGCCTGCTGCCTAACCCCGAGGCGCTGACCGCCAACGGCCAGAGCCTGTGGAAGAACTGCCAGGCATCGCCGCAATACAACGACGAAGTGATCCGTCCCCTCGACAAGCCGCTGGTCGCCGACGGTGGCCTGTGCATCCTGCGCGGCAACTTGTCGCCACGGGGCGCAGTGCTCAAGCCATCGGCGGCCACTCCGGCACTGATGCAGCATCGCGGCCGTGCCGTGGTGTTCGAGAATTTCGACGACTACAAGGCACGCATCGCCGATCCGGATCTGGATGTCGACGAAACCTGCGTGCTGGTGCTCAAGAATGCCGGTCCAAAGGGTTACCCCGGCATGGCCGAAGTCGGCAACATGGGCCTGCCGCCCAAAGTGCTGGCCAAAGGCGTGAGCGACATGGTGCGGATCTCTGATGCGCGCATGAGCGGCACCGCCTACGGCACCGTAGTGTTGCACGTCGCCCCGGAAGCGGCTGCGGGTGGCCCGTTGGCGGCCGTACGCAATGGCGATTTCATCGAACTCGATTGCGCCGGTGGCCGCCTGCACCTGGACATCAGCGATGCGGAGCTGGCCGCACGCCTCGCCGATCTGAAACCGGACACCAGCGCCAACATCTTTTCCAGCGGCTACGCGCGGTTGTATGTTGACCATGTGCTGCAGGCCGACCAGGGTTGCGACTTCGACTTTCTGGTGGGTTGCCGCGGATCGGCCGTGCCGCGTCACTCGCATTGAAAACCCACTGACTGCAGCGAGTGGGAGCTTGCCCCCCTCGCTACAGAGGATGCCCAACCCGATGCTATGATGCCCGGTATTTCGCCAGAGACATTCTCCTCGCTATGGATTATCAGGCTCCAAAACCGCGCAAGAGCATGCATGCCCAGATCGTTCAGGAGCTGGGCATGCATATCGTCTCCGGGCGCTTCAAGCCGGAACACAAGCTGCCGCTGGAGTCGAGCCTCTGCGAGGAATATCAGGTCAGCCGGCCAGTACTGCGCGAGGCCACGCGCGTACTCAGCGCCAAGGGTCTGGTGTCTTCCAAGCCGCGGGTCGGCACCCTGGTGCGGCCCCGGGCCGAATGGCACCTGCTTGACCCGGACGTACTGTTCTGGCTGATGCAATCGACGCCCCACAGCGAGTTCTTCAATACCTTGGCCGGGGTACGCCGGGTGCTCGAACCGGAAATCGCCGCCATGGCCGCGACCACTGCTACCGAAGCCGATATCGACACCATCGCCCTGGCCTATCAGCGAATGGAAGGCGCGCAAACCCACGAAGTGCGCCTGCAGGCCGACCTGGATTTCCATCGTGCCATCGCTGACGCCACCCACAACGATCTGTTGGCCTATATGTGCAACATGCTCTCGCTGCCCCTGCGCGAGTCGATCAACGTCACCAACCAGCGCCCCAACGTGCAAGAACTTACCTTGCCTCGGCACAAGGCCATCCTTACCGCCATCAAGAATCGCGATGCGCTGGGCGCTCGTCATGCTTCGCTGGTGCAACTGGACGACACGCGTAACGCTCTGGACACCGTGATGAACATGCTGACCCCGCTGTAAACCCTGGCTGAGCGGCTTTGCCTCCAGAATACTGCAATCGCGACAAACTGACCGCCATCGGGTCTGGCCCTTTGCCATAATTCAAGGCAAGCTAAGCACCATTCGCGCGTGCGGCCTATAGTGAAATCTGTGAGTGACACGCAGGCGCCGTTTTGCCCGTGCGACCCCACCTGCCCAGTCAGCCCTATCGCAGGATGAAACCGTTTGACCCAGTTCCCGCAGCCGTCGCCGTCGCGCCTCAAAGGCCAGGAAACTGGCACGCCCCTGCACGGCTCCATAAAAAGTGCCCTGGCATTGCTTGCCTTGGTGCTGTTGGCACTGTTGTTCTGGCAACTGGTCGACCAGTTCCAGCGCACCCAGGCCGAACAGCGCCAGCGCGCTCTGGATTACAGCACCGACCTCACCGCCCAGGTCGATGGCGGCATGGCGCTGTATGCCCAGATCGGCCTCAACCAGATGCTCAGCAACCCGTCCTGGGCGACCTCCTCCGACAAGGCCGCCCTGCTCGACAATCTGCGCCAGGCGCTGCCCGATCTGCACAGCGTGGCCTGGCTCGACGAGACCGGACGGGTGATCGCCGACAGCGTGGCGCAAAGCAGCGATCAGGACGAGATCCGCCGCATCGCGGCACGCACCGCAGGCCAGAGCTACTTCTATAGCAACAGCGCTAACGGTGACTGGATCTACCTGCTGCTCAATCAGCCGGCCAGCCGCGACGGCGCGCGCTGGCTGCTGCGCCTGCAACCGGGCGTCTATGAAACCCTGACGCATCAGGCCGCCCGCGCCATTACCGAGCACTGGCTGCTGGAAAATCACCTGACCGGCCAGGTTGTTCGTCGCGAGGACAACACCCCCCATACCGCTGCCCAGCTGAGCGCTCAGGAGCATGAACAGAGCCTGATGATGTCACGCCTGAGCAACAGCGACTGGCAGCTGCGCACCTTGTATGACGCGAATCAGGCACGCCGGGCGCTGATTCCGTCGTTGCTGGCCAAATGCCTCTTGGGGATTCTGCTGTCGCTGCTGCCGGGCATCGCCCTGCTCAACATGCGCCGCCGTCAACGCGAGCTGCAGGCCGGGCGCCGACGCTATCAGGATATTTTCGAAGGCACCGGCGTTGCCCTGTGCGTGCTCGACCTCAGCGAGGTCCAGGTTTTTCTGCATGGCATTGCCATCAAGCGTCGCGAGGAGCTCGATCGCTGGTTGAGCATCCACCCTGACCGCCTGCCATTGCTGATGAAACAGCTGCGCATTACCGAGATCAACCAGGTGGCCGTCAGCTTGCTGGGCCCTGATGTCAACCAGGGCCAATGGCAGCAGTTGCTCGAGGGCTCGGACAGTTCCCGTGGCGTGGGCTATCAGGTGGTCGAAGCGCTGCTTGATCGCCAGCACGAAGTCGAGATCGAAGTGCGGCTGACCGATGCCAACGGGCTCGATCAGTACGTGTGGGTCATGGTGCGCTTCCCCGAACAGACCGACGACTACCACGCGGTCATCCTCAGCCTCAGCGACAACACGCGCCGCAAGCAGATCGAGCTGTCGCTGGTGGAACGCGAGCGGTTCTGGTCCAACGTGGTCAGCAGCGTGCCGGATCACCTGTACGTGGGCGATGTGCTCAGCCGGTCACAGATCTACAGCAACAATCACCTGGGTGAAATCCTGGGCTACCGAAAAGGCGAGCTGGAGGAAAAAGGCGAACAGTTCTGGGAAACCCGGCTGCACCCTGATGACGCGGCCCATTACCACACATTGCGCCAGCACCAGCGAGATTCCGGCTACATCGAGCCGTTGCACGTGCAGTACCGTTTCCAGCATCTCGATGGGAGCTGGCGGCGTTTCGACGTGCGTGAACAAACCCTGGCCCGCGACCACAACGGGCGGGTGACGCGGATCATCGGCGTGGCCAAGGATGTCACCGAGCAACTGGCGGCCAGCGAGTCCCTGCGCGACAGCGAAAAGCGCTATCGCATGCTGGCCGAAAGCATCAGTGACGTGATCTTCTCCACCGATAGCCGCCTGCAACTCAACTATGTCAGCCCGTCGGTGCAGACCGTGCTCGGCTATGACGTGGTGTCCATCTTCGATCAGGGCTGGCAGGCGATCATCGCCAACCCGGCGCAACTGGTCAGCCTCGAAGCATTGATCGAACGCCTTAATCGCGCTCTGGATACCAGCGAGGCGATGGCCGAGTTGCGGCGCACGCTGCACACGCAGTTGTTCCTGTTCGATTGCTTGCGCGCCGATGGCCGCAAGATACCGATCGAACTGCGCCTGGTATTGGTGTGGGACGAAAACGATCAATTCGAAGGCATTCTGGGCGTCGGCCGCGATATCAGTCAGCAGCGTCGCGCCGAAAAAGACGTGCGCATGGCCGCCACGGTATTCGAGCACTCGACCTCGGCGATCCTCATCACCGACCCCGCCGGCTATATCGTCCAGGCCAACGACGCCTTCACCCGCGTGAGCGGCTACGCGGTATCGCAGGTTCTCGACGAACTGCCCAAGATGCTCACCGTGGTGGAACACCAGGAAGCGCACCTGGCCTACATCATCAAGCAGTTGCACGAGCGCAGCAGCTGGGAAGGAGAAGTCTGGCTCAAGCGCCGCAGCGGCGAGCATTACCCGGCCTGGGTCGGCATCACTGCGGTCGTCGACGACGAAGGCGACCTGGCCAGCTACGTGTGCTTTTTTAGCGACATCAGCGAGCGCAAGGCCAGCGAGCAACGTATTCACCGGCTGGCCTATTACGACGCCCTCACCCACCTGCCTAACCGCACGCTGTTCCAGGACCGACTGCACACTGCCCTGCAATCGGCGGAACGGCAGAAGTCGTGGGTGGTGTTGATGTTCCTCGACCTCGACCGCTTCAAGCCGATCAACGATTCGCTGGGGCACGCCGCCGGTGACCGCATGCTCAAGGAAATGGCCACGCGCCTGCTGGGCTGCGTGGATGACGACGACACGGTGGCGCGCATGGGTGGCGACGAGTTCACTCTGCTGCTGCAACCGGGTGCCACCCGCGAGATCGCGCTCAACCGCGCGATCCACGTGGCCGAGCAGATCCTGAGCAGCCTGGTGAAGCCGTTCGTGCTCGAAGGCCGCGAATTCTTCGTGACCGCCAGTATCGGTATCGCCCTCAGCCCGCAGGACGGCAACGAGCTGAGCCAATTGATGAAGAACGCCGACACGGCGATGTATCACGCCAAGGAACGCGGCAAGAACAACTTTCAGTTCTACCAGGCCGACATGAACGCCACGGCGCTGGAGCGTCTGGAGCTGGAAAGCGACCTGCGCCATGCGCTGGAACAAGAAGAGTTCGTGCTGTATTACCAGCCGCAGTTCAGCGGCGACGGCAAGCGCCTAACGGGTGCCGAGGCGCTGTTGCGCTGGCGTCATCCACGGCGCGGGCTGGTGCCGCCTGGGGACTTCATCCCGGTGCTCGAAGAGCTTGGCCTGGTAGTGGATGTGGGCGACTGGGTCATTACCGAAGCCTGTCGTCAGCTCAAGGCCTGGCACGCGGCCAAAGTGCGCGTGCCCAAGATCTCGGTGAACATCTCGGCCCGGCAGTTCTCGGACGGCCAATTGGGTACGCGGATCGCAACCATCCTCAAGGAAACCGGGCTGCCACCTGCCTGCCTGGAGCTGGAGCTGACCGAAAGCATCCTGATGCGTGAGGTCAACGAGGCCATGCTGATTCTCGACAGCTTGAAGTTTCTCGGCCTGAGCATCGCGGTGGACGACTTCGGCACGGGGTATTCGTCGCTCAACTACCTCAAGCAGTTCCCCATCGACGTGCTGAAAATCGACCGTTCGTTCGTCGATGGCCTGCCGTCGGGCGAGCAGGACGCGCAGATCGCCCGGGCGATCATCGCCATGGCCCACAGCTTGAACCTGGCGGTGATCGCCGAGGGCGTCGAGACCCACGAACAGCTGGAGTTCCTGCGTGAACATGGCTGTGATGAGGTGCAGGGTTATCTGTTCGGAAGGCCAATGCCGGCGAACCGCTTCGAGGCGCAGTTCAGCAACGATGCGTTGTTCATGTTCGATTGATTGCGGGGGCCTTTCGGGCCTCCTCGCGGGCAAGCCTTGCTCCCACAGTACGACGCCAGACAGCTCGAACTGGGGGCGCCGCAAATACATCTGCCGATCACGGAGCGCATGAATCCCACTCGTCCAGCCAATGACTCCCATTCATATGCCAGATAACTTTTGATGGGTTAGAATGCCCCCCTTTTCTGACCGATCCTCGAGGACCGCCATGTTCCGCCGTGATTTGACTATTGCCAAGTACGACGCCGATCTCTTTGCCGCCATGGAGCAAGAAGCCCAGCGCCAGGAAGAGCACATCGAGCTGATCGCTTCCGAAAACTACACCAGCCCGGCTGTCATGGAAGCCCAAGGCTCGGTGCTGACCAACAAGTACGCTGAAGGCTACCCAGGCAAGCGTTACTACGGCGGCTGTGAATTCGTCGACGTGGTCGAGCAGCTGGCAATCGACCGCGCCAAGCAACTGTTCGGTGCCGATTACGCCAACGTTCAACCGCACGCCGGCTCCCAAGCCAACTCGGCGGTGTACCTGGCCCTGCTGCAAGCGGGCGACACCATCCTGGGCATGAGCCTGGCCCACGGCGGTCACCTGACCCACGGCGCCAGCGTCAGCTCGTCGGGCAAGCTGTACAATGCCATCCAGTACGGCATCGACGGCAACGGTCTGATCGACTACGACGAAGTCGAGCGCCTGGCGGTCGAGCACAAGCCGAAAATGATCGTGGCCGGCTTCTCTGCCTACTCGCAGATCCTAGACTTCCCGCGCTTCCGCGAAATCGCCGACAAGGTCGGTGCCTACCTGTTCGTCGACATGGCCCACGTGGCCGGTCTGGTCGCGGCAGGCGTGTATCCGAACCCGGTGCCGTTCGCCGACGTCGTGACCACCACCACTCACAAGACCCTGCGCGGTCCACGTGGTGGCCTGATCCTGGCCCGTGCCAACGCCGACATCGAGAAAAAACTCAACTCGGCAGTCTTCCCTGGCTCCCAGGGCGGCCCGCTGGAGCACGTCATCGCGGCCAAGGCGATCTGCTTCAAAGAGGCGCTGCAGCCTGAGTTCAAGGAATACCAGCAGCAAGTGGTGAAAAACGCCCAGGCCATGGCCGGCGTGTTCATCGAGCGCGGCTTCGACGTAGTGTCGGGCGGCACACAGAACCACCTGTTCCTGCTGTCGCTGATCAAGCAGGACATCTCCGGTAAAGACGCCGACGCCGCGTTGGGTCGCGCTTTCATTACCGTCAACAAGAACTCCGTTCCGAACGATCCACGCTCACCGTTCGTGACCTCGGGCCTGCGTTTCGGCACCCCGGCCGTCACCACCCGTGGCTTCAAAGAGGCAGAGTGCAAGGAACTGGCCGGCTGGATCTGCGACATCCTGGCTGACCTGAGCAACGACGCGGTCATCGACTCGGTTCGCGAGAAGGTCAAGGCCATCTGCGCCAAGCTGCCGGTTTACGGCTGATCGGGTTGATGTGATATGAAAAGCCCGGCTCAGTGAGCCGGGCTTTTCGTTGGGGTGTCACGGGGAATATCGCCAGCAGGGACGGCCTCTTCGCGGGCAAGCCTTGCTCCTACAATGCCCTGTGGGAGCAAGGCTTGCCCGCGAAGGCGTCAGCACAGCCAACACCCGTCACAACCGTTCGAACCCCTCGCGAATGCTCTGCTCCGGCAGCTCATCAGCAATGAACACCATCACGCTTTCGCGAGGCTCATCTGCAGCCCATTCTGTGTCCCAATCAAAGCCATAAAGTTTCAGTACACCCTGGAATACCAGGCGCCGCGACTCCCCTTCAATATTCAACACGCCTTTGTAGCGCAACAACTGCTTGCCATGGTCTTCCAGCAGTTCGTTCATGAAGTCGCTGAGGCGCTCGATATTCAAAGGCTTGTCAGTGCGCAGCACCATGCTCGAGATGCGGTCTGCCGAGGCACCGATTACCGGGCGCAGGCTCAGGCCACCGCCCAGGTCGGCATTGAGGTTGAAGCCGCGCACATCCAGCAACTCGGCGAGGTCGATCTCGCCCTGCTTGACGATACCGATCGGCGCGCGCCGGTTGATGCGCGTCAGGCGTGCACTCAGCGCATCAACGACTTCGGGGGCGACCAGATCGGTCTTGCTGAGCAGCAGGCGATCGGCAAAACCGACCTGGGCCTGGGCGATGGTCTGGGCCAGGTGGGTGTCGGCGTTGGCAGCGTCGACCAAGGTAATGATGCCGTCGAGGATGTAACGCTCGCGCAACTCTTCATCGATGAAAAACGTCTGTGCCACCGGGGCGGGGTCGGCCAGACCGGTGCACTCGATCACCAGGCGGTCGAAGGCGATCGCGCCGCTGTCGAGGCGCTCCAGCAACAGATACAGGGCCTTGGTCAGATCGGTATGGATGGTGCAGCAAACGCAGCCGTTGGCGAGGGTCATGACTTGCACGGGCTCGTCGCCCAGCAATTGGGTGTCGATGCTGGTTTCGCTGAATTCGTTTTCGATCACGGCGATCTTGAGGCCGTGTTCGGCGCGTAGCAGGTAGCGCAGCAAGGTGGTCTTGCCTGCGCCGAGGAAGCCGCTGAGGATGGTGACGGGGATGGGAAGAGTCAAACGCTAGCCTCCATTTTCAAAAATGTACTCAAAACAACTGTGGGAGCGGGCTCAGCCTGCGAAGCGTTCAAAGGCTTCGCGAGCAGAGCTCGCTCCCACAGGGATTGCGCCGAGAGTCAGGACCTTAGCAACACTTCGGCCCGCCCTTGCCACCGTAACGGGCTTCCTGGCGCTCCCGGAAAAATGCCTCGTAGCTCATCATCGGCTTGTCCGGGTGCTGGGTCTGCATGTGCTCGACGTAATTGTCGTAGTCAGGCATCCCCACCATCAGGCGAGCAGCCTGGCCCAGGTATTTACCCAGCCGGCTCAGGTCATTGAACATGGCGCTACCCTCGGTTGATCACGCATTGGGCTGCGCCTGGAATGGCGCCTCCTTGTCGGTGCGCTCTTTGGTGCCCCAGGCCGCGACGCCGACCTTGATGGCGAAGAACAGAATCGCGAAGACCACGAACAGAAACAGCCCGGTCAAGGTCGCGTTGGTGTACGCGTTGAAGATCACGTGCTGCATCTGATCCACGCTCTTGGCCGGCGCGATCACTTGGCCGGCCGCCAGTGCGTCGCTGTACTTCTTGGCCAGGGCCAGGAAGCCCACTGCCGGGCTGGCATCGAACAGCTTGATAAAGCCGGCCGTGGTGGTGCAAATCAACAGCCAGACTGCCGGCACCAGCGGCACCCACACGTAACGCTGACGCTTCATCTTCACCAGCACTACCGCGCCGAGCATCAGGGCGATACCGGCAAGCATCTGGTTGGAGATACCGAACAGCGGCCACAAGGTGTTGATGCCCCCCAGCGGATCGATCACGCCTTGATACAACAGGTAGCCCCACAGCGCCACGCAGATGGCGGTGGCGAGCACGTTGGCGCCCCAGGACTCGGTACGCTTGAGCGCGGGCACGAACGAACCGAGCAGATCCTGCAGCATGAAGCGCCCGGCACGGGTACCGGCATCGACGGCGGTCAGGATGAACAGCGCTTCGAACAGGATCGCGAAGTGGTACCAGAACGCCATGGTGTTCTGGCCTGGCAGCACCTGATGAAGGATCTGAGCGATACCGACCGCCAACGTGGGCGCACCACCGGCACGGGCCAGGATGGTGGTCTCGCCGATGTCATGGGCAACCGCCTGCAGCGCTTCGGGGGTAATGGCGAAGCCCCAGTTGCTGACCGCTGTAGCGACCGCGACCACGTCACCCCCGACCACGGCGGCCGGGCTGTTCATGGCGAAGTACACGCCAGGCTCGATCACCGAAGCGGCGACCATGGCCATGATCGCCACGAACGACTCCATGAGCATGCCGCCGTAACCGATGTAACGCGCGTTGACTTCGTTATCCAGGAGTTTTGGCGTGGTACCCGACGAGATCAGCGCATGGAAGCCCGAGACCGCGCCACAGGCAATGGTAATAAACAGGAAGGGGAACAGCGTGCCTTTCCATACCGGACCGGTGCCATCGGTGAACTGGGTGAGCGCCGGCATTTTCAACTCGGGCATGGTGACCAGAATGCCGATCGCCAAAGCGATGATGGTGCCGATTTTCAAGAAGGTCGACAGGTAATCCCGTGGCGCGAGGATCAGCCATACGGGCAGCACGGCGGCGACGAAACCGTAGCCGATGAGCATCCAGGTGATCTGGATACCGGTGAAGGAGAACGCCTTGGCCCACACCGGGTCCGCGGCGATCTGACCGCCGGCCCAGATAGACGCCAGCAGCAATACCACGCCGATCAGGGAGATTTCGCCAATGCGGCCCGGGCGGATGTAGCGCATGTACACGCCCATGAACATCGCGATCGGGATGGTTGCCATGACTGTGAAGATGCCCCAAGGGCTCTCGGCCAGCGCCTTGACCACGATCAGCGCGAGTACCGCGAGGATGATGATCATGATCAGGAAGCAGCCAAACAGCGCGATGGTGCCGGGGATGCGGCCCATTTCCTCGCGCACCATGTCGCCCAGCGAACGGCCGTCGCGACGCGTAGAGAGGAACAGAACCATGAAGTCCTGCACCGCCCCCGCGAGCACCACACCGGCAATCAGCCATAGTGTGCCGGGCAGATAGCCCATTTGCGCCGCCAGTACCGGACCGACCAAAGGCCCCGCACCGGCGATCGCGGCGAAGTGATGGCCGAACAAGATGTGTTTGTTGGTCGGGACGTAATCGAGCCCGTCGTTGTTGACCACCGCCGGGGTGGCACGCTTAGGGTCGAGTTGCATCACCTTGGTGGCGATGAACAGACTGTAGTAACGGTAAGCGATCAGGTAGATCGCGACAGATGCCACCACGATCCACAACGCGTTGATCGGCTCGCCTCGGCGCAGGGCAACTACACCCAATGCGCCCGCTCCTATGACTGCCACTACGAGCCATGGCAGATGGCGTAGCAGACTATTATTATTTTTCATGTTTTAGTTCCAGCTAGGGGATACGGAAACCAGCCATTCGAGTTTAGCCAGAGTTACGCCAAAGAGCACCCCCACGTTGGTCCTAGAGGCGTTGCATGGATATTTTATGGATCGGGCCGTGCGGATTGTCGACCCGTTCGCCTTCGCTCTCGACGCGCTGAGCTATAGTCAGGCAACTCTGGAGGAATCAATCATGACTGACACCCACGCCGAACGTCGGCGCTTTGTACGCATTGCATTCGACGCCAAGACCGAGCTGACCCAGGCCGGCAACAGTTGGCCGGTGAAATTGCTGGACCTGTCCCTCAAAGGGCTGCTCATCGAAAAGCCGCAGCCTTGGCACGGCGATCCTGAAGCGCGCTTTACCGCCAACATCCACCTGAACGACGACACCCCCGTGGTGATGGAAGTCGAGTTGGTACACGACGACCACAACCAGCTCGGTTTCCACTGCAGTCATATCGATCTGGATTCAATCAGTCATCTGCGCCGCCTGGTCGAACTCAACCTGGGCGATGAGGCGGAGCTGGAGCGGGAGCTGGCAGCGCTGCTGGCGTGACCGCAGGGGAAGTTTGCCTATGGCTTGTTCTCAGTCCATAAAAGCAGTCGCCGGATGAGAAAAATCGAATCCGGCCACTTCAACGCCTGGCTGAAAAACCGGCAACGCTTCGCCGGTAGGGCGAGGCATCAGCGAGTGAATTCATGGGGGCCCGGGTTACCGCGTCGGCAATCCCCAGGCGTCCGGCACGAATGCCTCCAGGCTCGACAGCAAGCCGTCGGCGTGGGTGTATTTGCTGGCAGGCATCGCCGAGTCGGGCACTGCCAGGGCGAACATGCCGGCGGCCTTGGCGGCGGTGATACCGAAGGGTGAATCCTCGAAGACCAGACAATCGGCCGGGTTCACCCCAAGGCGTTCAGCAGCGACGAGAAAGATGTCCGGCGCCGGCTTGGCGGCGCCTACCTGCGGATCGTCCGCCGTGACGATGGTATCGAACAGCGCGAACCATTCACGGTGACGGGTGATCTTCAGATCGAAGTAGTGCAGCGAAGAGCTTGTCCCCACCGCGACAGGAATACCGTTGGCCTTGAGATGTCGCACCAGCGCCTCGGCGCCCGGCATTGCCCCGGCCTTGGGAAAACGCTCGTACATCAACGGCGCTCGCGCTTCCATGAATTCTTCGGGCGTGATGGGCAGGTCCAGTGCGCTGACGATGTACTTGGACAGATCCCCGGCGCCCAGGCCGATGGTGTTCTGCTTGATGCTCCAATCGAAGGTGCGGCCATAACGAGCGGCGATGATCTGCGTGACTTCGGTGTACACGCCTTCGGTATCGAGCAGCAGCCCGTCCATGTCGAAAATCACCGCCTTGACCGGCCCGAAGCCTTTAGCGACTGCATTCAAAGGTGTCGAGCTCATGGGTACGCCCTCAATTGATAATATATCGCAACAACCTAGCATATTTCTTGGCGGCCCTGTCAGCATCATGGTGACGCACTGAGCCAAGGTCGCTTTGCATACGCCCGCAGGCACAGTCAAACGGATGATCATAAACACCGCTGTCGACCAGAGGCAACCTATCAGATCTGCCAGTTACGCGTTATAGCCGCACAGCTGATCATGGTCTTTCGACCACTTTCCAGAGTGTTTCATCATGAATATCCCTGCCAATACCTCCGCCCGCGTATCGGTGAACGTGAATGACCTCACCGACTTCGAGTCGGGTTTGAACGGCTGGACCCTCCCAGCGGGCAATCCGTCGAAGATCGTACGGATCGATGAAGACACCAATAGCGTCTTATTCGGGAACAATGAAACAACCGTTATCGGCGTCGTATTGACCAAAACGCTTAACAGCCTTGAGCCAGGCAAGCGATATCGAGTGAGCTACAAAAGCAAGAAAAGCCACAACATTCCCAACTTGCCGGAGAACATCCCCAGCCTGAAAGTCATGACAGGCAATGACGAGATCATCAGCCGCCAATTACTGGCTCACCAATCCTGGAGGGAATACGAGGGCGAGTTCACCGCAAGTACAAACACCGCCACCATCGATTTCGTAAGCGTGTCCGATAGCCCCCTCCATGGCTTTGGCAACTATCATCTGGACGATATCCGAGTCCGCGATCATTTCGACGATCTGACAGACTTCAATGACTCGACCACTGGGCTTTGGCGCACTACAAACGTCAGCGAAACCGCACGATTCGTGAACAGCGACGCGGATCACGGGATTGTCTATCAATTGCCCACCTACAGCACGGGTGTCAATCACGGCGACATTCTGATTCGCACCGTACAGGGCCTGATACCCGGCAAGACCTACACCTTCAGCGTCGACGCGCGCCGGGACATCGGCCAGAGTCAGGCCCCCCTGCTCTCACTGGTGCTGGAAGGAATGGTCATCGGTGAACGGTTCACCCCGGTCACCAACACCTGGAACACGTATTCCCGGGAGTTCATCGCGACGGGCGAGCAACACTCCCTGGCGATCCGCAGCCATGAATCTACCAGCGCAGGCAACGACTACAGCCTCGACAACCTGCGCATCGTAGAACGGTCTTGATCGATATCGGCCAAAACCCGGGTGTTGGCACGCTACTCGAACAACGCATCGAGCGCCTGTTCGAGCCGCGTCACCGCAATCACCTGCAGCCCGGGCGGATTCTCTTTCGGGGCGTTGGCCTTGGGCACGATGGCACGCTTGAAACCATGCTTGGCGGCCTCCTTGAGGCGCTCCTGGCCGCTGGGCACCGGACGTACTTCGCCGGACAGGCCGACCTCGCCGAACACCAACAGGTCGTTGGCCAGGGGCCGGTTACGCAGGCTCGACATGATCGCAGCCAGCAGCGCCAGGTCGGAGGCGGTCTCGAGCACCTTCACGCCGCCCACCACGTTGAGGAACACGTCCTGGTCGTGGGTGGGAATGCCGCCATGGCGATGCAGCACTGCCAGCAACATGGCGAGGCGATTCTGGTCCAGGCCAAGGGTGACGCGGCGCGGGTTGGCCAGGTGACTGTCATCCACCAGCGCCTGCACTTCCACCAACATGGGCCGGGTGCCTTCCCACGTGGCCATGACCACGCTGCCGGGCACTTCTTCCTGCGCGCGGGTCAGAAAGATCGCCGACGGATTGGAGACTTCCTTGAGGCCACGATCGGTCATGCCGAACACGCCCAGCTCGTTGACGGCGCCGAAGCGATTCTTCACCGCGCGCAGCAAGCGCAAGCGACCATCGGACTCGCCTTCGAAATACAGCACGGTATCGACCATGTGCTCCAGGACCCTGGGCCCGGCCAGCGAGCCCTCCTTGGTCACATGGCCGACCAAGAAGATCGCCGTACCGCTTTGCTTGGCATAGCGCACCAGCAGCGCCGCACTTTCGCGGACCTGAGACACGCCGCCGGGGGCGGACTGCAACTGCTCGGTGAAGATGGTCTGGATGGAATCGATCACCATCACCTTGGGCTGCTCGACCTTGGCGGTGGCGATGATGACTTCGATGCAGGTTTCGGTCATGACCCGCAGCTTGTCCTGAGGCAACCCGAGGCGCCGCGCACGCATGGCGACCTGTTGCTGGGATTCTTCGCCGGTGACGTACAGCGCCGGCATGCGCGTGGCGATGTTGCACAAGGTCTGCAGCAGAATGGTCGACTTACCGATGCCGGGGTCGCCACCGATCAGCACCACCGAGCCATCGACCAGGCCGCCGCCCAACACCCGGTCCAGTTCGGCCGATGCGGTGGAGAACCGCGGGATTTCCTCGACGCTGACTTCTGCCAAGGTACGAATCTGTGCCTGCTGGCCCGTCCAACCGGTGCGCCCGCTGGGGGGCGCTGCGGAGGTCTGGTCGAGCACGGTTTCCACCAAGGTGTTCCACGCGCCGCACTCGCCGCACTGCCCGGCCCATTTCGGGAAGGTGGCGCCGCACTCGGTGCAGCCGTACATGCGCTTGGCCTTGGCCATGGAAACTCCTGGGGCAAAAGTCGCCATGATACCGCGCCTGCCGTCGCCCGTGGCCAGACACTTACCTGCGGTGACGGGGCTTTACCCGATGCGGTGGACCCGGCACCCATGTGTTTTGTGACCCCACGCAATCAGGGGCAAGCCCCCTGGCTACAAGGGTCGCACCGGACGGATGAAACTTTGCGGCGGCGCGCGCGAATAAGGCTAGGCTCAAATTTGACAAAACTTCTCGCTAATAACCGTGTCACTAAAAACGGGCGTAGAGCATGAAACAAGGCTGAATTACACTGCGTCGACCAACCTCATCTGTAACAAGGAATATGTAAATGAGCGTGCTAAGTGAATTCAAGGCCTTTGCGGTCAAGGGCAATGTAGTCGACATGGCCGTTGGTATCATCATCGGCGCCGCATTCGGCAAGATTGTTTCCTCCTTCGTCGGCGATGTGATCATGCCGCCTCTGGGGTTATTGATTGGTGGCGTTGATTTCAGCGACCTGGCCGTGACCCTCCGTGCGGCAGAAGGCAACGCACCGGCCGTCGTATTGGCCTATGGCAAATTCATCCAGACGGTCATCGATTTCATCATCGTCGCGTTCGCCATCTTCATGGGCGTCAAGGCCATCAACCGCCTCAAGCGCGAAGAAGCCAAGGCCCCGACCCTGCCACCGACTCCGAGCAAAGAAGAAGTGCTGCTGGGCGAGATCCGCGATTTGCTCAAGGATCAGAATGCCAAGGCAGTTCCGGCTGCAGCGGCACCTGATCGACTGGTTTAAGCGTGCTGGATTCGCGACAGGGCTACCGGCCCTTTCGCGGGTAAGCCTCGGTCCCGCAGGCGGGCGCCGATGAGACTGTTTGTACTGTGAGCGAAGCTTGCTTGCGAAGGCGTCCGCACGATCAACACCGCTTACCAATAATTCTCCACCGCCACCTGCCCCGGTCGGCGGCTGAGGCTTAGCTGCATATCTCGGGCCTTGAGCAGCTTGCGGGTATCGTCGATCATCTCCGGATTGCCGCAGATCATGACCCGCGAATGCTCCGGCGTCAGCGCCACGCCGGCCTTGGCTTCCAATTCGCCGCTTTCGATCAGCCCGGTGATCCTGCCTCGCAGGGTATCTGGATAATCCTCACGACTGACCGTGCCGACAAACGTCAGTTTGCCTTGGTAATCCGCCAGATAATCCCGTGACTCCAGGCCGGCGATCAGCTCCTGATACGCCAACTCGCGCCCTTCGCGCACGCTGTACACCAGAATGATGCGCTCGAATTTCTCCCACACCTCGAAATCCTGCAGGATCGACAGGAACGGCGCCACGCCGGTGCCGGTCGACAGCATCCACAGGTCGCGCCCGTCGACAAAGCGATCGAGGGTCAGATAGCCCGTCGCCTGGCGCTCCACTAATAACTCATCGCCCACCTTCAGGCGGCTCAGCTCACTGGTGAACTCACCGCCCGGCACTACTATGGAGAGGAACTCGAGAAACTCGTCATGAGGCGACGACACCATCGAATACGCCCGCCACACCACGGTGCCATCGGCCTTGGTCACCCCCAGGCGCGCGAACTGTCCGGCCACGAAGCGAAACCCGGCGTCACGGGTGGTACGCAGGATAAACAGGCTGGGGGTCAGCGGTTCGACATGGATGATGGTCTGACGGGTAAATTTCTCTGCGCTGGCGGACATGACGCGCTCCATTGAACTGATGGCGACAGTTTCCCGCAAACCGCGGCAGATAAACACCGGCGGTTTGTAATGTCATCCCCAGCAGCCCCCACAAAAACCCCGTAGAATCACCGGCCTCCACCGCTCTCGTGTCCGTCTGCCATGCCCCTGCTCAAAACCGCCTATGCCCAGCTCGACCTGATCCGCCAGCCCGACCAGCCGGACGAACCGCTGCAGGCGTTCGATGCCGCCGATGAGTACCTGCTCAATCATCTGGCCGAACAGCAACTGCCGGCCAGCACCCGGGTACTGGTGCTCAATGACAGCTTCGGCGCCCTGGCGGTGAGCCTCAGTGGGCAGTGCCAATTGCTCAGCAGCGGCGACTCTTACCTGGGCCACCTGGCGCTGGAAAAAAACCTGACGCGCAATCATCAGCCGTTCGACTCAGTCACTTTTCTGCCGGCCAGCGCGCCATGGCAGGGCCCGTTTGACCGCGTGCTGATCCGCGTGCCGAAAACCCTCGCCTTGCTCGAAGAGCAACTGATTCGTTTGCAGGGCCACCTGGCACCGGGCGCTCAGGTGATCGCCGCCGCCATGGTCAAGCACTTGCCACGGGCCGCCGGTGAATTGCTGGAGCGCTATATCGGCACGATGCAGGCGTCGCTGGCGGTCAAGAAAGCCCGCCTGCTGATCGCCACTTCGCAGCCGCGCGAGGTGGCAGTCTCGCCCTATCCGACGCGCTACCGCCTCGACGCACCGGCCATCGAACTGCTCAACCATGCCAACGTGTTTTGCCGCGAAGGCCTGGATATCGGAACCCGCGCCTTTCTGCCGCACTTGCCGGGCAACCTTGGGGATGCTCGGGTGGCAGACCTGGGGTGCGGCAACGGCGTGCTGGCCATCGCCAGTGCGCTGGCCAACCCGCAGGCGCGGTACACCTTGGTGGATGAGTCCTACATGGCGGTGCAGTCGGCAGCAGAGAATTGGCAGGTCGCGCTGGGCGATCGCCCGGTGACTACGCGCGCCGATGATGGCCTGGCAACGCAGCCGGCAGACTCATTGGACGTAGTGCTGTGCAATCCGCCGTTTCACCAGCAACAGGTGGTGGGGGATTTCCTGGCCTGGCGGATGTTCCAGCAGGCGCGCGAAGCGCTGGTGGTGGGGGGTGCACTGTATATCGTCGGCAACCGGCACCTGGGCTATCACAGCAAGCTGGCTCGGTTGTTCCGAGGAGTGGAGCAGGTGGCGGCGACGCCCAAGTTCGTGGTGCTCAAGGCGCGCAAGTGAGGATCAAACTCCAGCGTGTCAGTGATGGCCTCTTCGCGAGCACGCTTGGCTCCCACAAGCGTACTGAACTGTGGGAGCAAGGTAGAGCGTTCGGCGGCGAAGGGGCCAGCCCAGTCGAGACAAATCCTAGTGAGACTTCATCCCCGCTGCCGTCATGAACAGACGGATCAGCATGGCGAACAGCCCCAAGGCAACCACACTGCCAACGTAGATCAACACCAGCCAGCCAACGCGCTTGTACCACGGCGACTGTACCGTCTCGCTCGCTTGTTCATTGGTAACAACATCTTTATGAACCATGACTCATCTCCTGGAAGGACGCCCGAGCCCTTGAGGCCCGGGCGTCTGACGGATGACTAGTGGTAACCATCCTCAGGCGTCACCTTGCCGCGGAACACGTAGTAGCTCCAGAAGGTGTAACCCAGGATGAACGGCAGGATGAACAAGGTGCCGACCAAAATGAAGCCCTGGCTTTTTGGCGGCGATGCGGCATCCCAGATGGTCAGCGACGGCGGCACGATGTGTGGCCACAGGCTGATGCCCAATCCGGTGTAGCCGAGGAACACCAGCAGCAAGGTCAGCACAAACGGTGTGTAGTGCGCTTTACGCGCTACTGCGCGCAGCAGGCCATACACCGCGACCAGCACTAGGATAGGCACCGGCAGGAACCAGAACAGGTTTGGCTTGCTGAACCAGCGAGTGGCGATTTCCGGATGCGCCAGAGGCGTCCAGAGACTCACCGCACCGGTCACCGCCAGCAACAGTAAGGTCAACGGCCGCGCCAGCCTGTGCATGGTCTGCTGCAGGCCGCCTTGGGTCTTCATGATCAGCCAGGTGCACCCCAGCAATGCGTACGCGACGATCAGTGCCAGGCCACAGAACAGGCTGAACGGAGTCAACCAATCCAGACCGCCACCGGCGAACTTGCGCCCGACCACTGGAATGCCGTCGATGAACGCGCCCAGCGCCACACCCTGGAAGAAGGTCGCCACCAGCGAACCGCCGATGAACGCCTTGTCCCAGATGTGCTGCTTGGCGGGTGTCGCCTTGAAGCGGAACTCGAAAGCTACGCCGCGGAAAATCAAGCCCACGAGCATGAACACCAAGGGCAGGTACAGCGCCTCGAGCACCACCGAGTAGGCCAGCGGGAAGGCGCCGAACAACCCCGCGCCCCCCAGCACCAGCCAAGTCTCGTTACCGTCCCAGACCGGCGCCACGGTGTTCATCGCCACGTCGCGATCTTTGCTGTCCTTGAAGAAGGGGAAAAGAATGCCAATCCCCAGGTCGAAGCCGTCCATGACCACGTACATCATGATGCCGAAGATGATGATCACGGCCCAGATCAGTGGAAGATCAATACCCATGACTCAGTTCCCCTTGCTCAAGCTTTCGTGGCTGCTGGGCTCGTCTGCATCGGCGGCAGACAGCGGACGTGCCGGCGTGCGCTGCTGACCAGGGCCACCGTGCGGCTGATGATCGTGGTGGGCTTTAGGCCCTTTGCGCACCAGGCGCATCATGTAGCCCAGACCCACGCCGAACAGCGAGAAGTACACGACGATGAAGGTCACCAAGGTGATGCTCATCTGCGTGACGCTGTGATTGGACACAGCATCGGCGGTGCGCAGCAGGCCATAGACGACCCAAGGCTGGCGACCGATTTCGGTGGTGAACCAGCCTGCCAACAGCGCGATCAGGCCCGATGGCCCCATCCACAGAGTCAGGTACAGGAACGGACGGCAGGTGTAGAGCGCGTCGCGCTTGCGCAGCCAGAGGCTCCACAGGCCAACGAAAATCATCAGCATACCCAAGCCAGCCATGACCCGGAACGACCAGAAAACGATGGTCGCGTTTGGACGGTCTTCAGGCGGGAAGGACTTGAGCGCCGGGATCTGTTTGTCGAGGCTGTGGGTCAGGATCAGGCTGCCCAGGTACGGCACTTCGACTTTGAAGCGCGTGGTCTCGGCTTTCATGTCCGGCCAGCCGAACAGCACCAGCGGGGTCGGCTCGTCGCCGACGTTTTCCCAGTGGCCTTCGATGGCAGCGATTTTCGCGGGTTGATGCTCCAGGGTATTCAGACCGTGGGCATCACCAACGAACGCCTGAATCGGCGCGACGATCAGCGCCATCCACATGGCCATGGAGAACATGCGCTTGATCGCCGGGGTACGGCGACCACGCAGCAAGTGCCAGGCGGCCGAAGCACCGACGAAGAACGCGGTAGCGACGAACGCGGCGATCGACATGTGCGCCAGGCGGAACGGGAACGACGGGTTGAAAATCACCTGCAGCCAGTCCAGCGGTACGACGCGGCCATCGACGATTTCATAGCCCTGCGGTGTCTGCATCCAGCTGTTGGACGCCAGGATCCAGAACGTCGAGATCAGCGTACCGATGGCTACCATGACGGTCGCGAAAAAGTGCAGACCACGGCCGACGCGGTTCCAGCCGAACAGCATGACGCCGAGGAACCCTGCTTCGAGGAAGAATGCGGTGAGTACTTCGTAAGTCAGCAGCGGACCACTGATGGCACCGGCGAAGTCGGAGAATCCGCTCCAGTTAGTACCGAACTCGTAGGCCATGACCAGGCCCGAGACCACGCCCATACCGAAGTTGACGGCGAAAATCTTCGACCAGAAGTGATACAGATCGCGGTAGGTGTCGTCATGGGTCTTCAGCCAGAGACCTTCGAGCACTGCCAGAAAACTGGCCAGACCGATGGTGATGGCAGGGAAGAGAATGTGGAACGAAACCGTAAACGCAAACTGCATTCGGGCGAGATCTATTGCCTCTAAACCGAACATATAGCTTCCTCTATCAGGGTAATGCGGACTGGCGGCTAACCAGGCCAACGGCCCCTGCGCATAGGGAGCACGGCAATTTCAGGGTCTGAATACGCAGGGATTGCGAGCAATGGCCACGACCCGCTTGCAGGCTGCAAGCGTTGACCTGGATCAATGATCTGTAAAAGAGTAGACCCATTCCCTGCGACCGCCCGCGTGGTCTATTGCCGCGTGGCCAATTGCCTCACCTGATGGGAACTGTGTTGCACAATCAGTAACAGTTGATCAGGGTTTGCGGTCAACTCGGTGGCGAGGGGGCTCGCTCTCTATTTGGTGTGTCACGCACACATTTGCTGACTGATACACCGAATACGGAGCAAGCCCCCTCGCCACAGGGAATGTATGCATGTCACACGCTGATCAGCAAATACAACAGCCCCTGCGACTGGTATGATGCGCGGCTTTTTTGCGACCTGGTGCAAGCTGTGCTGTGCTCTAAGGGTCGTTACATCCATTGCGGGGGCAGGCATGCTGGAAAGGCTGTTTCAACTCAAGGCGCACAACACCAATGTGCGCACCGAAATCCTGGCGGGCGTGACCACGTTCCTGGCCATGGCCTACATCCTCTTCGTCAACCCGAGCATCCTCGGCGAGACCGGCATGGACAAGGGCGCGGTATTCGTCGCCACGTGCCTGGCCGCCGCCATCGGCTCCACCGTGATGGGCCTGATCGCCAACTACCCGATCGCCCTGGCACCGGGCATGGGCCTCAACGCCTTCTTTACCTACACCGTGGTCCTGCACATGGGGCATACCTGGCAGGTGGCGCTGGGCGCGGTGTTCATCTCGGCGGTGTGCTTTTTTCTGCTGTCGATCTTTCGCATCCGCGAATGGATCGTCAACAGCATTCCGCTGCCGCTGCGTTCAGGTATTGCCGCCGGGATCGGCCTGTTCCTGGCGTTGATCGGCATGCATGAGGCCGGAATCGTGGTCGGCAACCCGGCAACCATGGTCGGGATCGGTGACCTCAAGGCGCCTGGGCCGGTGCTGGCGATTCTGGGCTTTTTCCTGATCGTCGGCCTAGAAGCGTTGAAGGTTCGTGGCGCGGTGCTGATCGGCATTCTGGCGGTGACCATCGTCTCTATCGTTGGGGGGTTCAGCCCGTTCGGCGGTATCGTCTCCATGCCGCCATCGCTGCTGCCGACCTTTCTGCAGCTGGATATCAAGGGCGCGCTGGATATCGGCCTGGTGAGCGTGATCTTCGCCTTTCTATTCGTCGATCTGTTCGATAACTCTGGCACCCTCATCGGCGTTGCCAAACGCGCCGGTTTGATGGGCAAAGACGGACACATGCCAAAGATGGGCCGCGCATTGATCGCTGACAGCACGGCGGCCATGGCCGGCTCGCTGCTGGGTACCTCGACCACCACCAGCTATATCGAATCGGCAGCGGGCGTGAGCGCTGGTGGCCGCACTGGGCTGACCGCCGTGGTGGTGGCGATCCTGTTCCTGCTGGCGCTGTTCTTCGCCCCGCTGGCGGGCAGCGTTCCG
>CAJCIO010000007.1 GCA_903970465.1 Gammaproteobacteria bacterium
CAGTCCCTGCACTTGCACCCCTCGTCGCGGTCTCAAGGGTCAGATCCAACAACCAAGGTAAACCCATGAATGCATGGTGGCAGGAAGTCTGTGACACGCTGGTGCTCGAATTCGCCGATATCACCGACGCTTCGCAATTGACGCGGGTGACCATACGCTTATTGATGGCGGCGGTACTGGGGGGGATTCTGGGCTTCGAGCGCGAGTCCCAAGGCAAATCAGCGGGAGTGCGCACGCATATGCTGGTGTCGCTGGGCGCGGCGTTGTTCGTGTTGGTACCCAGTCTTGGCGGCGCCGAGCACGACGCCATGAGCCGTGTGGTTCAGGGCGTGGTGGCCGGTATCGGCTTCCTCGGGGCTGGCACGATACTCAAGAACAGCACCCGAGACCCCCAACGCGTCAAAGGCCTCACTACTGCGGCAGGTCTTTGGATGACCGCCGCGATCGGTGTAGCCACGGGCATGGGCAAGGAAGCCACGGCATTGCTGAGCACCTTGTTGGCACTGCTGGTGCTCAGCGTGATGCCGTGGATCCTGGGTCGCTTCGAGAGCGAGCAGCGTTGAAGGCGTGCCTCCCACTCCGGTGGGTGGCTGCGGCACATCAGCAGAGGTGGATTTTGCGTAGAAGCGCGATTTCCAGTCAGTTTTTGAGTACCTGTCGCGCTGAAAAACGTTTTTACACAGCCTGATCCACGCCGGCTATCCCTGCGCAAGCGTACCGGAACGCGGCCTGCTGGAAGGGGCGCGCGACCCCAAGGCGGGCTTGAAAGCAGGACTTCGAGATCGGCGGCGCCCCATCACGATAGGCCTGAACACGCCCATGACACGTCATCCTGACCGCCAGACCCCACTGTGGTTTATCGCACCACGGGACAGGTCCAGTGCCCAGGTGTGCGGCATCGATAAACACATATGGCAGAAGAGGGTCGGCGTAATGGTGTCATTGCCCTTGATCGACCACGGCTTATCCCAAGCCGTGGTGAAGATCACAGGAGCAAGAACATTATGGAAAAAACAACCGCCGCCAAATTCAGCATCGGCCGTTTCCTGCTGGGAGGCAAACACTTCGCGCTGACGCTCGAGTTCGCCACCTCCGGCCAGGTGTCGGGCAAGGGTCGGATCAGCCAGTCGACCAACCCGCCACTGAGCCTGTCGACAACGGTGTCGGGCGCCTGCGAGGTGTTGGGCGCTGGGGATACCGGCCAGGTCATCACCCTGACCGGGCATGAGGCGTCCACAGGGCTGGTCAATGTGCACGCTACCCTCACGATCAACAGCAAAAATCGCAAGATCGGGGTCGCCAGTTACAAACACCTGAACAACCCCGGCGAGTGGGTAGAGGAACTTCGCGTGCCTGTTTCGGTGAAGTGGCTCAAATCGACCTGACGGTACCCAAATCGAACGCCGCTGATGATTCAGCGGCGTTTTTTTTCGACGCTGGCGCGGCCTGCGCCGGTCGCGGGGCATCCGGGTTCAGGCGAATGACCGATCAAAATAAAACACCTTGCCGGGTCGCAGATTCTCCACCGTGGCCTGGGCCTTGATCCCTTCGCCGGACTTCTTGCGCCCGGTCTCAGCGATAAACCCCTCATCCGCCAATTTCAACAACCGCTGCCGAATACTGGTCTTCAGCACCGGCCGCTCGAGCACCACCGAATACACAGCAGTGGCCTCCGGCGCACTGAACTCCTGCCCGAGAAACAGCAACGGCAAACTGGTGTACAACGACTTCGAATACAGCCGCTCACGAACCTTGTCGACCAGCTCGTTGTGATCGAACGGCAGGCGCGTCTCGCGGCTTTCAAGGGATTTGAGCGAGACGAATTTCTGTTCGTCACTCAAGGCTGGTGGCTCGGCAAGAATCGCCAGATAGATGGTCGATGACGACCAGCAACGCGGATCTCGGTAAGCATCGCCGACGGTGGCGACCTGTTCGATATAGTCCAATGGCAGTCCGATCTTGTTCGAAGCCACCAGACGCTGTACCCCTTCGTCCATGGTCACGTCACGCACGCTGCCGTTGAGGACCAGCCCCGGCAGGGCCCAGCTGTCGGGGAAGGGCGCCTGCTGGCGGCGGTTGAGCAACACCTGGATGGCCTGGGTTTTGCGACAGTAATGCAGCACGACCAGATCGATGGTATGCAGGTAATCCATTTTCTTGCCGGGATCGGGTGGTGTGCTGGGCATGGTCGACGGGTCTCCTTTCGCTAGAAAGTACATGACAGGAACCTTTATGGCAACGCTGAGACCCTTATCATTAAATATTTAAAGCAGGATGTTGATCATAAGGTACATCACGTGTACCTTTTCTGCATGCAACGGAGGAGCACGACATGACCATCAGCAAACGCCACATCGCGTCATTCGATGTAGATGCACAGAAGTCCTTCACCCCGCTGTGCCCTGACGAGTTGCCCGTGGCAGGCGGCGACCAGATCGGCAGCGAACTGAACTTCATGGCTAGCCTCGCCAGCCTCCGGGTCGGCAGCAAGGACGCTCACGCCAGCAATCCCGCCTGGCTGGTGACCGGCCACGAGAACATGCTCCAGCCCACCGGCCTCAAGCACGCCGACCTCACCTGGGTCAGCCACTGCGTGCCCGGCACCGACGGCTTCACCCTGCTGGACGAGCTGCCGACGCCCTATGACTACGACTACTTCGTGTGGAAGGGCGTGGAGCCGGATCTGCACCCTTACGGCGCCTGCTACCACGACCTGGACAGCAAGCTGTCCACGGGTGTCATCGAGTTCCTCAAGGCCAAGGGCATCGAGCGAGTGATCGTCGGCGGCCTGGCCCTGGACTTTTGCGTCAAGACCACGGCCCTGCAACTGGCCTCGGCGGGCTTCGCGGTGCTGCTGTACCTGCCGGCCTGCCGCGGTATCAGTGAACAAGGTGGCATCGACGCGCTGGCGGCAATGCAGCACGCAGGAATTCAGGTCATCAGCGATCAACCGGCGTTGATCGCGGCCACTCAGGAGTAAAGGCATCATGGAAAGCGCATACATCCAACAACCACGAATCATCAACAGTCTGCTGGACAACGACTTCTACAAGTTCTCGATGATGCAGGCAGTGCTGCACCAGTTGCCGAACGTCGAGGTCGAGTACAAGTTCATCGTGCGCTCCAGGGAAGACCTGACTCATCTGATTCCGCCTATCCGCGAACAGCTCGAAAATCTGGTCAGCCTGGAGATGCGCGAAGACGAGTTGCGGTTCTTGTTCGATGCGCGCTTTCGTGAATACCTGACGCCTGATTTTCAGCGCTTCCTGGGGTTGTTCCGCTTCAAGCTCAGCTACGTGCATGTTGCTGTCGAAGACGGCCAGTTGGCCATCCGCGTACGTGGGCCGATGTTGCACTGCATCCTGTTCGAGATGCCGATCCTGGCCACTGTCAGCGAGCTGCGCAACCGCCATCGCTACCCGGAGGCGACCTTGAACCAAGTGCGCGATCGGCTGTATCAGAAGTTCGAATGGCTAGAGAAAAACGCCTCCAAAGAGGAGCTGGCGCAATTGCGGGTGTCTGACTTCTCTACCCGCCGGCGCTTGTCGTTCGCTGCGCAGCGGGAAGTGGTCAGCGTGATGCAACGCGACTTCCCCGGGGTGTTTGTCGGCACTTCAAACGCGCAGCTGGCCTATGAATTCAACCTGCCACTGATCGGCACCATGGCCCACGAATGGCTGATGGTGCACCAGCAACTGACGCGCCTTGATCAGAGCCAGAACATGGCGCTCGAACGTTGGGTGCAGGAATACCGCGGGCGCCTGGGCATCGCGTTGACCGACTGCATTTCGACGGACTTCTTCCTCAAGACCTTTGACCTGTACTTCGCCAAACTCTATGACGGCTTGCGCCAGGATTCGGGTGATCCGTGCGAGTGGGCAGACAAGGTCATCGCCCGTTACGAGGCGCTGCGCATCGATCCCAAGAGCAAGGAATTGATGTTTTCCGACAGCCTGAATTTCGAGAAGGCGCTGAATATTTTCCGCCATGTCGGTGGTCGTGCCCGAGCGGGTTTCGGCATCGGTACCCACCTGGCCTGCGATGTCGAAGGGGTCGAGCCGTTGAGCATCGTCATGAAACTGGTCAAGGTGCACGGCCAGCCGGTGGTGAAGTTCTCCGACGATCCGATCAAGAACGTCTGCGAAGACCCAAGCTTTTTGCGCTACGCCGCCAGCGTGTTCGGCGTCGACACTGTCAACGACAAGGGAGCCAAGTGATGAACATTCAAGCCAATCTGCAAACCGACATTCAGGCCGCATTGGGTATTGATCCGCGCATCACGGATGCGACGACTGCCCGTGCCGAGATCGAGCGCCGGGTCGAATTCATCAAGGGCGTACTGCTCGAATCCGGCGCCAAGGCCTTGGTATTGGGCATCAGCGGCGGGGTCGATTCATCGACGGCGGGGCGTCTCTGCCAGTTGGCGGTCGAGCAGCTGCGCGGGGAGGGGCATGCGGTCAAATTTTTCGCGGTGCGCTTGCCCTACAAGACTCAGGCCGACGAGCAGGATGCGCAACGGGCACTGCAGTTCATCCAGGCTGATGCGGTGACCACGGTCAATATCGCTGACGCGGTGGACGGCATGATGGGCAATATCCACATCGACGGCCTGCTGCCGAGCGCCGAACTTACCGACTTCGCCAAGGGCAACGTCAAGGCCCGCAGTCGCATGTTGGCGCAATACGCCATTGCCAACTTCGTCGGCGGGCTGGTGGTCGGGACTGACCACGGCGCGGAGGCGGTGATGGGCTTTTTCACCAAGTTCGGTGACGGCGCTTGTGACCTGGCGCCGCTGTCCGGGCTGACCAAGGGCCAGGTGCGGCTGCTGGCCCAGACCTTGGGCGCACCCGAGCAACTGGTCGGCAAGGCGCCCACGGCGGACCTTGAAGAACTGGTGCCGGGCAAGCTGGACGAGGTGGCCTATGGGTGCAGTTATCAGGACATCGACAACTATCTGCTGGGCAATCCGCTGCCCGCGGGGGCAATGGCGATCATTGAAGCGGCGTATCTCAAGACAGCGCACAAACGGGCGTTGCCGATCGTGCC
>CAJCIO010000008.1 GCA_903970465.1 Gammaproteobacteria bacterium
CCTGCGCGGGTTGCGACCTGGCGTTGTTCTCTTCGGCGACCAAATTTGACAGCCACACCGGTTGGCCGAGCTTCTGGACGCCGTTGGACAGGGCCGTGGGCGTCAATGACGACCGATCTTTCGGGGTATTGCGCCAAGAGGCGCATTGCTCGCGCTGTGGCGGCCATCTGGGCCACGTCTTCGACGATGGTCCGAAGCCCACGGGCCTGCGCTACTGCATGAACGGCCTGGCGATGAAGTTCGAGGCGAAGGCTGCCTGATTCTGCTGGTGGTGTGTACACTTGAATTGTTGGATAAACCCGAAGAGAATACGCAGCGTGTATATCAGGGTGGGTCCGTGATGCCTCAGCAAGTCATTCTCCGCGACGCCATGCGTCGCTTGAACTTCACCCGCGATGCGCTCTCGCAGCGGCTTGGCGTCACCCGTAGGGCCTTGGATAGCTGGATGCTGCCGGATCACTCGGCAGAAATGCGCAAGATGCCGGATATCGCCAGGCGTTTCATTCTCGAACTCTTGAAGGGCCTGCCCCCCGCACCGCAGAGTGTAGAGCTGCAGCCTGCCAACTCCGAGATGGCCCATCACCTGTTGTCGGTGGACAGCTATACCCGCGACTCGGTCGAAGACCTGCTGCGCGTGGCCGACCTCATGCAACCGATCGCCCGTCGGCAGAAAACCACGCGGGTGCTGGATGGCGCGGTGCTGGCCAACCTGTTTTTCGAAGCCAGCACCCGCACCCGCCTGAGCTTCAGTGCCGCGTTCGCCCGCCTGGGTGGCTCGGTGTGCGATACCACCGGCTTTACCTTCTCGTCGATGGCCAAGGGCGAGTCGATCCAGGACACCAGCCGGGTGATCAGCGGCTACGCCGACGCTATCGTCGTGCGCCATCCCGAGCTGGGCGCGGTGGCCGAATTCGCCCAGGCGACCCATGTGCCAGTGATCAACGCCGGGGATGGCCCGGGCGAGCATCCTAGTCAGGCGCTCTTGGACCTCTACACCATCCAGCGTGAATTCTCGCGTTTCAGCAAGCTGATCGATGGCGCCAGGATCGTCTTCGTCGGCGATCTGAAATACGGCCGCACCGTGCACTCGTTGAGCAAATTGCTGGCGCTGTATCGCAATCTGCGGCTCACCTTCGTGTCGCCCGAATCGCTGATGATGCCCGACTACTTGATCGAGAAACTTGCCGGCCAGGGCCACCATATCGAGCAGACCCAGGACCTCGCCCAGGCGCTGACCGGGGCCGACGTGGTGTACGCCACGCGCATCCAGAAGGAACGCTTCTCTCAGGAAGAAACCCTGGAAGGCTACAGCGCCGACTTTCAGATCAACTCGGCCGTGGTCAACCGCTACTGCAGCGCCGACACCCTGATCATGCACCCGCTGCCCAGGGATTCTCGGTCGGGGGCCAATGACCTGAGCATCGACTTGAATCGTGACTCGCGCCTGGCGATCTTCAAACAGACCGATAACGGCGTGGCGGTGCGCATGGCCATCTTCGCCACACTGCTGGGGGTGCAGGATCAAGTGCCTCACTCACTGCGTGAAGTGGGCTGGCGGGTGCCGGTGTATCTGGCGCCGGAGGATGACGTCCCGTACAGCGATCAATAAGCGCTATCGCTAATCGCCAGGCGCTATTCCATACTTCGCGCTCGCCATTCAATCAGGCCCAATGATGATACGAGAGCTGAAAACCTTCATCAGCGTCGCCCGGCGCGGTACGTTCGCCGCGGCGGGGCAGGAGGTCGGGCTGACGCAGTCGGCGGTCAGCGCGCAGATCAAGAATCTCGAGGAAGCCCTGGGCGTCAAGCTGTTCGATCGCACCGGGCGCGCGGCGACGCTCAATTCGGCGGGCCAGCGCGCGGTGCCGCTGGCCGAGGAAATCCTCCAGACCTTTCTGCGCATGGGCGCGCCGGACAGCGCCAACGATTACCGCGGCGCGCTGCGCATCGGCGCCATCGGCACGGTGCAGACCGGCATCCTGCCGCAGGTGTTGGTGGCCCTCAAAGCCAAGGCGCCGTTCATCGAGGCGACTTTGGTGCCGGGGGTTTCCCTGAACCTGCTCAGTCAGGTGGATGCCGGCGAAGTCGACCTGGCGATGCTGATCAATCCGCCCTTCGCGTTGCCCAAGGACCTGCACGCCGAAGTGATCGCCCGCGAGCCGTTCGTGCTGATCACCCCTAAAGCGCTGAAGAAGGGCGACCCGCTGCAGATCCTCCGCGAGCAGCCGCTGATCCGTTACGACCGCGGCTCGTTCGGGGGGCGGCTGGTGACGCAGTTCTTGCGTGAACACAAGCTCAACGTCCAGCACGCGCTGGAACTTGACGAGCTGGATGCGATTGCCAAGATGGTTCGCAGCGGGCTCGGCGTGGCGCTGATCCCGATGGCAGGGCTGTGGCTTGAGCATGCCTCGGACGTGCGGGTGATCGACCTGGGCCCGTTGACGTTCTACCGCGAGATCGTGCTGTTGGCCAAATACCGTCAACGTCAGGCGTCGCTGTTCTCGCTGTTTCGCAGCTGCGTGGTAGACGCCATGGCATGGCAGTCGGCAAAAGGTCGATAACCCGGCGCGCTCGGTCTTGGAACATGGGCGAGCTTTATTGGTGCAACTGGCCGCTTAATCCCCTCTATTGATCAAAAATATCGTTGCTCAGAACGCAAGATATCCGCTTTCCTGGCGGCCTCATCTCATCAAGAATCGGCTCACGAAAAACACCAACAGGGTACCCACCGTGAGCCTTTCTCCTTTTCACCTCGCCATTCCCGTGTATGACCTTGCTGCCGCGCGCCACTTCTATGGTGACGTGTTCGGCCTGTCCGAAGGACGCTCCAGCGAGCAGTGGGTAGACTTCGATTTCTACGGCCATCAGCTGGTGATTCACGAGCATCCGAAAACCGCCTCGCAAGAATCGGTGCACTCCAACGCGGTCGACGGTCACGACGTGCCGGTGCCGCATTTCGGCATCATCCTGCAGTGGGATCAGTGGGAGGCCCTGGCCGAGCGCCTGCGTGCCCGGGAGACTCGATTCGTGATCGAACCTTATGTGCGTTTCAAGGGGCAGGTCGGCGAGCAGGCGACGATGTTTTTGTTCGACCCGTGTGGCAATGCGTTGGAGTTCAAGGCGTTCAAGGACATGAGCCTGCTGTTTGCCAAGTAGCGCCGGATAACGCTTATCCCCAGCGACCGTCGCCAGCTCCGACGGCCATGGCGAACGCCGCTGGCACATGTGAGCGTGCTGGCGGTGGTGCTGATCCTCTGGGGCATCCCGCCGCGCTTTTATGTGCGCGAGCCCACCCACGATTGACCCTTCGGGAGGGGCGTGGCACCAGCGGTCAGTGACTTCCTGCGGAAAAAACGGATAATGGCGGCCATTTATCTGTTCGTCATTCTGGTAATTCCGCATGGAAATCAAAGTCAATTTTCTCGACAACCTTCGACTTGAAGCCAAGTTCGACGACTTTACGGTGGTGGCCGACCAGCCTATTCGCTACAAGGGCGATGGCTCGGCCCCCGGTCCGTTCGATTACTTCCTGGCTTCGTCAGCGTTGTGTGCGGCTTACTTCGTCAAGTTGTATTGCAACACGCGCAATATCCCTACCGATAACATCCGCCTGTCGCAGAACAACATTGTCGACCCCGAGGATCGCTACAAGCAGATCTTCAAGATTCAGGTCGAGTTGCCGGCTGACATTTCTGCCAAGGATCGCCAGGGTATTCTGCGCTCCATAGAGCGTTGCACGGTCAAGAAGGTGGTGCAGACCGGGCCTGATTTCATCATCGAAGAAGTCGAAAATCTTGACGCCGATGCTCAGGCTTTATTGATCCCTTCTTCGGCTGAAGGCGCGGGCACCTTTATTGCCGGTAAAGACCTGCCGCTGGAGCAGACCATCGCTAATATGTCGGCCATTCTGGCTGGCTTGGGCATGAAGATCGAAATCGCGTCGTGGCGCAATATCGTGCCCAATGTGTGGTCGCTGCATATCCGCGATGCGCAATCGCCGATGTGTTTCACCAACGGCAAGGGCGCAACCAAGGAAGGCGCCTTGGCGTCGGCGCTGGGCGAATTTATCGAGCGGCTCAATTGCAACTTCTTCTATAACGATCAGTTCTGGGGCGAGGACATCGCCAATGCGGCGTTCGTGCATTACCCGCAAGAGCGCTGGTTCAAGCCAGGCGCCAAGGATGCGCTGCCCAAGGAAATCCTCGACGAGTATTGCCTGGCGATCTACAACCCCGATGGCGAACTGCGCGGCTCGCACCTCTACGACACCAACTCGGGCAACGTAGAGCGCGGTATCTGCTCGCTGCCGTTCGTGCGTCAGTCGGATGGCGAGGAGGTCTACTTTCCCTCCAATCTGATCGAAAACCTGTACCTGAGCAATGGCATGAGCGCCGGTAACACGCTGGTTGAAGCGCAGGTGCAGTGCCTGTCGGAAATCTTCGAACGCGCGGTCAAGCGAGAGATTCTCGAGGATGAAATCGCCCTGCCGGATGTGCCGCAAGACGTGCTGGCGAAATACCCCGGTATCCTCGCGGGTATCGAGGCGCTGGAGGCGCAGGGCTTCCCGGTATTGGTAAAAGACGCCTCCCTTGGCGGCCAGTACCCGGTGATGTGCGTGACCTTGATGAATCCGCGTACCGGTGGTGTATTTGCCTCGTTCGGCGCGCACCCGAGCTTTGAAGTGGCGCTGGAGCGCAGCCTGACCGAGTTGCTGCAAGGCCGCAGTTTCGAAGGTCTGAATGATCTGCCGCAGCCCACCTTTGAAAGCCACGCGCTGACCGAACCGAACAACTTCGTCGAGCATTTCATTGATTCCAGCGGCGTGGTGTCTTGGCGCTTTTTCAGTGCCAAGGCCGATGTCGATTTCGTCGAGTGGGACTTTTCCGGTAAGGGGGAAGACTCCAATGCCCAGGAGGCAGCGACCTTGTTCGCCATCCTCGAAGACATGGGCAAGGAAGTGTACATGGCGGTGTACGAGCATATAGGCGCAAAAGCCTGCCGCATCCTGGTGCCGGATTATTCGGAGATCTATCCGATAGAGGATCTGATCTGGGACAACACCAACAAGGCGCTGTTTTTCCGCGCTGATATCTTGAATCTGCACAGCCTCGACAACCGGAGTCTGAGGGGGCTGGCCAAGCGTCTGGAAGAGAGCGAGCTGGACGATTACACCGACATCAAGACTTTGATCGGCATCGAGTTCGACGACAACACGGCGTGGGGGCAGTTGACGATTCTGGAGTTGAAACTGCTGATCTATCTGGCCGTTAAGAAGTTCGATGACGCCAAGGAGCTGGTCGAGGCCTTCCTGCAATTCAATGACAACACTGCCGAGCGCGGGTTGTTTTATCAGGCTCTGAATGCGGTGTTGGAAGTGCGCATGGACGACGAGTTGGAGTTGGCCGATTACGAGGTCAACTTCCGCCGCATGTTCGGCAATTCGCGGATGGATGCGGTGTTGGGTTCGGTGGATGGCAGCGTGCGGTTTTACGGTTTGACGCCGACCAGTATGAAGTTGGAAGGGCTGGATCGGCATTTGCGATTGATCGACAGTTATAAAAAGCTGCACGCTGCGCGGGGCGGGGAAGTTTGAAGGGGTTGTAGAACGCTGGTTTGGCTTTGTGGTTTGGCATGTGGGGGCTGGAGATTGGCGTGTGGTCCTTTGCTGCGGGCCTGTGCGGCTCGCCCTGCCCATTGGCCCTTCGCCTAGGCTCAGGGTACCCGCGCTCCGGCACCTGAAGAGAGGGCACGGCGCAATAGGCCATCCATGGCCTAACGCGCCTGACCCGGCATCCTGCCGGGATCTCCCTCTCTTCAGGCGCCTCCACGCGGCCTGCTGGAAGGGGCGGCCGCACAGGCCCGCAGCAAAGGACCAGCCGAGATTTAAGCGATTTCATGAAAGAGCGGACACCGCCAATGCCACTGTTCTGCTTTCGAGTCGGCCTTGGGGTCGCGGCTCCCTTCCAGCAGGCCGCGTGGAGGTACGCTTGCGCAGGGATGGCCGGCATGGATGCCGGCCAAGCCCCGCTGGGCCATGGAAGGCCCATCGGGGCGTGCCCTGCGCAAGCGTGCCGGAGCGCGGGAACCCCGAGCGTCAGCGAGGGGCCAATGGCGGGGGCCGCGACCCCAAGGCCGGCTCGAAAGCAGAACCACCCCGATCCCCCTCAGCTCTACCACCGCCTCCCAACGCACCGGCTCCCACACCGGACTGCCCAGCGAGCAGCCAACAAAGCAACCATAGACACAGATGAAACCGTTCACATACGAAAATATCCAACCTCTTATCGTTTTTTAAACAGTCCCCGCTGGAGAAAAATGCTTTACTGCCGATACGATGAAGGCACAGAGCCATTGCGTCGCTTGTCAGCCTGAGCCGCATCATGCAATCTTGTTGGACGCA
>CAJCIO010000009.1 GCA_903970465.1 Gammaproteobacteria bacterium
TGGGTTTTGCCTGGTAGGCGTAGACCTCATCTGGGGAGGCGGGCGTGGTCTGTTTGATGGTGATGGCGTTGGATGAGCAGCCTGCCAGGGCGGCAATGGCAAGCGCTGCGATCAGAATTCTCATGGGGGTCCCTCCTTTGAGAGATTGGACTGCAGAATTGCGTTGAGGATTCAACGGCACTTGCTCCAGTTCCTGAACGCAGCACCTTGCTACGACTGTTGTGCCAGCTGTGCGGGCCTCTTCGCGGGCAAGCCTTGCTCCTACAGGTGTAAGACAGAGGAACTGCCCGCTGTAAGAGCAAGGCTTGCCCGCGAAGGCGCCGGTCGCATCAATACATCTCTTGCAGAGGTACCCCTCAGCATCAGCGATCACTGGCAGCCTTGGCGCCAATGCCGGTACTGCCACCGGTGATCAGTACCACTTTGCCTTCGATACCTTATGACACTACCTCCAATTCAGCGGCGACATACCGTGGGTAATCGGTGAAACCCTGCTCGGTGCCGCCATACAGACCTTCGGGGTTCAGCGGGTTGAGTGGCCAGCCGTTGGCGATGCGCCGAGGCAGGTCGGGGTTGGCGATAAAGGGCCGACCGAAGGCAACGAAGTCGGCCAGACCGGCCTCGATCAGGCGAGCGGCGCGCTCGGCGGTGTACAGCCCGGCGTAGATGATCCGTCCGGTGAAGGTGCTTCGCACGTCGCGGCGGAAGTCTTCCGGCAGGTCCGGAGCGTTGGCCCAGTCGGCTTCGGCGATAGACAGGTAGGCGATGCCTATCTCCTCGAGCACCTTGATAGCTTCGATGTAGGTCTGGTGCGGGTCTGCTTCGACGAAGCCGATGTACACGCGGTCTTCATCGGTGCTGGTGAACAGCGGCGCGAATCGCACACCCACACGGTCCGGGCCGACCACGGCGCTGACGGCCTGCACCACTTCACGCAAAAAACGCAGGCGGTTGTGCAGCGAGCCGCCGTATTCATCGGTGCGCTGGTTGGCGTGGGCCGAGATGAACTGGTTGACCAGATAGCCGTTGGCGCAGTGCAGCTCGACGCCATCGAAGCCCGCACTCAGGGCATTGCGTGCGGCCTGGGCGTAGAGCTCGACCAGCGCTTTGATCTCGGCGACGCTCAGCTCGCGGGGCAGCGAGGGCTCGACCAGGGTGCCGGTGCCGGGCCCGGTTTCGATAAAGGCTTTGACGTTTTTTGCCTGGAGGGCCGACGGTGCGATGGGCGCGCCGTTGTCGGGTTGCAGGGCGTTGTGGGACACGCGGCCGACGTGCCACAGCTGGGCGAAGATCACCCCGCCTTCAGCGTGCACGGCGTCGGTGACGGTGCGCCAGCCATCGATCTGCGCCTGGCTGTAGATGCCTGGTGTCCAGGCGTAGCCTTTGCCGCGGGGCTCGATCTGCGTGCCCTCGCTGACGATAAAGGCAGCGCTGGCGCGTTGCTGGTAATAGGTGGCCATCAGGGCGGTGGGGACATCACCGGGCTGGGCGCTGCGCTGGCGGGTGAGTGGCGGCATGACGATGCGGTTTTTCAGGGTCAGCGGGCCCAGCGTGGTGGGTTCGAACAGTGCGGGATATTTCATGAGTCAGTGTCCTTGAAGCGTGAGTCACTCGGCGGGCGAGCCCGCGAGGCTGAGAAATTTGTCGGTGCCGCAGGTCTAGCCCGCGCCGCCGATGCCGCTGTCCATGACGCCGTTGTGGGCAGTCAGGAAATCAGGGCGCAATTCGCCGCCCCATGCCGATGGCGTGGGGTGCGCAGAGAGAGGGTTCAGTTCAGGCGAGAGACGCGGCTGCGTCCCCCGCCGAGGGCCGGATCAGCCCTTTTTGAGCAGGTCGATCAGCACGGTCGCGGCTTCGCCGGACGAGCCCGGGTTCTGACCCGTGATCAGCAGACCATCGCGGACCACGTAGGAGGACCAGTCCGCGCCTTTGGAGTACAGGCCGCCGTTGGCCTTGAGCATGTCTTCAACCAGGAAGGGCACGACGTTGGTCAGGCCGACCGCCTCTTCTTCGCTGTTGGTAAAGCCGGCGACTTTTTTGCCTTGTACCAACGGGGTGCCGTCAGGCTTTTTCACGTGGCGCAGCACTCCAGGCGCATGGCAGACCAGGGCGACAGGCTTGTCGGCGGCCAGGAAGGACTCGATCAACTTGATCGACACTGGGCTCTCGGCCAGGTCCCACAGCGGGCCGTGGCCGCCTGGGTAAAACACTGCATCGAAATCGGCGGGCGAGACGCTGTCCAGGCGCACGGTGCTGGCGAGCTGGGCGGTCGCGGCGGCATCAGCTTCGAAACGGCGAGTCAGGTCGGTCTGAGAGTCCGGCTCGTTGCTTTTTGGATCGAGCGGCGGCTGGCCACCGGCCGGCGAGGCCAGGACGATCTCGGCCTTGGCGTCGAGGAAGGCGTAGTACGGCGCGGCCAGTTCTTCGAGCCAGAAACCGGTTTTGTGGCCAGTGTTGCCAAGGGTGTCGTGGGAAGTCAGGACCATGAGAACTTTCATGTTGATTTTCCTTTTTCAGTATGGAGTCAGGGTTAAAGATTAGACTGGTCGTCTAGATTCTAGGCAAATCTTGATCACTGCGTTGCGCTTCTGACCAGGGGTACTAATGGCCCGAAGATCATCCTGTGACAGCGCGTTGCGGTGAATGTTTGGCTACCATAACGCCCATTAGACCAGTCGTCTATGAATATTTATATATTTCTGCGCTGCTCGGTATTCAGGCGCTTCAATGGACGGGGATCGTTGCCTTCTGCATCAGGACAGCGCAAGGAGCTGGCGGGTAGTCGACACGGCCGTTTCAAACGGCTGAACGCTCTTGGTGATCTTCACCATCATGCTGGCGCCGATCCACAACTGGTAGAGGCTTTGCGCAAGGGCGTAGGGCTCGCCGGTGGTCGTCAACGAGCCTTCTGCCACACCGGTTTCGATCGCCTGGGCGAGACGATCGATGATGCCCGAGGTGCCGCGCTTGAGCACTGCTCGCATCGCTTCGGACAGGTCGGCGACTTCCACACCGAGCTTCACCGCCAGGCATTTACCCTGACAGTCTTCGAACGACTGAGTGTGCTGCCAGGTTTCCCAGTACTTGAGCAACCGCTGGGCCATGTTCAGGCCAGGCAGGGCGAGGATCTGGTCGAGCTCTTCCAGATAGGTGGTGAAATAGCTGTCCAGCAACGCTTCGCCAAAGGCATCCTTCGACCCAAAGTAATGGTAGAAGGACCCTTTGGGCACACCGGCAGTGGCCAGGATTTCATTCAGCCCCACGGCGGAATAGCCCTTGGCGGCCATGATTCGCTGGCCTACATCAAGGATTCCCTGGCGGACGTCGGTGGTTTCGCGTGTCTTTGGAGTGCTCATGGCGGGCATGGTAAACCTTACTAGCCGATCGGTCTACTATCCCGCCAGGCACGACTCTCACCCGGCCACGCTGTCATGGACGACGCCCAGCAGGGTCAGTTCGGCACTCCCCTCCCCGGCGAACACGAAACTCGCTGGCTTGATCGCTGCCGTTAGATCCCCGGCCAGGCCGATCTCGAATCGGTGGCCGCTGGGGTTGACGTCCAGATCTTTGACATAGGTACGCCCAGTGTCCGCGCTGTAGTCCACCAATAGGGTGCCATCGTGGCCATTGCCCAACCCCGTGTAACCGAGCGTGGCCACGTCGATCTGGTCCTTGAGCGGATTGAAGTCGGTGATCAGGTCATTGGCGCCGTGGTAGCTGTCGTCCAACTGGGTGTAGCGAAAGGTATCCGAGCCGCTGCCGCCGGTCAGTACATCGCGGCCCAGGCCACCGATGAACACCGTGTCGCCGACGCCGGCGGTCAGGGTGTCATCGCCGCCGTGACCGTCGACCGTGGCGCTACCCCCGACCGTCAAGATGTCCTTGCCTGCGGTGGTCGTCCAATAGGGCAGATAGTACTTCGAGGCCTCAATGCTCGGCGCAAAGATGAACGCCTTGGCCGCATCGCCGGTCGCCAGGGCGAGGCTATTGGCGAGGGTAAAGCTCAACGAAAAGCGATTGCCGTCGGCATCGGCGTCCAGTGATTGCACGCGCCAAACGTGGTCGGTGAGATCCAGCGCCAGCGTGCCGTTGTGGCCATCGCCCAGGCCAGTAAACCCCAGGTCGGAGACGTCGATGGCGTCACCGAGGTCGAGGCTGTAGTCGGTGATCAGGTCGGTGGACGTCACGCCGGTGCGGTCGTTGACGAAGCTGTCGCTGATCTGGTGGTAGCTGAATACATCGGCGCCACCGCTGCCGGTGAGGATATCGGCGCCTGCGCCGCCGTCCAGATGCCCATCGCCGTGACCGCCCTTGAGCACGTCGTTACCGGCGCCACCATAGATGGCGCTGGCATCCGGGGTGCCGAGCCACGACAGCGTGTCGTCACCGGCGGTGCCTTGGTGCAGCACGGTGAACTGGCTGTCGGTAAGCCGTGTGCGGTAGTCGCCGTCCAGGGCCAGGCGGAAGTCTTCGCGGCCGTTGTCGGCCAGATGCGTGAGGTAGCTGCGATGCTCGGCGGCGACATAGGTGAGCGCGACGGTGTCGTTGTAGCCATTGCCCAGGCGGTCGATGCCCAGCGCGGTGAGGTCGAGCTTGTCCCGCGTCTGCGAGAAATCGGTAATCACGTCGAGGTGGAGGCGCGTGCTGTCAGCCAGGTGGCTGTACACGAAGGTGTCATTGCCAGCGCCGCCGGTGAGGGTGTCGGCGCTCAGGCCGCCTTCAAGCCGGTCGTTGCGGTGGCCGCCGATCAGTACATCGTCGCCGCCGCCACCGTACAAATCGTTGCTGGCCGCGCTGCCGATCAGGGTGTCCGGGCCCGCGGTGCCGTATAAGCGGTTCGGCGCCAGCTGCGCAGCGTTCAGGTTGCCGGCCATGTCGATACCATCGGGCAGGCCCTGCACGATGTTGCCGAGGATGTGATGGTACTGCGGGGTGCTGGTGTCGGTGTCGAGTACGGCGGTGGTGCTGTGGTTGCCTTCGCCGCTAACGCTCAGGGTGTTGTAGCGGATCGTCAGGCTGTTATCCGCCGGCACCACCTGACCGTCGGCGAGGGTGTTGCCGGTAGCGACGATCTGCGCGTCGCCGGTGGAGCGGCCATTGTTATAGATGGAGGACTCGGTAACCACGGCGTGTTCGGTACCTTCAAGACGCACGCCCGCCTCGTTGTTGTCATAAATGCTCACCCCGTCGACGCGCCCTGTGAAGCCACGTATGACGATACCCGCACCGGCGTTTTCGTAAACGGCGCCGCCGGAGATCCGTCCACCCAAGGAGCCTGAGCCTTGGCTGCTGGGCACTTCCTCAAGGACGATGCCATCGCGGGTGCTGCCGGTGGCGACGTTGTTATAGAGGACCGTTTTGCCGCCCCAATAGTGCAGATCGAAGCCATCACCGCCGCTG
>CAJCIO010000010.1 GCA_903970465.1 Gammaproteobacteria bacterium
GACCAGCCTTCGATATTGCGCTGACGGGCGCGAGCGACAGCCAGCTGGTTCTCCGGTACATCCTGGGTAATGGTCGAACCCGCCGCTGTGGTAGCCCCCGCAGAGATATCCACAGGTGCCACTAGTGAGTTGTTCGAGCCGATGAATACATCCTCGCCCATGGTGGTACGCCACTTATTCACACCGTCGTAGTTACAGGTGATGGTGCCGGCTCCGATATTGGTGCGCGCGCCGATATCGGCATCGCCCAGGTAGCTGAGGTGACCCGCCTTGGCGCCCTCCCCCAGCACGGCATTCTTCAGCTCGACAAAGTTACCCACATGGGCACGCGCGCCTAGCACAGTACCTGGACGCAGTCGCGCGAACGGGCCGGCATCGCTACCCTCGCCCATTACCGCGCCATCCAGATGGCTGTTGGCTTTGACCACTGCGCCTTTGCGCAAGGTACTGTCCTTGATGGTGCAGTTAGCGCCGATCACCACGTCGTCCTCGATGATCACGCGCCCTTCGAGTACCACGTTGACGTCGATCAGAACGTCACGGCCCACGGTCAATTCGCCACGCACATCGAAGCGTGCCGGGTCGCGCAGGGTCACGCCCGCCGCCATCACGCGCCGCGCTTCACGCCACTGGTAGTGACGCTCGAGTTCGGCGAGCTGCTTGCGATCGTTGGCGCCCTGCACTTCCATCGGGTCTTGGGCGGTCTCCGTAGCGACCACCAGACCATCGGCCACGGCCATGGCTATCACGTCGGTGAGGTAGTACTCGCCCTGGGCGTTATGGTTCGACAGGCTGTTCAGCCACTGCGCCAGACGCGCGGCGGGTACAGCAAGAATCCCGGTGTTGCCCTCGCAGATCGCCCTTTGCGCCTCGGTAGCGTCCTTGTGCTCGACGATCGCCTGCACGCTGCCCTGAGTATCCCGCACGATACGGCCATACCCAGTGGGGTCGGGCAGGTTGACCGTCAACAGGCCCAGTTGATCCGGCGTGACCTTGGTCAGCAAACGCTGCAAGGTCGCCACCTCGATCAGCGGCACATCGCCATAGAGAATCAGCACGGTATCGGCGGTCAGGTTCGGCAGCGCCTGCGCCACGGCATGACCGGTGCCCAGTTGCTGGTCCTGCAGCACGAAGTTCAAGTCATCGGCCGCCAGGCGTTCACGGACTTGCTCGGCACCGTGACCAATGACCACATGGATGCCCTGTGGATCGAGCTGGCGGGCGCTGTGGATAACATGGCCGAGCATCGAGTTGCCAGCCACGGGGTGCAACACCTTCGGCAAGGCCGAGCGCATCCGCGTGCCTTGGCCTGCGGCGAGAATGACGATATCAAGGGACATTGACGAGCTACCAATCCTGAGCGGCCAGCGGACGTGACCGATGAATGAAGGGGCGGAAAAAGAAAAAGGGTAGCCGAGGCTACCCTTTTACTCAATCGTGCACAAAGCGCAGCCTTAGTGGCCGTACTTTTTGCGGATCTGCTGGACGGTGCGCAGCTGAGCTGTCGCCTCGGCCAGACGTGCAGCAGCAGCGCCGTAGTCGAAATCAGCGCCCTGTTCATTCAGCGCTTTTTGCGCTTCTTGAACAGCCAGCTGAGAAGCGGCTTCGTCCAAGTCGGCAGCACGTTGCACGGTGTCGGCAAGAACCTTGACCATGTTCGGCTGAACCTCGAGGAAACCACCCGAGATGTAGAACACCTCTTCTTCTGCGCCGTCCTGCTTGATCAGGCGGATAGGGCCTGGCTTCAAGCTGGTGATCAGCGGCGCGTGGCCAAGAGTGATACCGAGATCACCCAGAGCACCGTGCGCAATCACCATCTCCACCTGACCGGAAAAGATTTCTCCTTCCGCGCTGACGATGTCGCAATGGACTGTCATAGCCATCTGCTTGCCTCAACCTGATGAGCGCCCGTTGCCGGGCGCCGAAATTACAGTTTCTTGGCTTTCTCGATTGCTTCTTCGATCGGCCCGACCATGTAGAACGCTTGCTCTGGCAAGTGGTCGTAGTCACCGCGCAGGATGCCGGAGAAGCCAGCAATGGTGTCTTTCAGGGAGATGTACTTACCCGAAGCACCAGTGAAGACTTCAGCCACGAAGAACGGCTGCGACAGGAAGCGCTGAATCTTACGAGCGCGGGATACGAGTTGCTTGTCGGTTTCCGACAGCTCGTCCATACCCAGGATCGCGATGATGTCTTTCAGCTCTTTGTAGCGCTGCAGCACGTACTGAACGCCGCGAGCGGTGTCGTAGTGCTCCTGGCCGACGACGTCCGGGTCCAGTTGGCGCGAAGTCGAGTCTAGTGGATCGACCGCTGGGTAGATACCCAGGGAGGCGATGTCACGGGACAGTACGACGGTGGCGTCCAAGTGGGCGAACGTGGTGGCTGGCGACGGGTCGGTCAAGTCATCCGCAGGTACGTATACAGCTTGTACCGAGGTGATCGAACCGGACTTGGTCGAAGTGATGCGCTCTTGCAGCACGCCCATCTCTTCAGCCAGCGTCGGCTGGTAACCTACTGCGGAAGGCATACGGCCCAGCAGTGCGGATACTTCAGTACCGGCCAGGGTGTAACGGTAGATGTTGTCGACGAACAGCAGAACGTCGTTACCTTCGTCACGGAACTTCTCGGCCATGGTCAGGCCGGTCAGCGCCACGCGCAGACGGTTGCCCGGCGGCTCGTTCATCTGACCGTAGACCAGTGCCACTTTGTCCAGAACGTTGGAGTCCTTCATCTCGTGATAGAAGTCGTTACCTTCACGAGTACGCTCACCCACACCGGCGAACACGGAATAACCGCTGTGTTCCATCGCGATGTTACGGATCAGTTCCATCATGTTGACGGTCTTGCCGACACCGGCACCACCGAACAGACCGACTTTACCGCCCTTGGCGAACGGGCAGATCAGGTCGATGACCTTGATGCCGGTTTCCAGCAGGTCGTTGCCGCCCGCTTGTTCTGCGAAGGTAGGAGCGGCGCGGTGGATACCCCAGCGCTCTTCGGTGTCGATCGGGCCAGCTTCGTCGATCGGGTTGCCGAGTACGTCCATGATCCGGCCCAGGGTCGCTTTACCGACCGGTACGGAGATGGCTGCGCCCGAATCGGTCACTTCCAGGCCACGTTTCAGGCCTTCGGTGGAACCCATGGCGATGGTACGAACCACGCCGTCGCCCAGCTGCTGCTGAACTTCGAGGGTAGTGCCGGCTTCGCTTTTGACTTTCAAAGCGTTGTAGATGCTCGGTACGCTGTCACGTGGAAATTCCACGTCGATGACGGCGCCGATGATTTGAACGATACGTCCGCTACTCATAGCAGGATCCTCTGAATATTTGAACCGTTAAACCGCGGCAGCGCCGCCGACGATTTCCGAGATCTCTTGGGTGATCGCAGCCTGACGCGCCTTGTTGTAAATCAACTGGAGGTCCTTGATCAGGTCTCCGGCGTTGTCGGTTGCATTCTTCATTGCGATCATCCGCGCAGCTTGTTCAGCAGCGTTGTTCTCGACCACCGCCTGGTACACCTGCGATTCCACGTAACGCACCATCAGGCCGTCAAGCAGCTCTTTGGCGTCGGGTTCGTAGAGGTAATCCCAGTGGTGCTTGAGATCCTGATCCGGGGTTGCCACCAACGGGATCAACTGCTCCACCGTCGGTTTTTGCGTCATGGTGTTGATGAACTTGTTGGATACCACGGACAGGCGATCGATACGGCCTTCCAGGTAAGCATCCAGCATGACCTTGACGCTGCCGATCAAGTCATTGATCGACGGCTCTTCACCCAGGTGGCTGATAGCAGCGACGACGTTGCCGCCGAAGTTGCGGAAAAACGCCGCACCTTTGCTGCCGACCACACACAGGTCGATCTCTACGCCATTTTCGCGGTTTACCGCCATGTCCTTGACCAAGGCCTTGAACAGGTTGGTATTCAAGCCGCCGCACAGACCACGGTCACTGCTCACTACTACATAACCGACCCGCTTTACTTCGCGATCGATCATGAAAGAGTGGCGGTATTCCGGGTTGGCGTTGGCGAGATGCCCAATCACCTGGCGGATACGCTCCGCGTAAGGACGGCTGGCTGCCATGCGCATTTGTGCCTTGCGCATTTTGCTGACCGCCACTTTCTCCATGGCGCTGGTAATCTTTTGCGTGCTTTTGATGCTCGCAATCTTACTGCGAATCTCTTTTGCGCCTGCCATGTAACACCTATCAGGTTAGCAAGCGGAGGCCTTGCGGCCCCCGCTGCGGCTTACCAGGTTTGGGTGGCCTTGAACTTCTCGATACCGGCTTTCATGCCAGCGTCGATTTCGTCATTGAAGTCACCCTTCACGTTGATCTTCGCCATCAATTCGGCGTGATCGCGGTTGAAGAAAGCAATCAGCGCTTGTTCGAAGCTGCCGATCTTGGTGATTTCAACGTCAGTCAGGAACCCACGCTCAGCGGCATACAGCGACAGCGCCATGTCAGCGATCGACATTGGTGCGTATTGCTTCTGCTTCATCAGCTCGGTAACGCGTTGACCATGCTCAAGTTGCTTGCGGGTCGCTTCGTCCAGGTCAGAAGCGAACTGGGCGAATGCCGCCAGTTCACGGTACTGAGCCAGAGCGGTACGGATACCACCGGAAAGCTTCTTGATGATTTTGGTCTGAGCGGCACCACCCACACGGGATACCGAAACACCGGCGTTCACTGCTGGGCGGATACCCGAGTTGAACATGGCCGATTCCAGGAAGATCTGACCGTCAGTGATGGAAATCACGTTGGTCGGAACGAACGCGGAAACGTCGCCAGCCTGAGTTTCGATGATCGGCAGTGCGGTCAGCGAACCGGTTTTGCCGGTCACTGCGCCGTTGGTGAACTTCTCTACGTATTCTTCCGAAACACGCGATGCGCGCTCCAGCAGACGGGAGTGGAGATAGAACACGTCGCCTGGGTAAGCTTCACGACCTGGTGGACGGCGCAGCAGCAGGGAAATCTGGCGGTAAGCCACTGCTTGCTTGGACAGATCGTCATAAACGATCAGCGCGTCTTCACCGCGGTCGCGGAAGTATTCGCCCATGGTGCAACCGGAGTACGGAGCCAGGAACTGCAGTGCAGCAGATTCCGAAGCGCTCGCGGCAACGACGATGGTGTTAGCCAGCGCGCCGTTTTCTTCCAGCTTGCGAACCACGTTGGCGATGGTCGATTGCTTCTGACCGATTGCCACGTACACGCAGAAAATGCCGCTGTCTTTCTGGTTGATGATCGCGTCGATCGCCAGAGCGGTTTTACCGATCTGACGGTCACCGATGATCAGCTCGCGCTGGCCACGGCCGACAGGGATCATGGCATCGACAGCCTTGTAGCCAGTCTGTACAGGCTGGTCTACCGACTTACGCCAGATCACGCCTGGAGCAACTTTCTCGACCGCGTCGGTCTCGGTGTTGTTCAGCGGACCTTTGCCATCGACAGGGTTGCCCAGTGCGTCGACGACGCGACCCAGCAGTTCCTTGCCAACAGGAACTTCCAGGACGCGGCCGGTGCACTTGGCGCGCATGCCTTCAGCCAGCGACTGATAGGAGCCCAGTACCACGGCGCCTACGGAGTCTTGCTCCAGGTTGAGCGCCATACCGTAGACACCGCCTGGAAACTCGATCATTTCGCCGTACATGACGTCGGCCAGACCGTGAATCCGTACGATACCGTCAGACACGCTGACGACAGTGCCTTCGTTACGGGCTTGAGAGGTCACATCGAGCTTTTCGATGCGGCCCTTGATGATTTCACTTATTTCGGAAGGATTGAGTTGCTGCATTGCTCTGCTGCCCCTTCAAACTCAAGATTTCAATGCTTCAGCAAGTTTCGCGATTTTGCCGCGAATCGAGCCATCGATAACCAGGTCGCCGGCACGGATGACGACACCACCAATCAGGGCAGCGTCCTCCGCAACTTGCAGGCGCACTTCCCGGTTGAGTCGTGCACTGAGAACCTTGGCGAGTTTGTCTTGCTGTTCTTGGTTCAACGCGAAGGCACTGGTGACTTCCACATCGATCGTTTTCTCTTGCTCGGCCTTGTACAGCTCGAACAGGGCGGCTATCTCTGGAAGAATCGAGAGACGGTCGTTTTCAGCAACGATGTGAATGAAATTTTGTGCCTGGGCATCGAACTTGTCACCGCACACGTCAATAAACGTGGCGGCCTTGTCTGCGCTCGTCAGTCGCGGGGCCTTGAGTACGCGCTGCATGGTGTCATCTTGTGACACCGCTGCAGCCAGGCCGAGCATGGCTGACCAATTGGCCAGTTGCTGGTGGGCCTGAGCGTGCTCGAAGGCCGCCTTAGCGTAAGGTCGGGCCAACGTGGTCAGTTCTGCCATGATCGCCCTCGCTTAAATTTCAGTAGCCAGTTTGTTAACCAGCTCCGCGTGCGCGTTTTGATCGATTGTGGCACCCAGGATCTTCTCGGCGCCGCCGACTGCCAGCAAGCCCACTTGGGCACGCAGCGCGTCTTTGAGGCCATTCAGTTCCTGCTCGATCTCGGCCTGAGCCTGGACCTTCACACGGTCAGCGTCGACACGGGCCTTTTCAACGGCCTCTTCGACAATCTGGTTACCGCGTTTCTTGGCCTGCTCAATGATTTCAGCTGCTTGAGCCTTCGCATCGCGCAGTTGTTGACCCGCTTTCTCTTGGGCCAACTCCAGGTCGCGAGCTGCTCGGCTGGCAGCGTCCAATCCATCAGCGATCTTCTTCTGACGTTCGTGCAAAGCCGCGATGACCGGAGGCCACACGAACTTCATGCAGAACAGCACAAAGATGAAGAACGCAACGGACTGGCCAATCAGGGTTGCATTAATGTTCACGCCAACACCTCGCTCGTTCTTTGTCCATCACACCACATCACTCGAAAATTCGAGTGATTAGCCAGCGATTTGGGCAACGAAGGGGTTTGCGAAGGTGAAGAACAGTGCGATACCAACGCCGATCATGGTCACGGCGTCGAGCAGGCCGGCGACGATGAACATTTTAACTTGCAGCATTGGGACCATTTCTGGTTGACGCGCTGCGCCTTCCAGGAACTTGCCGCCAAGCAGACCAAAGCCGATAGCAGTACCCAGAGCACCCAGGCCGATCAGCAGAGCAACAGCGATAGCGGTTAGACCAACTACAGTTTCCATCTTTCCTCCCGACTTTAACGTCGTATTTGCTAGGTTTTTTTTAATTGAATCGGTAAAGCTAAATCGTTACATCAAGCAGCGCCGAGGCGACACTCAATGGTTATCTTCGTGTGCCATCGACAGGTAGACGATGGTCAGCATCATGAAGATGAACGCCTGCAAGGTGATGATCAGGATGTGGAACACCGCCCACGCCCATTGCAGCACCACGCCCAGACCGCTCAGCCACAGCAGACCACTGCCGAACATGACTGCGATCAGGATGAACACCAGCTCGCCTGCGTACATGTTGCCGAACAACCGCAAGGCCAGAGAGATTGGCTTGGCGATCAGGGTCACGAATTCCAGCAGGAAGTTCACCGGGATCAGCAGGATCTGAATGAAGATATTCTTGCTGCCGAACGGGTGCAGGGTGAGCTCGCCGATGAAGCCGCCCAGGCCCTTGATCTTGATGCTGTAGTAGATGATCAGCGCGAACACGCAGAAGGCCATGGCCAGCGTGGCGTTCGGGTCGGTAGTCGACACGGCGCGGAACGGAATCTCGTGGTCGCCGGAAATTGCGGCAGCCAGTTGAGGAATCCAGTCGACCGGTACCAGGTCGATGGCATTCATCATGAAGACCCAGACGAAAATGGTCAGCGCCAACGGTGCGATCACGGCGTTACGGCCATGGAAGCTGTCTTTCACGCTGCCATCGACGAACTCCACCAGCACTTCGACGAAATTCTGCAGAGCGCCCGGTTGACCGGACGTGGCTTTTTTACCGGCCGCGCGGAAAATCAGGATGAAGATCAGGCCCAGCCCGAACGACCAACCCAATGTATCCAGGTGGAATGCCCAAAAGCCCATTTCCTTGGCTTGTGCAGCGGAGTGAGCAAAGCCCCATCCGCCTTCCGGTAGCTGCCCGAAGGTCAGGTTCATCAAGTGGTGCTGGATATAGCCCGAAGCGGTTTCTGCTGCCATGGTTGCCTCAAACGCCCTAAGGTCTCGAAAGTCTTGTTCTCATCAGCAGGGGTGAAAACCAGCTGACCGCCTGTGTCAGCAAGACAACGCCGAATACTGCCAGCGGTGCCAAGGGTTTCACGCCTGCAAACGTCAGTGCAAAGAGCACTGCCGTCAGAATTATTTTGCCCGCCTCGCCGGCATAAAATGACCGGACGATGACTTGCGCTGATCGGGCGCCGGTAAACCGGAAAGCCTTGTACGCGAAATACAGATTCGGCACCCAGATGATCAGGCCTCCGCAAAGACCCGAATACCCACTGACTGCCCCGTGCCACCGCCACAGCCCCAACGCTGCGAGCAAAAACACGGCAAATTGCACCATCAGGAGCGGAAAAACTGCCCAGCGATGGAACGGCAGCCTGTTTAGCGTGCGGGTTTCCATCGTGTTGGCTCCTGTTGGGTCGGCGTGCCGTAAATCAATGACTTGGCATAAATTGTGCCGACAAAATGCGCGCAGAGTATAGGGGCGGTTAAGCCCCTATTCAACTGCTGGGTAGTGATTTCCGACTGGCCGCTACAAACTCAATTGTTTCAACGGATGTGCGCGAGCACTCCCTGAAGCTCATCGAGCGAGTTGTATTTGATCACCAATTGGCCTTTACCCTTCTGTCCGTGGCGGATCTGCACCGCAGAGCCTAGGCGTTCGGCCAGCTTCTGCTCGAGGCGAGTGATATCCGGGTCGGATTTTGCAGCTTCCACTGGCTGCGGTTTGCCACTCAACCACTGGCGCACCAATGCTTCAGTCTGACGAACTGTAAGGCCTCGTGCGACAACGTGTCGCGCCCCTTCGACCTGCTGTTCTTCGGGCAGACCGAGCAAAGCGCGAGCGTGCCCCATTTCAAGATCGCCATGGGCCAGCATGGTCTTGATGACCTCCGGCAAGGCGATCAAGCGCATCAGGTTGGCCACCGTCACGCGGGATTTGCCCACCACGTCGGCGACCTGCTGCTGCGTCAGGTTGAATTCCTGCTGCAGGCGCGCCAGGGCGTTCGCTTCTTCGACCGGGTTGAGGTCTTCGCGCTGGATGTTCTCGATCAGCGCCATGGCGATGGCGGTTTCGTCCGGGACATCGCGAACCATGGCCGGGATGGTTTCCATCCCGGCCTGCTGGCTGGCACGCCAGCGGCGTTCACCGGCGATGATCTCGAATCGATCGCCAGCGATCGGGCGGACCACGATGGGCTGCATCACACCCTGGCTTTTGATCGAGTGCGCCAGTTCTTCGAGCGCCTGCGGGTCCATGTCGCGGCGTGGCTGGTACTTGCCACGCTGGATCACGTCCAAGGGCAGGTGCTGGAGTTCTTTCTGATCGATCTGCACCGCTTGTTCTTCAAGCGAGCTGACGGTCGGGCCACTCAGCAGCGCATCCAATCCGCGTCCCAGACCTCGTTTCTTGACGGCCATGTGGATTCCTTAAAGTGCCGCGACGGGGCGTGACGGGCGGCGTTGACGGCGGACCATCTCGCCAGCGAGGGCCAGATAGGCCAGCGCACCCCGGGATTGTTTGTCGTAGGCCAATGCGGGCATCCCGAAACTCGGGGCCTCAGCCAGGCGAATGTTGCGCGGAATGACCGTGTCGTACAGCTGTTCGCCGAAGTGCGCCTTGAGTTGCGCGGACACATCGTTGATCAGGCTCAGCCGCGGATCGTACATGGTCCGCAGCAAGCCCTCGATTTTCAGTTCGGGGTTGAGCAGTTCGGCGATGCGCTTGATGTTATCCACAAGGTCGCTGAGCCCTTCGAGGGCAAAGTACTCGCACTGCATGGGGATGATCACGCCATCGGCGGCCACCAGCGCGTTGAGGGTCAGCATCGACAGCGACGGCGGGCAGTCGATGAGGATGTAATCGTAGTTTTCCCGCACCGGCGCCAGGGCCGTACGCAGACGACTTTCTTTCATCTGCATTTCGAGCAGGACGACTTCAGCGGCAGTCAGGTCGCGGTTGGCCGGCAGCAGTTGATAACCACCGTGCTCAGAGAACTGCATGGCCTCCTGCAGATCGCATTCGCCGATCAGCAGGTCGTACACGGAGTTTTCCAGATTGTGTTTATCCACACCGCTGCCCATGGTGGCGTTGCCCTGTGGATCGAGGTCGATCAACAGCACACGACGCTTGGTCGCAACCAGCGATGCGGCGAGGTTGATGCAGGTGGTGGTCTTGCCCACACCGCCTTTCTGGTTCGCGATTGCTAATACCTTAGCCATTCTTGCTTGTGTTCCCAATCATGCCGTGCGGCGCAGTATCAGCAGATGGCGTTGGCCTTGGCAACCCGGTACGGCCAAGGCGTTTTCGCTATCGAGGTGGAAGTCTGCCGGCAATGCTACCAGTTCGTCGGCAGGATGCAGCCCTTTCATTGCCAACCAGCGCGTTTGCCCGTCGCCGAGGTGGCGAGTCCAATTGGCGAAGTCTTCCAGGCTGCTGAAAGCGCGGGAGACGATGCCGGCGAACGGCTGAGCCGGCTGAAAGTTTTCGGCGCGGCTGTGGACAACTTGCAGATTATCGAGCTTGAGCTCGAGTTTGACCTGAGTCTGGAAGCGGGTTTTCTTGCCGTTGCTGTCCAGCGTGGTCACTTGTTTCTCGGGAAACATGATGGCCAGCGGGATACCTGGCATGCCGCCACCACTGCCGACGTCCAGCCAGCTTGGGCTGTCGCCGATGTGCGGGAGGATGCTTAGGCTGTCGAGCAAATGCCGCGAGACCATTTCGTCCGGATTGCGCACAGCCGTGAGGTTGTAGGCCTTGTTCCATTTTATCAACAGGGCCAGGTAGGCCAGTAACTGCGCGTGCTGCTGCTCGCTGAGGTCGATGCCCAGCGTGCGAGCGCCTGTGGATAACTCTTCTGCGTGTTGCTCGGTGACCAGAGAACTCAAGCGGTTTGCTCCAACGCACGACCGGCGCCGCGTTTTTTCAGGTGGATCAGCAGCAACGAGATGGCCGCCGGGGTGACGCCGGGAATGCGCGAGGCCTGGCCCAGGGTCTCGGGACGGGTGTTGCCGAGCTTGCCCTGGATTTCCTTCGACAACCCGGAAATCGTCGTGTAGTCGATATCCACAGGCAGACGGGTATTTTCGCTAGCGCGCAGGCGAGCAATCTCGTCCTGTTGCCGATCGATGTAGCCCGCGTACTTGGTCTTGATCTCGACCTGCTCGGCGACCTGTGGATCGATTGCACCGTTGCCGGTGATATCCACAAGGCCGACGTAGTCGATTTCGGGACGGCTGAGCAGGTTGAGCAAGTTGTATTCGTGGGTCAGCGGCGTACCGAAACGCTCGGCGATCGAATCGCCCAGCTCGGTACCCGGGCGTACCCAGGTGTTTTTCAGGCGTTGCTCTTCCTGCGTGATGGCTTCGCGCTTGGTGCAGAACGCCGCCCAACGCGCGTCATCGACCAGGCCCAGCTCGCGGCCTTTTTCGGTCAGGCGCAGGTCGGCGTTGTCTTCACGCAAGATCAAGCGGTATTCGGCCCGGGAAGTGAACATCCGGTACGGTTCCTGAGTGCCCAGGGTGATCAGGTCGTCGACCAGCACGCCGATGTACGCCTCGTCGCGACGCGGACACCAGCTTTCGCGGCCCTGCGCACGCAATGCGGCGTTGGCACCAGCCAGCAGACCTTGCGCGCCCGCCTCTTCGTAACCGGTGGTGCCGTTGATCTGCCCGGCGAAGAACAGCCCGGCGATCACCTTGGTTTCGAGGCTGTATTTCAGGTCCCGCGGGTCGAAGTAGTCGTATTCGATGGCATAGCCGGGCCGCACGATGTGGGCGTTTTCCATACCGCGAATCGACCGCACGATCTGCAATTGCACGTCGAACGGCAAGGACGTTGAAATGCCGTTGGGATACAGCTCATGGGTGGTCAGGCCTTCCGGCTCGATGAACACCTGATGGCTTTCCTTGTCGGCAAAGCGGTGGATCTTGTCTTCGATCGACGGGCAATAACGCGGGCCGATGCCTTCGATTTCGCCAGCAGCCGAGTACATCGGCGAGCGATCAAGGTTGGCCGCGATGATTTCGTGGGTCCGAGCGTTGGTATGAGTGATCCAGCAGCTGACCTGGCGTGGGTGCTGCTCCTTGGAGCCCATGAACGACATCACCGGAATCGGCGTATCGCCCGGTTGTTCGGTCATCACCGAGAAATCCACCGATTTGCCGTCGATGCGCGGTGGTGTGCCGGTCTTCAGGCGCCCCACCCGTAATGGCAACTCGCGCAGCCGATGTGCGAGGGCAATCGAAGGCGGATCACCCGCACGGCCGCCGGAATGGTTCTGCAAACCGATATGGATGAGGCCGCCGAGGAAAGTCCCGACGGTCAGTACCACGGAATCGGCCAGGAAACGCAGGCCCATCTGGGTCACTACGCCTTTGACTTCATCCTGCTCGACGATCAGGTCATCACAGGCTTGCTGGAATATCCACAGATTGGGCTGGTTCTCGAGGATCTCGCGAATGGCAGCCTTGTACAGGATGCGGTCGGCCTGAGCCCGAGTAGCCCGCACGGCAGGGCCTTTGCGCCCGTTCAATACGCGGAACTGGATACCGCCCTTGTCGGTGGCCAGCGCCATGGCACCGCCGAGCGCATCGATCTCTTTGACCAGATGGCTTTTACCGATGCCACCGATCGCGGGATTGCAGCTCATCTGCCCGAGCGTTTCCACGTTATGGGTCAGCAGCAGGGTTTTAGCGCCCATGCGTGCTGACGCAAGTGCGGCCTCGGTACCGGCATGACCGCCGCCGATGACGATCACTTCAAAACGGGAAGGGAAATCCACCACGCACCTCGTGCCTGTCTCTGTGGGTAATTGGGATAGCCGACAAGTATAGGGCTTGGTACCGGTCTAAGGAACCCGTCTGCACAAAAAATAACCAACTGTGGATAATCGAGAGTAATAGAAATTAAAAAGAAAGAGATTTATTAAAGCTTTGTTTTTATGTTTATTTATACACAGGTCGTTTTCTGTGGATAGATCTACACAGACCTTTAGATACGTGCTGTACAGAGATTCAAAAGGTTGTGGTCATGTGCCAATGAGCCTTTGGGATAAGCGCCATGAACCTGTGGATGAAATGGGTGGTTATGCACAGGAGTAGACATCCACAGCCAGGAACCCTTGTTATCACCAGAGCTTAGACGTGGTTTTCCACAGGGCTTAATCCACAGATTTGGCAATTCGGAGGGTATAACGAGGGAGGCGTGCCCCCGAAAAGATGTTCGGGGGCGATGCAGATCAGGGATTTACCAGTACCGGCTTGTCGCGATAACGGTCTTTGAACGTGGACTCGAGGGCGGCCACCTTCGGCTGGTCGTTGATCATGATGTAGGGGCTGTAGGGATGCTGGGTCAGGTAATCCTGGTGATAACCCTCGGCCGGATAGAAGCCCTTGAGGTCCTCGACCGTGGTCGCCAGCGGTTTGGACCAGGCCTTGGCGCCATTGAGCTGGGTGATATAGGCCTCGGCGATCTGCCGTTGGCCGGCATCGCTGGCGAATACCGTGGAGCGATACTGGGTGCCGCTGTCAGGGCCCTGACGATTCAGTTCGGTAGGGTCGTGGACCACCGAGAAGTAGATCTGCAACAGTTGTCCATAGGTGACCTGGGTCGGATCGTAGGTCACCTGTACCGACTCGGCATGCCCTGTTTCGCCGCTGCCGACCTCTTCATAGTGAGCCGTCTGCGCCTGGCCGCCCGCATAGCCGGACACCGCCTGGGTCACGCCATTGACGTGCTGGAAGACACCCTGCACGCCCCAGAAGCAGCCGCCGGCAAACACGGCGGTCTCACTGTGGACGGTTTTGCCTGGGGTCTCGTCCTGCACTGGAGCAGGGATGATGACCGCTTGTTCAGCATGGGCAATAGAGGCGCCCAGCAGCGCGGTGGCGAGGGCGCTCCATTGCAAGGGTTTGCGTAAACGGCGCCAGTTGCGGGCCAGATTCATGATGTTGATCTCCAAGCGACGAAGGGTGGTGATCTTGCGAACGTTATCGCGGCCAGAGCCCGCGCCCACAGCTGCGCGCTTCCTCCAGTGGGGGCGGCTCTGCCCGCGAAGAGGCCCGTAGACGTTGAGCAACTGATTACTGGGTCATGCCATCTTTAGGCATAGCATCTTTTTTCATACTGCCCTGGCTCTTAGAATCAGGGCTCATGGTGGTGTCTTTTTTCATGGCACCTTTGCTCATGGTGTCCTTGTGCATCGCATCTTTGGACATCGCATCCTTGGACATGCTGCCGCTGTCTTTGCTCATGCTGCCCTGCGGCGTGGCGTCCTTGCTCATGGCATCGGCGGCAAAAACGCTCGCGGTGCCCATGGCCAGGAACAGGGTCAATGCGGTAGTCGTCAGCTTGTTCATTTTTTTCTCCGAAGGGTAGATGGCGCCAGGTGGCGTGCAGCTATAGTCGCCGCACGCCGCTCGCCAAATCCTCACGCAGAGTTAAATTAAATGTGATAACTCCCAGGGCCGTTCTTGGCCACAATGGACTTTTCAAAGAGGCGGGAATCAGTCGAATGGACCGGACCAAGCGGGTACTGATCGTAGAAGACGATGCACACATCGCCGACTTGCTGCGCCTGCACCTCAAGGACGAAGGTTACGAGGTGGAACACGCCAGCGACGGCAATAAAGGGATGCAGCTGCTGGAACAGCAGAGTTGGGACGCGCTGGTGCTGGACTTGATGCTGCCCGGTGTCGATGGCCTGGAGATCTGCAAGCGCGCCCGGGCCATGGCCAGCTACACGCCGATCATCATTATCAGTGCCCGCTCCAGTGAAGTGCACCGCATCCTCGGCCTGGAACTGGGCGCGGACGATTACCAGGCCAAGCCGTTTTCCATGCTCGAACTGGTGGCCAGGGTACGCGCCCTGTTGCGCCGCACCGATGCCTTGGCCCGTAACGCCCGGCTGGAATCCGGCCTGCTGGAAAGCCACGGCGTGGCCATCGATCCGCTGGCCCGCGAGTCCTTCCTGCATGGCAAGGCACTGGGTCTGACGCCGCGGGAGTTCGATCTGTTGTACTTCTTTGCCCGGCACCCTGACAAAGTCTTCTCGCGCATGGATCTGCTCAATGAGGTGTGGGGTTATCAGCACGATGGTTACGAGCACACAGTGAATACCCACATCAACCGGCTACGCACCAAGATCGAAGCCGACCCAGCCAACCCTCAGCGAATCCTCACGGTTTGGGGTCGGGGCTACAAATTCAGCGCCAACCCTGCGGTTGGCGTACATCCCGAGGTCCTGTCGTGAAACACCTGAGCCTGACACAGCGGCTATCGCTGGTGTTTGCTGTGCTGTTGATTGCCTGCAGCGGCGTCTCGGTGTGGTTGCAGATCAACGCCAACAAGCGCCATGAACAAGAGGTCGTCCAAGCGTTATCCACAGGCCTGGCGGGTCATATCGCGGCCACTGCTCAGTTGATGGACATCGACGGCTGGCGGCCCGATGCGGTGCGCCAGTTGTTCGATAAACTGATGGCCGTGAATCCCTCCGTCGAGGTGTACCTGCTGTCCGGCGACGGCAGGATTGTCGGCAACGCCGCCCCTGAAGGGCGTCTGCAACTGCAGCGGGTCGACCTTGCGCCTATCAAACGCTTGCTCGGTGGTGCCCCTTTGCCGGTACTGGGCGACGACCCGCGTAATCCACAGGCGCAGAAAGTCTTCAGCGCGGCACCAGTGACGGTTGCCGGGCGCGAAGCGGGTTACGTGTATGTGGTCCTGCAGGGCGAAGCACGCGAGGCTTTGGCTGCGGCTTTATCCACAGACTCGGTACTGCGGGCGACGCTCTGGGCCATGGCGCTGATGGCGCTGTTCACTTTGATCATGGGCTTGGTTGCCTTCCGTTTGATCACGCGCCCATTGCGCCAGCTGACCCAGGCTGTGGGTAACTTCGATCCTCATGGCGAGGCGGCCGCCGCACTGGTGGACAACCGCGAGCAATTTGTCCACAGGGACGAAATAGGTACGCTGCGCGGTGCCTTCGCGTTGATGGGGCAGCGCCTCACGCAGCAATGGCGGGAATTATCTGCGCAGGATCAGCAGCGCCGGGACATGGTCGCCAACATCTCCCACGACCTGCGCACCCCGCTTACCTCCCTGCACGGCTATCTGGAAACCTTGCGCCTCAAGGACCAGACCCTCAGCCTTGAAGAACGTCGTCATTATCTGGATATCGCCCTGGGCCAAAGCAGCAAGGTCGGACGCCTGGCCCAGGAATTGTTCGAGCTGGCACGCCTTGAGTCCGGCTTGGTGCACCCTGAACTCGAACCTTTCGCCCTGCCCGATCTGGTGCAGGACGTGATGCAGAAGTTCGAGTTGGCGGCCGAGGCACGGCAGCAACGCCTTTCAGTGGAAATGCCACCCGCGCTTCCAGCGGTGCGCGCCGACCTGGGCATGATAGAGCGGGTGCTGACCAACCTGCTCGACAACGCCATCCGCCATAACCCGGCCGGCACGCATATTCGGGTGCGCATGCAGGCGCAGTTGCCGATGGTTCGGGTCGAAGTGGCCGACAGCGGCCAAGGCCTGTCACCCCAAGTGCGCAAAGGGCTGTTCACCAGGGCCTCGGCCTTGCAGCGGATACCCGGAGAGAGCGGCGGCCTGGGGCTGATCATCGTCCAGCGGATGCTGCAATTGCATGGCAGTGAAGTTCAGTTGGTCGAGGCCGTTCAGCCGGGGACGGTATTCCGCTTTCATCTGCAGGCCGCCTGAGGGGGTTTGATCGGGGGTATTGTGAGATGTGTAAACAAAAGCTAATAATAGGCATTATCATTAGCGCATCCTCATCTCCATGCCCTCACTCCCCCATACCGACGCTGTCCAGCGCATCTACCACCAGCACCATCACTGGTTGCAGGGGTGGCTGAGGGGGCGATTGTCGTGCGCCAGCGATGCCGCCGATGTCGCCCACGATACATTCGTGCGGATGCTCAGCTCGCGCAGTGCCGATCAGATCCGCGAGCCGCGGGATTATCTGGCCACCGTCGCTCGGGGTCTGGTGATCGACCGTTATCGCCGGCGCGCGATTGAGTCGGCCTATTTGCAGAGCCTTGCCGCTCGCCCGGAACAAGTGGCCCCTAGTGAAGAAGACAAAGCCATCATTCTCGACACGCTGGTCGCTGTGGATAAAGCCTTGGCGATGCTCGGTGCCCGCACGCAGCGGATTTTCCTGCTGTCGCAGCTTGACGGCCTGACTTATCAACAGATCGCCGCGCAGCTCGACGTCTCCTTGACGACGGTCAAGAAACACATGGTCCGCGCTTTCACCGAGTGCACGCTGATCATGGCGGCGGCCTGAATGGTCAGCCTGCCACAGCGCAAGATCGTTGAAGCGGCCGCGACCTGGTACGTGCAGTTCCAAAGCGAAGCGCCCAGCGACCGGCAGCGCGAAGCCTGGCAACGCTGGCTCGACAGCGACCCGGAGCATCGTCTGGCTTGGGAGCAAATGGAACGCATGCAGCGCCAACTCGGCGCCCTGCCCCGCGAGGCCAGCCGTCGGGCGTTGTCGGCTGGTCAGCAGCGCCGCCAGGTGCTCAAGCTGCTCGCCCTGGCGGGCGCCACGGGTTACCTGGGCTGGAGCGTGCAGGGTCGCATCAGCCCCTCGGCGTTGTGGGCCGACTACCGCACCGCAGTGGGCGCGCACCGCTCGATCGAATTGGCCGATGGCACCCGGGTCGAATTGAATACCGATACGGCTGTGGATATCTCCTATGATCCGCAACAACGGCTGATCAGATTGCTGCAGGGTGAAATTCTGGTCAGCACTGGCAAGCGCGGCGATCAACGCCCGCTCTATGTGGCCACACGCGAAGGACGAGTCCAGGCGTTGGGGACAGTTTTTTCCGTCCGGCAGTTATCCACAGCCACCCGGGTCGGCGTGCTTGAAGACCAAGTGCGTCTGTTCCCACAGGATGCCTCTGCAGACGATCAACGCCTGAAAGCCGGTGAGAGCGCAGAGTTCGACCGCCAGCATGTTTCCCCTCACCAGACCTATGCCGCTTCCCAGACGGCCTGGGTCGTCGGCCAGTTGATCGTGCTGGATGCCACGCTTGGTGAAGTTGCCGCAGAGCTGGACCGCTATCGTCCGGGCTCGTTGCGCTGTGAGCCGCAGGCTGCCCGGCTGCGGGTATCGGGGACCTTCAAGGTGAATGACAGCGATGCGGTACTGAGCAATCTGCAGGCGACATTGCCGATCAGCGTCAGCTATTTCACCCGTTATTGGGTCACCATCACGCATCGCTAAAGATGCCCGCTCCCACACAAATGGCGCTCACCCTGTCAGACCGGGCCCTGCCCAAGGATCTCTGGATCCAGAAATAATCCACAGGCCGGTTATCTTTTTCAAAGCTGGCGCGGCCCTACAGATAACCGCGAATAAACGCGAACGTCTGTCACCTTTCCAGAGCCGAAAAACACCATGCGCTTTCCCCCAGTGACTTTGTCTGCCCGCCGGCATCTTTCGCGACACTGCGTTGCCTATGCCCTGCTGATCAGCAGTACCAGCCTGTTGCCGCTGCTCAGCAGCGGTGCCTACGCCGCGAGTGCCACGCAAAGTTACACCATCGCCGCCGGCCCGCTGGACAAGGCCTTGAGCCAGTTTGCCGCCTCGGCTGACGTGATGCTTTCGTTCGCGCCCGGGCAGACAGCCAATCGCCGTACCTCAGGGTTGCAGGGGAGCTATTCGCTGGATCAGGGTTTCGCCACGCTCCTGCAAGGCTCCGGTTTGCAGGCCGTCAGCCAGGCGCCGGGGAGCTATGTATTACAGGCCGTGCCTGCCAGTGACACGATCAATCTCGCGCCGACCCGTATCGAATCTTCCGCGCCGGGTATACAGGGGCAATACGCCGAGCCTGATGTGGGCTACAAGGCCGACCGCAGCCGCGCCGCTACCAAGACCAGTACGGCCCTGTCGGAGACTCCACGTTCGGTCTCGGTAGTTACCGCGCAGCGCATGAAGGACCAAAAATCCCAGAGCCTCACTGAAGTGCTCGGCTATGTGCCAGGTATCTTCGCGCCGCCCTTCGCGGCTGGCGACAGCCTGGCCGGTGACCTGTTCTTTATCCGCGGCTTCAACGCCACCGACTACGGTTACGGCCTGCTACGCGATGGCCTGCGAGTGCAAGGCAACCGCTATGACACCACCACCGAACCCTATGGTCTGGAGCGGGTCGAGATCTTCCGCGGTCCGTCGTCCATTCTCTATGGCGAAAACGCCCCGGGCGGATTGGTCAACCTGGTCAGCAAACGGCCGACCGCCGAGCCCCAGGGCGAGGTGCAACTGGGCTACGGCAGCAACAATCGCCGCCAGTTGGGTATCGATGTGTCCGGGCCGCTGAACGATAGCGGCACTGTGCTAGGGCGGATGGTGATGTTCGGTCGTGAATCCGACACCCAGACCGATCACGTACCGGACGATCGCCTGTACGTGGCGCCGTCGATGACCCTCAACTTCGACGACTACAACAGCCTGACTTTGCTGGCCAACTACCAGAAGGACCACACCAATCTCGAGCTGGGGCTGCCGGCCGCAGGCACCCTGCTGGACAACCCCAATGGCAAGCTGAGCAAGCACACCATGCTGGGCGATCCGGACTGGAACCACTTCAAGCGCGAGACCTGGAGCGGCGGATACGAATTTATCCACAGTTTCAATGACGATTGGCAGTTCCGCCAGAACTCGCGGTTCATGGAATCGCGCATCGATCGTCACGAAACCTGGCCAACCGCCCTGAACAACGGTGGCTATGGCACCAACGTAACCATGACCGCCTATGATCGGGATAACGAGTCGACGGTTTACTCTGTGGATAACCAGCTGGAAGGCAAGTTCGCCCTCGGACCTGTGGATAACACTTTGTTGCTCGGCGCCAGCCATGACCGCACTGCGTTCAATCAGGACTGGGACGCAGGGTTTGGGGGTGTCATCAATGTCTTCAACCCTGTGTATACGCGCACGCCAACGACACCGGTGCACGTGCAGAACACACTCCTCGATCAGGAGATGAACGGGGTTTATGCACAGCTCCACAGCAAGTATGACCACTGGATCATGCTGTTGGGTGGGCGCCAGGACTGGGTCGACAGTGATTTTCGCGACAAGGTCAGCCCGGCCAGCGACATCAGTTCCACCGATCAGAAGTTCACCTATCAGGGCGGCTTGATGTACGCCTTTGATAACGGTGTCACGCCGTATATCAGCTATTCGACGGCGTTCGTGCCCGTGCAGCAGATCTCCAATGCCGGCGCGCCGCTCAATCCGATCACCAGCCGCCAGTACGAAGTCGGGATGAAGATCGAGCCGATTGGCTGGGACACCTCGATCACCGCATCCGTGTACGATCTGTTGAAGAAAGACGACACCTATCTGGATTCAACCACCAATACTTATCGCCAGGTCGGCCAAAGCCGTTCCAAGGGCATGGAGTTGGAAGTCAACAGCGACATCACCGCTCACCTCAACCTAGTGGCCTCTTACAGCTACACCGATGCGCGCATCACCAAGGACAAGGCCGGCTCGATCGTCGAAGGCAAGCAGATGACCGGCGTGCCGCGCAACCAAGCCTCGGTCTGGGCCAAATACCGCTTCCTCGATGGCTACCTCAATGGCCTGCATGTCGGCGCCGGGGTGCGCTATTTCGACAGCACCTTCTCGTACACCGGCTCGAGCCTGTACGGCAAGCTCGATGCCGGCGACGTGACGCTGGTGGACGCCAACGTCGGCTACCGCATCGACCCGCACTGGTCGGTGGACCTGAACGCGAAGAACCTCTTCAACAAGGACTATGTGTCCGGTTGCAACGACGCCGGGCGATGCTACTGGGGCGACACTCGGACCCTGTTGGGGACGGTTTCCTACAACTGGTGATGCATCACATACCCGGTGGGAGTCCTCTCCCACACTGGAATCCAGGTGTGGATAACTCATTTACCGATACAAAAGCTCGAAAAAATCCGCCCCAACAAATCATCGGAGCTGAATGCCCCGGTGATTTCCCCCAGCGCCTGCTGGGCATGGCGCAAATCTTCAGCCAACAGCTCGCCGGCCCCCGCCAGGGTCAGCTGTTCGCGACCATGGTCTAGATATCCACAGGCCTGACGCAGCGCCTCCAGATGGCGGCGCCGCGCACTGAAACTGCTTTCGGCGGTCTGTTCATATCCCATGCATGCCTTGAGGTGCTCACGCAGCAGTTCCAGGCCCGCCCCTTCGGTCTTGGCGCTAAGGCTGATGGTAACGTGGCCATCAGCGCTGGTGGTCATGCTGATGGGCTCTGCACTGAGGTCCGCCTTGTTGCGGATCAGCGTGACTTTGGCCGGATCGGGGCGCTGTTCGAGGAATTCCGGCCACAAGGCGAAGGGATCATCAGCCTCTGGCGCGGTAGCATCGACCACCAGCAGCACGCGGTCGGCCTCGCCGATGGCCTTGAGAGCACGTTCCACACCGATCTTTTCCACGTGGTCGTCGGTGTCACGCAAGCCGGCGGTATCCACCACGTGCAGCGGCATGCCATCGATGTGGATATGTTCGCGCAGCACATCACGGGTGGTGCCGGCGATATCGGTGACGATTGCTGCTTCGCGCCCCGCCAGCAGGTTCAACAGGCTCGATTTGCCGGCGTTTGGACGGCCGGCAATCACCACGTTCATGCCATCACGTAACAAGGCACCCTGCCCTGCCTCCTTGAGCACTGTGGATAACTCCGCGCGGACTTTATCTACCATGGCGAGGACATGGCCGTCGGCGAGGAAGTCGATTTCTTCCTCGGGAAAATCAATCGCAGCCTCAACGTAGATGCGCAGGCTGATCAGTTTTTCAGTCAGGTCGTTGACCCGCAGCGAAAACGCTCCCTGCAGGGAGCGCAGGGCATTGCGTGCAGCCTGTGCAGAACTCGCCTCGATCAGGTCGGCGATTGCCTCGGCCTGGGCCAGGTCGAGTTTGTCGTTAAGGAATGCTCGCTCGCTGAATTCCCCTGGCCGCGCCAGACGACAGCCGAGTTGGACACAGCGCTGCAAGAGCATATCGAGTACCACCGGGCCACCATGGCCCTGCAGTTCGAGCACATCTTCACCGGTGAACGAGTTGGGCCCGGGGAAATACAGCGCCAGGCCTTCATCGATCACGTCGCCTTCAGCATCGCGAAAAGCGCCGTAATGCGCATAGCGCGGCGTCAACGCGCGCGCGGTGATCGCTTGTGCGGCACTGCTGGCCAGAGGTCCGGAAATACGCACGATGCCGACCCCGCCGCGCCCTTGAGCTGTGGCGATGGCGGCGATGGTGTCGCGGGGGATGTTCATGGCTCAGGCCTCTCGACAGATATACACAGATAGCAAAACGCCCCACGATGGGGGCGTTTTATCCACAGATCAAACCTTGATCTGTCAGGCGGCGGCTTTAGCGGCGTTGGCCCGTTCGATGCTGCGGGTAATGTACCACTGCTGCAGAATCGACAGCGTGTTGTTGGTCACCCAGTACATGACCAGACCAGCCGGGAACCACAGGAAGAAGAAGGTGAACACGATCGGCATCAGCTTCATCACCTTGGCCTGCATCGGATCCGGCGGTGTCGGGTTCAAGCGCTGCTGGATAAACATGGTCGCGCCCATGATGATCGGCAGGATGAAGAACGGATCCTTGATCGACAGGTCGGTTATCCACAGCAGCCAAGGCGCCTGGCGCATTTCTACGCTTTCGAGCAGTACCCAGTACAGCGACAGGAAGACCGGCATCTGCACCACGATCGGCAAGCAGCCGCCCAGTGGGTTGATCTTCTCTTTCTTGTACAGCTCCATCATCGACTGCGACATTTTCTGGCGGTCGTCACCGTGCTGCTCTTTCAGCGCAGCCAGTTTCGGCGCTACGGCACGCATGCGCGCCATCGACTTGTAGCTGGCGGCAGACAGCGGGAAGAACAGCAGCTTGATGAGGACGGTCAAGCAGATGATCGAGAAGCCCCAGTTACCGAGGATCGCGTGGATGTGCTTGAGCAGCCAGAAAATCGGTTGAGCGATGAACCACAGAATGCCGTAGTCGACCGTCAACTCCAGACCCGGAGACAGCGCTTTCAGGCGATCCTGGGTTTTCGGGCCAGCGTACAGGGTAGCGGTGGTTTCAGCCTTGGCACCCGGCGCGACGGTAATGGTCGGGCCGGTGAAGCCAATGATGTAGTTACCCTGGCTGTCCTTGCGAGTGGTGACGTTGTTGCTGTCGTCCTTCGCAGGAATCCACGCCGTCACGAAATAGTGCTGCAGCCAGGCAACCCAGCCACCTTGCACGGTTTCTTTCAGGTTGCCCTTGTCGATATCTTTCATCGACACTTTTTTGTACGGCTCGTTACTTGTCCACATGGCCGCACCCAGGTAGGTGGCGGTGCTGGTGGCGGTACTGGCCGAAGGGTCATCGCTGTGGTCGCGTTTGAGCTGGGCGAACAGGTTGCCGTTCCACGCTTGCGCGCTCTGGTTGTCGATCAGGTACGTGACCTTGAGGTCGTACTCGCCGCGGTCCAGGGTGAAGCGCTTGATGTAATTGACGCCGTTGTCGCTGAACTTCAGATCGACGACCAGTTGATCCTGACCGTCAGCCAACTGGTAGTTCGGTTGCGCGGATGCATACAACGGGCGACCGGCAGCACGGACGTCCGGGCCATTGGCACCGGTCAGGCCGCTTTGCGCCAGATAGGTACGTTCGCCACCATCATCGAACAGCTGGAACGGGATTTCGGGATGGTCCTGACGACGCGGGAATTTTGGCAGCGTCAGCTGGACGACATCGCCGCCTTTTGGATCGATAGCCAGGTCGAGGACGTCGGTCTTGACGCGGATCAGGTTGCTGCTGGTAGCGACCGGCGCGATGGCAGGTGCTGCGGCAGTACCGTCGGTTCCGGCGTTAGGGACATCGGCGCTGGCAGCTGCGCTGGTACCGGCAGGCACGTCAGGCAGTTCCGAAGCACGGGTGGCGGCAGCATTCTGATTCGGCGGTGGAGTCTGGCCGTAGTCCTGGTTCCACTTGAAAACCATGACGTAGGCGACGACTGCCAGGGCGACGATCAGGATCGTGCGTTTAATATCCATGATTACTCGGCTATCGAAGAAATACGGGGAGAGTGGGCAGGCGGAACAGGGTCGAAACCACCGGTGTTCCAAGGATGACAGCGACCCAGACGACGAGCTGCCAACCAGCCACCACGCAATACGCCATGCTGTTCAATGGCTTCGATCGCGTAGCAGGAGCAACTGGGGTAGAAGCGACAGTGGTCTGCCATCAATGGACTGATGGCATAGCGATAGAACTGGATCGGTACGAGTGCCAGTTTACGCATCTTGACTGTCCACCCCTTCAGGTTCGGTGCTGGCCGCTGGAGCAGGCCGGCTCCGAGCAAGGCGTTTCCAGAGCTTGCCCAAATGTTGATGCAGTTCCGGATTTTCCATGTCGCCCAAACCCTTGCGAGCCACGATCACTATGTCCCATCCGGCCAGGAGTTCCTGGTGCAGACGGAATGAATCGCGCATCACACGTTTGAGGCGGTTGCGCTGAACGGAGAGCTTGACGCTCTTCTTCCCGATCACCAGCCCGAGACGGGGGTGTTCGAAATCGTTTTCGCGCGCAAGGAGCAGCAGGTTTTTCCCTGGAACCTTGCCGGTTGGGGAGTCGAAGACTGTCTTGAAATGCCGGGGTGTAAGCAGACGCTTATCCCGATTGAAGTCCTGACTCACCCCCTGTGCCGGAGAATCAAACGGCCAGACGCGCACGGCCTTTGGCGCGGCGACGCGACAGTACGGCACGGCCGTTCTTGGTGGCCATGCGAGCACGGAAACCGTGGGTGCGGGCGCGTTTGATGGTGCTGGGTTGGAAAGTACGTTTCATGGCGTGCTACCTGGTTGTTCGACTACGGGCCGGAATGGCCCCCGTTTTAAGAGACCGGCGATTCTAGTGGCTGCGACGTCGCAGGTCAATTTCCAACCAGCTTTTCCTTCAAATCGGCATGACCGCCCGTCTGTCTGACCTTCCGTTCATCTTTCAACCTGAGTGGCGCTTTTGGCGTGAGCTCGTCCTGCTTGAAATAGAAATAAAGAAGGGACTTATTTTAAAGCTCTTTTGTAATGCTTACTGATGTTAAGCAGGCACTTTTTTGTGGATAACCTATTTCAAGCCCGTAAATTCGGGCCCTGCAGCGTTTCACAAGTCTGTCCGCAAGCGGTGCCGTTCCTGTGCTGCGCCCGCGTACAACCTGTGCATGAAATGGCCACTTGTCCACAGGCTAGTTATCCACAGATTTCAACCCCGACTTGTGCAAAGGCCTTGGGTAGGGTTATCCACAGATCTTAGGTGTGGCATTTCGAGCGCGGGAAAACCCCTAAGATGCTGATTTATTGTGGGCCTTGGGGCCTCTCCATGTGGATAAGTGTCACGGTGGCCGGTACAATGGCCGCTGTTTTTGCCTCAGCTGTGCTCAAATCAGGGGATATCCGTGTCAGTGGAACTTTGGCAGCAGTGCGTAGAGCTTCTGCGCGATGAACTGCCTGCCCAGCAATTCAACACCTGGATCCGTCCACTACAGGTCGAAGCCGAAGGCGACGAGTTGCGCGTCTATGCGCCTAATCGGTTCGTGCTCGACTGGGTCAACGAGAAATACCTGAGCCGTTTGCTCGAGTTGCTCGGTGAGCACGGCAACGGCATGGCGCCTGCGCTTTCCTTATTGATAGGCAGCCGTCGCAGTTCGGCAGCGCGTGCGGCACCCAATGCGCCGCTTGCAGCCGCAGCGGCTGCATCGCAAGCCGCCAGCGCGCCCGCTCCGGAACCCGTTACCGCCGCCGCCCCTGCGGTCGTAGCGGCCACCGTGGTCGCCGCCGCAGAGGACGAGCCCTCCCGACATAGTTTCGATTCCATGGCCGGTGCCAGTTCGCAGCCGGCGCCTGTGCGTGCCGAGCAGCGTACCGTTCAGGTAGAAGGTGGCCTCAAGCACACCAGTTATCTGAACCGCACTTTCACCTTCGAAAATTTCGTCGAAGGTAAATCCAACCAGCTGGCCCGCGCGGCAGCCTGGCAGGTCGCCGATAATCCCAAGCACGGTTACAACCCGCTCTTCCTTTATGGTGGTGTCGGCCTGGGTAAGACTCACTTGATGCACGCTGTGGGTAACCACCTGCTGAAGAAAAACCCCAACGCCAAGGTGGTGTACCTGCACTCCGAGCGTTTCGTGGCCGACATGGTCAAGGCGTTGCAGCTCAATGCAATCAACGAGTTCAAGCGCTTCTACCGTTCGGTGGACGCCTTGCTTATCGATGACATTCAGTTCTTCGCCCGCAAGGAGCGTTCCCAGGAAGAGTTCTTCCATACCTTCAACGCCTTGCTCGAAGGTGGCCAGCAGGTCATCCTTACCAGCGACCGCTACCCGAAGGAAATCGAAGGCCTTGAAGAGCGTCTCAAGTCGCGCTTCGGCTGGGGCCTGACGGTTGCCGTCGAGCCGCCAGAGCTGGAAACTCGCGTTGCCATCCTGATGAAAAAGGCCGATCAGGCCAAAGTCGAACTGCCTCACGACGCGGCGTTCTTTATTGCCCAGCGCATCCGTTCCAACGTGCGCGAGCTCGAAGGTGCGTTGAAGCGCGTGATCGCGCACTCCCACTTCATGGGCCGAGACATTACCATCGAGCTGATTCGCGAATCGCTCAAGGACTTGTTGGCGCTGCAGGACAAGCTGGTCAGTGTGGATAACATCCAGCGGACGGTGGCCGAGTATTACAAGATCAAGATTTCCGATCTCCTGTCCAAGCGTCGGTCGCGCTCGGTGGCGCGCCCCCGCCAGGTAGCGATGGCCTTGTCCAAAGAACTGACCAACCACAGTCTTCCTGAAATCGGCGACGTATTTGGCGGACGCGACCACACGACTGTGTTGCACGCCTGCCGCAAGATCAACGAACTCAAAGAATCCGACGCGGACATCCGCGAGGATTACAAGAACCTGCTGCGGACGCTAACGACGTGATCCGCTCAGCGCAGCTCATCAAGGCAAGGGACTAGACCATGCATTTCACCATTCAACGCGAAGCCCTGTTGAAACCTCTGCAACTGGTCGCAGGGGTTGTCGAGCGCCGTCAGACCTTGCCGGTCCTGTCGAACGTATTACTCGTCGTCGAGGGTCAACAACTGTCGCTCACTGGTACTGACCTTGAGGTCGAACTGGTGGGTCGCGTGCAGTTGGAAGAGCCCGCCGAGCCAGGCGAAATCACCGTTCCAGCGCGCAAGCTGATGGATATCTGCAAGAGCTTGCCCAACGACGTGCTGATCGACATCAAACTCGACGAACAAAAACTCGTGGTCAAGGCCGGTCGAAGCCGCTTCACCCTGTCGACCTTGCCCGCCAACGACTTCCCGACTGTCGAGGAAGGCCCTGGCTCGCTGACCTGTAGCCTGGCGCAAAGCCGCCTGCGTCGCTTGATCGAACGCACCAGCTTCGCCATGGCTCAACAGGACGTGCGCTATTACCTCAATGGTATGTTGCTGGAAGTATCTGCCGGCGTGATGCGTGCTGTTGCCACCGACGGTCACCGTTTGGCCATGTGCTCGATGCAGGCCGATATCGGTCAGCCGGATCGCCACCAGGTCATCGTGCCGCGCAAAGGTATTCTTGAACTCGCGCGCTTGCTGACCGAACCGGATGGGATGGTCAGCATCGTACTGGGTCAACACCATATCCGTGCCACCACTGGCGAGTTTACCTTCACCTCTAAACTGGTCGATGGCAAGTTCCCGGATTACGAGCGCGTACTGCCTAAAGGCGGCGACAAGCTGGTGCTCGGTGATCGTCAGGCGCTGCGTGAAGCGTTCAGCCGTACCGCCATTCTGTCGAACGAAAAGTACCGCGGTATCCGTCTGCAATTGGCCAATGGTCAGTTGAAGATTCAGGCCAACAACCCTGAGCAGGAAGAAGCGGAAGAAGAAGTGGGCGTCGACTACAACGGCGGCTCCCTGGAAATTGGTTTCAACGTCAGCTATTTGCTGGACGTGCTGGGCGTCATGACGACTGAACAAGTGCGCTTGATCCTGTCCGATTCCAACAGCAGTGCGCTGCTGCAGGAATCCGACAACGATGACTCTGCGTACGTTGTCATGCCCATGCGTTTGTAATGCTCAGCACAGACTAGATGTCCCTCAGTCGTGTGTCAGTCACCGCGGTGCGCAATCTGCACCCGGTGACGATCTCCCCCTCCCCGCGTATCAATATTCTGTACGGCGCCAATGGCAGCGGTAAGACCAGCATGCTCGAAGCCGTGCACCTGCTCGGCCTGGCACGGTCGTTTCGTAGCACCCGCCTGTTGCCGGTCATTCAGCATGAGCAAGCTGCTTGCACGGTTTTCGGCGTGGTGGATGAAACCGAGGGAGGGCCGCGAAACCTTGGGGTGTCGCGTGAGCGTAACGGTGAATTCACCATTCGTATCGATGGTCAGAATGCGCGCAGTGCCGCGCAGCTGGCCGAGATCATGCCGTTGCAACTCATCAATCCGGACAGCTTCCGGCTGCTGGAAGGTGCCCCTAAAATTCGCCGACAGTTCCTCGATTGGGGAGTGTTCCACGTGGAACCTCGCTTTATGGGGACCTGGCAGCGGTTGCAGAAGGCACTGAAGCAACGGAACTCATGGCTACGGCATGGTACACTTGACGCCGCTTCACAAGCGGCATGGGACAGGGAACTGTGCCAAGCCAGTGCTGAGATCGATGAGTATCGCCGAGCCTATATCAAGGCTTTGAAGCCGGTGTTCGAGCAGACCTTGAGCGAGCTGGTCTCGCTTGAGGGGCTGACATTAAGCTATTACCGCGGCTGGGATAAGGACCGTGAACTGGTTGAGGTGCTGTCGACCTCCCTGTTTCGCGACCAGCAAATGGGGCACACCCAGGCGGGACCGCAGCGCGCCGATTTGCGATTGAGGCTGGGCGGCCATAATGCTGCCGAGATTCTTTCCAGAGGCCAGCAAAAGCTGGTGGTGTGCGCATTGCGAATAGCTCAGGGGCACCTGGTGAGTCAGGCCCGTCGCGGACAATGCATCTATCTGGTGGACGACTTGCCGTCGGAGCTCGATGAGCAGCACCGTCTCTCGTTATGCCGCTTGTTGGAAGACTTACGCTGCCAGGTGTTCATTACCTGTGTAGACCACGAATTATTGAGGGAATGCTGGCAGACGGAAACGCCAGTTGCCTTGTTCCACGTGGAACAAGGCTGTATCACCCAGACCCACGATCATCGGGAGTGAAGGCATGAGCGAAAACCAAACGTACGACTCCTCCAGCATTAAAGTGCTGAAAGGGCTTGATGCCGTACGCAAACGTCCCGGTATGTACATTGGCGACACCGATGATGGCAGCGGTCTGCACCACATGGTGTTCGAGGTCGTCGACAATTCGATCGACGAAGCCTTGGCCGGCCATTGTGACGACATCACCATCACCATCCACCCGGATGAATCCATCTCGGTGCGCGACAACGGTCGCGGTATCCCAGTCGACGTGCATAAAGAGGAAGGCGTTTCTGCCGCCGAGGTCATCATGACCGTCCTCCATGCTGGCGGTAAATTCGACGATAACTCGTACAAGGTTTCCGGCGGTCTACACGGCGTAGGCGTATCGGTCGTGAACGCTCTGTCCGAGTCCCTGCTGCTGACGGTTCGTCGTAGCGGGCATATCTGGGAACAACTGTACGTCCACGGTGTGCCTCAGGAACCGATGAAAATCGTCGGCGACAGCGACACCACCGGTACCCAGATTCACTTCAAGCCTTCGGCTGAGACCTTCAAGAACATCCAGTTCAGCTGGGACATCCTGGCCAAGCGGATTCGTGAACTGTCATTCCTCAACTCTGGCGTCGGCATCCTCTTGAAGGATGAGCGTTCGGGCCGCGAAGAACTGTTCAAGTACGAAGGTGGTCTGCGTGCTTTCGTTGAATACCTGAACACCAACAAGACCCCGGTCAATCAGGTGTTCCACTTCAACATGCAGCGCGAAGATGGTATCGGTGTCGAAATCGCCCTGCAGTGGAACGACAGCTTCAACGAGAACCTGCTGTGCTTCACCAACAATATTCCGCAGCGTGATGGTGGTACGCACTTGGTGGGCTTCCGCTCCGCCCTGACGCGCAACCTCAATACCTACATCGAGCAGGAAGGTCTGGCCAAGAAGCACAAGGTCGCCACCACCGGCGATGATGCTCGTGAAGGCTTGACCGCGATCATCTCGGTCAAGGTCCCGGATCCCAAGTTCAGCTCGCAGACCAAAGACAAGCTGGTTTCGTCCGAAGTCAAAACCGCGGTCGAACAGGAAATGGGCAAGCACTTCTCCGACTTCCTGCTCGAGAACCCGAACGAAGCCAAGGCCGTGGTAGGCAAGATGATCGACGCCGCCCGTGCCCGTGAAGCCGCACGCAAGGCGCGTGAGATGACCCGCCGTAAAGGCGCGCTGGACATCGCCGGCCTGCCGGGCAAGTTGGCTGACTGCCAAGAGAAAGACCCTGCTCTCTCCGAACTGTACCTGGTGGAAGGGGACTCCGCAGGGGGTTCGGCCAAGCAAGGTCGGAACCGCAAGACCCAGGCGATCCTGCCGTTGAAGGGCAAGATCCTCAACGTCGAGAAAGCCCGCTTCGACAAGATGATTTCTTCTCAGGAAGTCGGTACCTTGATCACGGCGCTGGGTTGCGGTATCGGTCGCGACGAGTACAACATCGACAAGCTGCGCTATCACAACATCATCATCATGACCGATGCTGACGTCGACGGTTCGCACATCCGTACCTTGTTGCTGACCTTCTTCTTCCGCCAACTGCCAGAGCTGGTCGAGCGTGGTTACATCTATATCGCCCAACCGCCGCTGTACAAGGTCAAGAAGGGCAAGCAGGAGCAGTACATCAAGGACGACGACGCCATGGAAGAATACATGACGCAGTCGGCCCTCGAGGACGCCAGCCTGCACCTCAACGAATCCGCTCCGGGTATCTCTGGCGAGGCGCTGGAGCGTCTGGTCAACGATTTCCGCATGGTGATGAAGACCCTCAAGCGTCTGTCCCGCCTGTACCCCCAAGAGCTCACCGAGCACTTCGTGTACCTGCCGGCCGTGTCCCTTGAAGATCTTTCCAGCCATGAGGGCATGCAAGCCTGGCTGGCCAAGTTCGACGAGCGTCTGCGCAACACCGAAAAGTCCGGCCTGGTCTACAAGGCCAGCCTGCGTGAAGACCGTGAACGTAACGTCTGGCTGCCGGAAGTGGAAATCACCTCCCACGGCCTGGCCAACTACGTCACCTTCAACCGCGACTTTTTCGGCAGCAACGATTACAAGACGGTCACTGCCTTGGGTGCACAGCTGAGCACCCTGCTGGACGAAGGCGCATACATCCAACGTGGCGAGCGCAAGAAGGCCGTAGTGGAGTTCAAGGAAGCGCTGGAATGGCTGATGGCCGAAAGTACCAAGCGCCATACCATCCAGCGCTACAAAGGTCTCGGTGAAATGAACCCCGACCAACTGTGGGAAACCACCATGGACCCGGCCGTACGCCGCATGCTGCGCGTAACCATTGAAGACGCGATCGGTGCCGATCAGATCTTCAACACCTTGATGGGTGATGCGGTCGAGCCGCGTCGTGACTTCATCGAGAGCAACGCGTTGGCGGTGTCGAATCTGGATTTCTAAGGTCACTCAAAAGCTGCGTTTTTCCGCAAATAGACGACTGGCCGAGTCAGGACGACGATAAAGGCCAGCTACAAAAAAGAGGCCCGCATAAGCGGGCCTTTTTTTGTGCGTGGATCGCTACCCAATCCCGAGCATTGAGTCATTCATTCAAGAATTTGACTACCAGCGGGTTTAACTGAGCAGAGCACTCTTCCGGCAACCAGTGCCCGCAGCCTGGCAAAACCTTGCCCTGTACATTGGTCGCGTACTGGTTCATCTGGTCTAGTTGAAACTGCCCCATTCCGCCATGCCCTCCTCCGCCGATTGCAAGAACCGGCATGGTCAGGGAGGTTTTCCGTAGCTCGTCGTTTTGGGCTATCGATTTATTGATCGATCGGTAGTACTCAAATGACGCATTCAACGTGTGCGGCTTGGTGTATGACTTGGCGTAAAGATCAAGCAACGCGGGGGTAAAGACGTCCTTGTTGGTCGCATGCTCCTTGATGAAGTGCGTGAGGAAGAACTTCTCATGACCAGTGATCAAGGTTTCCGCTAAATGGTTGCCAGCGGAAAAGAAGCTGAAGTGCCAGACCAGTGACTCACCCTGGGGTGAGAATGCTGGAAAATCGTACATACGCTTATCGGGTATAGGTGCCTCCATGTACACCAGCTTCTTGATTTGGCTTTGATGAGTCACTGCCATGGGATAGGTGTTCCATATACCGATGTCGTGCGCAACGAGGTCGAATGGCTGATTACCGCTGAACTGCGTAGCGAGGTCGAAGAGATACTTCGACACGTCAGCGCCGGTGTAACTGGTCTTCGGCGGTTCAGACTCACCCAATCCCGGTAAATCCACCGCCACTACGGTGTGATTCTTCGCGAGTTCTGGCATCAAATGGTGCCACTCATACCAGGCCTGACCAAACCCGTGAACGAGGTAGACCAAGGGCCCGGAACCACCTTTCACGTAGTGAAGCTTGACGCCGTCTACCGTTCTGAACTCACTCTTGAACCCCGCTGGGACGGGAAACTCTGTCGCTTGAGCGAAGAGCGGTAAAGCCAGGGTGAGTGCTGCTGTGGCGAAAGCCAATTGCATGCGCTTTTTCATTCTATTTATCCATTTTGAGATGGCGCAGAGGTACGCCTATGAGTACGTGCTAATTGCGGATCAGTGACCGACAACCGTGTGAGCGGTATTGCGGTGGCCCTGTGGAAAACCATGCCCCCGTGCTTGGAACGCAATAGCCAGGCTGAGTAACAGCAACGCCACCAACACGCTTGGGAATGCACTGACCCCCCATTGGCCGAGCAACACTCCACCCAGCAGTCCGCCGCCGGCGATGGCGCTGTTCCAGACCACAACGTTCATGGAGAGCGCCACGTCGGCCCCCTTGCCTGCGGCGTCGGCGAGCGCTGTTTGCAGAAGCGTTGCCGCGCCACCAAAAGTCAGGCCCCAGATAAAAACGCCGGCGTAGATAGCCCAGGCCGAGTTTGAAAACAATCCGAAGAAAATCGAAACGGCGGCGAAGGTTGCCAGGCTGGCCAGTACGGCCGTTCGTAGATGCCGGTCGACCAGTCGCCCGGTAAGCCAGATACCGCCCAGTGCTGCCACGCCAAATGCGAGCAGTACCAAATCCACATCACTGGCAAGTCCAGCCTTGGAGACAAAGGGCGCGACATAGGTGTAAAGAAGGTTATGAGCCAGCATCCAGGTGAAGACAACGCCCAGTACTGAGCGTACGCCGGGTGTAAAGAAGACCTGACGCAATGCCATGCGCTGTGAGGATGATTGGCCAGGGTAATCTGGCACTTTGATCATCACCCAGGCGATTAACCCCATCGTCAGACCGGACATCAATCCAAAGGCCATACGCCAGCCCATGAATCCGCCCAGCCAGGTCCCCAACGGCACGCCCAGCGACAAAGCGATGGGCGTTCCCACCATTGCCACTGCCAGAGCGCGCCCCTGCAACTGGGGAACAACCATGCGCCGCGCATAGCCCGCGATAAGGCTCCAGGCTAGGCCCGCTGAAACCCCCGCGAAAAATCGCGCAACCAGCGTCAGCCAGTACTGGGAAGATAGCGCCGTGATGGAATTGAATACCAGGAAGCCGACAACCGTTAACAGAAGCACTGTCCTGCGGCGCCAGCTCTGCGTAGCAATGGTCAGTGGGATGGCTGCCAGCAAGGACCCCAACGCATAGACCGTCACCATCTGCCCTGCCAGGGATGCCGAGATACCCAGGCCACTGCCGATCTCTGGCAGCAAGCCGGCCGGCAATGTCTCGGTAACGATGCAAATGAAACCCGTCATCGCCAGCGCAAGTAATGCCCCGAGCGGAAGTTTTTCGCCTTGCCGCTTATCTATGATCACTCGACACCTCCTATTAATATACTGATCGGTATAAATATAGGGATGAGCAGATGGCTAGTCAACGAATTATGTATCGATTAGTATCTATGTGACTCGAGAGGAGGTTCATATGGCACAGATGGGACGTCCGCGCACCTTTGACCGTGACGTGGCAATCACTCAGGCAATGCATTTGTTCTGGGAACGCGGCTACGATGCCACGTCGCTCAGCCAGCTCAAGGCCGACATTGGTGGAGGTATCACCGCGCCCAGCTTCTACGCTGCTTTCGGCTCAAAGCAGGCGCTGTTCAAAGAAGTGATGGAGCGTTATCTGAATACCCATGGCAGGGTGATGGATAGCCTTTTTGATACGACGCTCCCTCCTAGGGAGGCCATCGAGCTTACGCTCCGGCGCTCAGCGAAAATGCAGTGCGAGCCGGACCATCCCTCAGGGTGCCTGGTGGCTCTCGGGCTTTTGAGTGCGTGCTCTGATGAGAGCAAGGTCATATCCGAACCCCTGTTTCGAGCACGATCGTTGAACCGTATCGGCATAGTGGCTTGTGTCGAACGAGCCATTGCGGTCGGTGACCTGCAGGCGACTGTTGTGCCGGATGCATTGGCTACCGTGTTCGACAGCTTTCTGTTGGGGATTTCGGTCCAGGCCAGGGATGGGGTGTCCTTCGAGAAGATAGACGCCGCGGTGACGCAAATTATGACCTTATGGGATGCAGTGCGTGTCCCGGGTCCGGCTTCAAAGGACGTCAGGCACGATGGTTGAATAACCGTACACTTGAATCAGCCGGCACCGCCGGCTGACTGGCCGACCAATGAGGGCTCCGACGCGGCCAGCTTCGCCACCAGAAAATCCCGGAACACCCCCACCGCCGCCGGCAATGTCCTGCCCGCCATACTCTGCAACTCCACCCGGCGTTGTTGCATCTCGCCATCGGCAATTGCGATCGCTTGGACATCCCGGTGCACCACCCGGTTATGTAATGTCAGCTCCCCCGCCAGGCTGATCCCGCCGCCATCCATCACGAATTGATACATCGCGCCAAAGTAGTTGCTCGTCAGCGCCGGCTCGAAGTACAGGCCCTGCACGCTGCAGCAGATATCGAATAATTGGCGAAGGGTGGTGTTCGGCATTGGCAAGGCAATGGGGTATGGCTGTAGCTCGGCCAGGGTCACTTGCGCCCTCCCCGCCAGCGGATGATGGTTGGCGACGATAGCCTTGATGATGCCGAGAAACGCGTGCTCGACCTTGATCTCTCGCTCGGGTGACAGGCTGAACGTCAATGCCAGATCGACCTCCCCGGTGCGCACCTTCTCGGTGGCGACGGTTGGGGGGAACACCTCCAAGGTGAAATGGATACCCTCGTACTCGCGCCGGAATTCCGCGATGGCCCCCGGCAGGAACTCCATGGCGAAGCCTTCGGAGCAGCCAATCTTCACCACCCCACGTTGCAGCCCCTGCAGGTCGCGGATCTCCGCAATCACTTCGCGGGCTTCCAGTTCAGCCTTGCGTGCATAGGCCGCAAGGCGCGCGCCGGCATCGCTTAGCAACATGCCCCGGGCGCGGCGTTCGAACAGCACGCAGTTCATGTCGCGTTCGAGCTTGGCGATCTGTCGGCTGACGGCCGAAGCGGCGACATTGAGGTGTTCGGAGGCCTCACTGATCGATCCGCAGCGGGCTACCTCAAGGAAATGCCGCAAGGCGATGGATTGCACACCGTAGAGCTGCATGTCACCTCCAGAAGGGTTTGCCTTTAAGGCAACGAAGACTTCGAAACAATATGCTTGTGGCATTGATACGCTATGCATAGGATCAAGTCGAGCCCTGCCGTGGCTCGCCGCTAAAGCGTTTTCCATAAGAAAAACAGCTGCGCCCTCTACCCTATTGCGATCCCTGCCCTTTGACACACTCACTCGCCACGGAGACGACGGCATGGGCATCAAAGGTTTCGCCTGCAGTGCAGCACTGCTGGCCTTGTTCTGCACCACCCCGGTATTCGCCAACAAAGCCAACGACACGTTGGTTTACGCGTCAGACAGCGAGCCTGAAAACATCAGCCCTTATCACAACGACTTGCGCGAAGGCGTGGTATTGGCGCGTTTGGCCTGGGACAACCTGATCTATCGCGACCCCGACACCGGCGAGTACAAACCCATGCTCGCGCAGAGTTGGAAACAGGTCGACGACACCACTCTCGATTTCACCCTGCGCCAGGACGTGAAGTTTCACGACGGCACGCCGATGACCGCCGACGACGTGGTGTTCACCCTCAACTGGGTGGTGTCGCCGGATTCCAAAGTGGTGACCGTACAAAACGTCGACTGGATCGCCAGCGCCGAGAAGCTGGGCGACTACCAGGTGCGCTTGCACATGAAGAAGCCCTTCCCGCCCGCGCTGGAGTACCTGTCCAATGCGGTGCCGATTTTCCCCAAGGCCTATTTCGAGAAAGTCGGGTTGGCGGGCTTCGCCAAACAGCCGATCGGTACCGGGCCTTACAAGGTTGTATCGGTGACCCCAGGGGTCGGCGTGACCATGGTGCGTAACGACGATTACTTCAAGGAAAGCCCCCAAGGCCCGGCACACATCAAAAACCTGCAGTTTCGGGTGATCCCTGATGCCGAAACCCGCACGGCAGAACTGATGACCGGTGGCGTGGACTGGATCTGGCGAGTGGCGCCGGACCAGGCCGAGCAGCTCAAGACAATGCCCAATCTGACGGTGGTCAGTGGCGCCACGATGCGTATCGGCTTCTTGATCCTCGATGCCCGCGGTACTTCCAGCGACAACTCGCCAATGAAGAACCTCAAGGTGCGTCAGGCCATCAACTACGCCATCAACCGCGAGGCGCTGGCCTCACAGCTGGTCGGCGGCGAGAGCAAGCCGCTGCAGGTCGCCTGCTACCCCGCGCAGTTCGGTTGCGACACCAGCGTGGCCACGCAATACAACTATGATCCGGCCAAGGCCAAGGAACTGCTCAAGGAAGCAGGTTATCCACAGGGGTTCGAAACCGAGATCTACGCCTATCGGGATCGTGACTACGCCGAAGCCATCATCGGCAACCTGCGCGCCGTGGGTATCAACGCCAAATTGCGTTACCTCAAGTATGCCGCTCTGCGCGACCAGCAACGCGGCGGACACGTGCCGATGTCGTTCCAGGCCTGGGGTTCGTTCTCGATCCTCGACACCTCGGCGTCGGCCGGCACCTGGTTCAAGGGCAATCCGGATGACAACATCAAAGACCCGGATGTCCAGAAGTGGCTCCAGACCGCCGACAACGCTCTCGACCCACAGGTGCGCAAGGAGAACTACAGCAAGGCGCTCAAGCGCATCAGCGAACAGGCCTACTGGGCGCCGCTGTTCAACTACTCGCTGAACTACGCCTTCAATCAGGACCTGCAGTTCAAGCCGTATCCGGACGAGCTGCCACGCTTCGTTCTTTCTCGCTGGAAATGACCCCCGTGGCCAGCCGGGTCTCGGACCCGCTGGCCTTCACGTGATCAGGATATCGGCCATGTTGGGATTTCTCTTGCGGCGTCTGGGCATTGCCCTGTGCGTTGCCATCACCGTCTCGATCATCAGCTTTTCGTTGCTGCATCTGTCTGGCGACCTGGCCACGGCCATCGGCGGGCCCGAGGCCAGCAGCGAACAGATCGAGCAGATTCGAGTGCAATACGGCTTGAACAAGCCGCTGGCCGCCCAGTACTTCAGCTGGCTCGGCGACCTGGCGCATCTGGACCTCGGCAACTCGTTCTTCTTCCAGGAGTCGGTGTACAACCTGATCGCCGCGCGGCTGCCGATCACCCTCGGGCTCGGTGCCATGGCACTGGCGGTCGCCTTGCTGGTGGCCATCCCGTTGGGCGTGCTGGCGGCGGTCAAGCGGGACACCTGGATTGATCGCCTGGCGCTGAGCATCGCGGTGCTGGGGCAGGCGATGCCGAGTTTCTGGTTCGCGCTGATGCTGATCGTGCTGTTCGCCGTCTCCCTGCACTGGCTGCCAGTGTCCGGCAATTCCACCTGGCAGCATTTTGTGATGCCCGCAATCGCGCTGGGCTATTACGCCACGCCGGCGATCATGCGCCTGACCCGCGCTGGCATGCTCGACGTGCTGGCTGCGGACTACATCCGTACTGCACGGGCGAAGGGCTTGCGGCCCGGGCGGGTGTTGTTCAAGCACGCACTGCGCAACGCACTGATCCCAGTGGTCGCGCTGGCGGCAGTGGAGTTCGGTTTCATGCTCGGCGGTTCGGTGGTCATCGAAACGGTATTTTCGCTGCAGGGCGTGGGCCAGTTGGCCTGGGATGCCATCGCCCGCGACGACTTCCCGGTGGTGCAAGCCGTGGTGCTGCTGATTGCCCTGATCTACATCGTCCTCACGCTGCTGGCCGACCTGCTTAACGCAGTCCTCGACCCGCGCATTCGCGTGCGCTAGGAGGTCTCATGACGACTGTCACAACCTTGGCTCTGAACGAGCCCGCCCTGCCCGTTACCGGCCTGCGCCGCGCCCTGCGCAAGTGCCTGCGCCACAAGGGTTTCACCTTGGGCGCCGTGTTGTTGCTGATGATTGTCCTGGCGGCGTTGTTCGCGCCGTTGCTGGCGCCCCACGACCCCTACGCCCAGGACGTCGTGCAGCGCATGAAACCACCGGTATGGATGGCCAAAGGCACTTGGGAGAACATTCTCGGCACCGACAAACTAGGTCGCGATTACCTGTCCCGCCTGTTGTTCGGCGCGCGGATTTCACTGTTCATCGGCTTTGCCGCCGCCATCATCTCTGGTGTCATCGGTACGGTGATGGGCCTGGTGGCTGGCTACTTTGGCGGCAAGACCGACGCCGTCATCAGCTATCTGATCACCACCCGCCTGGCGATGCCGGTGGTCATGGTCGCGCTGGCCTCGGCATCGCTGCTGGGGGGCTCGCTCAAAGTGGTCATCATCCTGCTTGGTTGCTTGCTGTGGGATCGCTTTGCCGTGGTGGTGCGGGCGGCGGTGCAGCAGATTCGCGACGCGGAGTACGTGGCCTCGGCACAAGCACTGGGCTGCTCGACCTTGCGCATTCTCGCCAGCGAAATCCTGCCCAACGTGCTTGGCGCGTTGATCGTGGTGGCCACGCTGGAGATGGCCCACGCGATCCTGCTGGAGTCGGCGTTGTCGTTCCTCGGCGTAGGCGTGCAGCCGCCGATCCCGTCCTGGGGGCTGATGATCGCCGAAGGCAAACCCTACATGTTCTTTTCCCCTTGGGTGATCGCCATTCCCGGTATCGCGTTGATGGTGCTGGTGCTGGCGATCAATCTGCTGGGTGACGGCATCCGTGACCTTATCCTGCCTGACGGCCGCAACTAGGAGGCTCGCGCCATGGCACTTCTGCATGTTGAAAACCTGCGCGTCGATATCCCTCTGGAGCACGGCATGCTGCATGCCGTCCGGGGGTTGGACCTGCACCTGGAGCGCGGCGAGATGCTGTGCATCGTCGGTGAATCCGGCTGCGGTAAATCCCTTACCTCGCTGGCCCTGATGGACTTGCTGCCCGGCAAGGCACAGCGCACCGCCACGAGCTTGACCCTCGACGGCATGGACCTGCTGGCGCACAGCGAACGGGCCATGTGCGATGTGCGCGGCAATCGCATGGCGATGATCTTTCAGGAGCCGATGACCTCGCTCAACCCCGCCTACAGCATTGGCGATCAATTGGCCGAGGTGCTGCGCCAGCACCGCAAGGTGTCCTACAAAGAGGCGTTGGTGCGAGCCGGGCAGATGCTCGAAAAAGTCGGTATCAGCAATCCTGTGGAACGCTTGCGGCAGTTCCCGCACCAGCTGTCCGGTGGCCTGCGCCAAAGGGTGGTGATCGCCATGGCACTGATGTGCGAACCGGACCTGATCATCGCCGATGAACCGACCACTGCGCTGGACGTGACCGTGCAGGCGCAAATTCTGCGACTGCTGCGCGACATTCAGAAAGAGACCGGCACCGCCGTGATCTTCATCACCCACGACCTTGGTCTGGTGGCGCGCATTGCCGACCGAGTCGCGGTGATGTACGCCGGCGAGGTGGTGGAGTCGGCCAGCGCCGCGCAACTGTTCGGCAATCCACAACACCCCTATACCCGCGGGCTGCTGGAAAGCATTCCGATCCCGGGCCGTACTCGTCCGGGTCAGCCGTTGGGCTCGATTCCGGGGCTGGTGCCCAGCCTGGTAGGCGAGCAGCAAGGCTGTGCGTTTCGCAACCGCTGCAGCCAGGCCGAGCAAGCCTGCCTGGAGGCCGCACCGAAACATGCCAGTGGCGGCCACAGCGTACGTTGCCATTTCGCTACGCCCCCCGAAGCTCTCCCCCATGAACAAACGCTGCATCGCAACGGAGGTGTGCAATGAGCCGCGATATCGCTCTGGAGCTATGCGACATCCGCCGTGAATTCACTATCGGTCGCGGCCTGTTCAAAGCGCCCGCCACCCTCAAAGCCGTGGACGGTGTGTCCTTGCGCTTGATGCGCGGCGAAACCCTGGGCCTGGTGGGCGAGTCCGGTTGCGGCAAGAGCACCCTGGCGAAAATGCTTCTGGGGCTGCTGCCGCCGACCAGCGGCGATGTGCTGGTCGGCGGCAAGCACCTGACCGCAGCCGACCGACGGCAGATGGCCCGGCACATTCAGCCGATCTTCCAGGACCCTTACTCTTCGTTGAACCCGCGCAAGACGCTGCGCCAGATCGTCACCCTGCCGTTGATCGTGCACGACATCGACAGCCCCGAAGAGCGCCGCAAAAAAGTCGAAGCCATGTTCGACGTCGTCGGTCTGCCCAAGCGGGTGATCGACAGCTACCCGGCGCAACTGTCCGGCGGCCAGCGCCAGCGCGTCGCCATCGCCAGGGCCTTGATCATGCGTCCGGATGTATTGATTTGCGACGAGCCCACCTCGGCGCTGGACGTCTCGGTACAGGCGCAGATCCTCAACCTGCTGCTCGAACTGAAAAAGGAATTCGGCCTGACCTATCTGCTGATCAGCCACAACCTGGCGGTGATCGAGCACTTGGCCGATCGCGTGGCGGTCATGTACCTGGGGCGCATCGTTGAAGAGCGCGAGCGCGAAGCCGTGTTCAGCCGCCCCGCTCATCCCTATACCCGCGCGTTGCTGGACTCGGTACTGACTCCGGACCCGTCTCTGGGCATTCCCGATATCGGTCTGCGCGGCAGCTTCCCCAACCCGATCAATCCGCCCACCGGCTGCGCCTTCCACCCGCGCTGCCCGAAAGCCTTGCCGATGTGCAGCACCGTGCCTGTGGATAAAAGCGCCGTCGACGGCGGTTCGGTCGCCTGCCATCTGAACGCCCAGCCCTCCCATCCTTTGGAGTTGATAGCCTCATGAGTCGTGCCCTGGCCATTGATTACGCGAGTGAACACTTCGATAACGGCGACTTTCTCGCCCTGCTGCAGCGCAGCGTCGCCCATCCCACCGAAAGTCAGGAGCCCGAGCAACTGCCCGAGCTGTACCGCTACCTCGAAAGCTTTATCACCCCGCACTTGCGGGCATTGGGTTTCGAAACGTCGATCCACGACAATCCGGTCAAAGGTCGCGGGCCGTTCCTGATCGCCTCGCGCATCGAAGACCCGGCCCTGCCGACCCTGCTCAGCTATGGTCACGGAGACGTGGTGCGTGGCTATGCGGCACAGTGGCGCGAAGGCTTGTCGCCGTGGGAAGTGGTGGTCGATGGCGACCGCTGGTACGGCCGTGGCACCGCCGATAACAAGGGCCAGCACCTGATCAACATTACCGCGCTCGAGCAGGTGATCAAGGCGCGTGGCGGCAAGCTTGGCTTCAACACCAAACTGCTGCTGGAGATGGGCGAAGAAGACGGCTCCCCGGGCCTCGGCAAATTCTGCGCGGCGCACCAGGACGAGCTGGCCGCCGATATTTTTATCGCCTCTGATGGCCCGCGCTTGGCGGCGGCGCGCCCGACGTTGTTCCTTGGTTCGCGCGGCGTGTTCAATTTCGAGCTGACCGTCGACCTGCGCGAAGGCGCCCATCACTCTGGCAACTGGGGCGGCCTGCTGGCCAACCCCGGTATCGTGCTGGCCAATGCCATTGCCTCGCTGGTCGACAAGCAAGGACGTGTGCAGGTGCCGGGGCTCAAGCCGCAAAAACTCCCGGATAACGTCCGGGCCGCGTTGGTCGATATTGAAGTGGGCTCAGGCCCGGGCGACCCCGAGATCGATCATCAATGGGGCGAGCCTGGGCTCAGCGCCAGCGAAAAGGTCTTCGGCTGGAATACCCTCGATGTGCTGGCCTTCAAGACCGGCAACCCGCAAGCGCCGGTGCATGCGATTCCGGGTAGCGCCTGGGCGCTGTGCCATATCCGCTTCACTGTCGACAGCGATTACCGCACCTTTATCGACGCCATTCGCACCCATCTGGATGCCCACGGCTTTGACACGGTCAAGGTCGCGCAGACACGCATGGACGTGATGCACGCCACCCGCCTCGACCCGGCCAGCCCCTGGGTCGGCTGGGCACTGGACTCGCTCAAGCGCACTACCGACAAATCCCCGGCCTTGTTGCCCAACCTCGGTGGTTCGCTGCCCAACGATGTGTTTTCCGAAATCCTCGGTCTGCCCACCGTATGGATTCCGCATTCCTACCCGGCGTGCTCGCAACATGCCCCTAACGAGCACCTGCTGGCGCCCGTGGTACGCGAAAGCTTGCAGATCATGGCCGGTATTTTCTGGGATCTGGGCGATGAAGGTTCGCGCCTGGTCAGGGAGGCAAGCTGATGAACGACGCGATTGCCTGGTTAGCCAAGCAGCAGGAGCCAATGCAAGACCTGTTGCGCAGCCTCGTTGATACCGACTCCAACAGCTATGACAAGGCCGGCGTCGATGCCGTCGGTGCGCATTTGATCGCAGCGCTGGAGCAAGGCGGGATCAAGGTGCAGCGCACGGCGGTGGAAGGTTTCGGCGACTTGCTGCTGGCCGAATTGCCCGGCGGTTCGCAGCCGCCGGTGCTGTTGCTCGGGCACCGGGATACGGTGTTCCCCAAGGGCACCGCGCCGACACGCGGCTATACCACCGACGGCACCTTGGCGTTCGGGCCAGGTGTGGCGGACATGAAAGGTGGACTGGTACTCAACTGCTTTGCGCTACTGGCCTTGCAGCGCCTGGCGCCGCTGCCCTTCCCCGTCAGGGTGCTGTTTACCGGCGACGAGGAAATCGGTTCTGGTACTGCACGTGGCCATATCGAGCAGGTCGCCCGAGGCGTACAGGCGGTACTCAACACCGAACCCGGTCGTGTCAGCGGCAACGTGGTTAGCGCGCGCAAAGGGGGTGTGCGTTTGTTGATCGAAGTCACTGGCCGCGCGGCGCATTCGGGCGTCAACCATGCCGACGGTGCCAGCGCGATCGAAGCCTTGGCGCGCAAGGTGGTCAAGCTGCACGCGCTGACTGACTACGGCCGCGGAATCACCACCAACGTCGGTTTGATGAGCGGCGGGACCTCCAGCAATACCGTGGCGCCCGCAGCGACGGCGGAGCTGGATATCCGCTTTGTCGAAGTGGCGCAGTGGGCGGCGATCAAGGCTGCGATCGTGGCCATTGTCGAAGAGCAGGAGGTGCCGGGTACTCAGGCGGTATTGACTGAGTGCGCGGTGTTCATGCCGATGGAGGGGCGCCATAGCCTCGACTTGCTGGATATTTATCGGGGCCAGGCGTTGGAATTGGAGTTCAGTGTGGAAGGTGAATTTACCGGTGGGTGTGCGGATTCCGGCTTTACCGCCAGTTTGGGGATTCCTACGCTTTGTGGCCTGGGGCCGGTAGGTGGCAAGGTGCACACGGATCGCGAGTATCTGGAGCTGGATACGCTGGTGCCGCGGGCGCAGGCGCTGGTAGGTACGATCCTGCAACTGGCCAAGCGCGGACAAAGCTGATTTTTGTGCCTTATTCGCTGGCCTCTTCGCGGGCATGCCTTGCTCCCACGGATGTACACCTGTGGGAACAAGGCTGGTCTTCGAAGAGGCCAGCCGCCTCACTGCGAATCCAGCAGCCCGATCACCTCTCAACCATTCCGGAAAATAAAGCTGTAAGCACTCAACGCCGGCACGCCACCAAGGTGGGCATACAGCACCTTCGAGCCTTCAGGAAACTCGCCGTTACGTACCATATCGATCATCCCGTGCATCGATTTACCTTCGTACACCGGGTCGGTCAGTACACCTTCCAGCCGCGCGCACAGGCGTATGGCTTCCAGCGTGCCCTCGCTCGGCAAGCCATATTCCGGCCCGCCGTAACGGGTATCCAGCACCACATCCTCATCGGTAATCGGCCGTCCCAGGTCGACGATTTCCGCCGTATGACGGGCAATACGCAGCACCTGCTCGCGGGTTTTTTCCGGCTTGGCGGAGGCGTCGATACCGATCACCTTGTTCGCCCGACCATCCGCAGCGAAACCCACCACCATGCCCGCATGGGTACTGCCGGTCACCGAGCAGACGACGATGTAATCGAACTTGAAGCCCAGCGCTTTCTCCTGCTCGCGCACTTCTTCGGCAAAGGCCACGAAACCGATGCCACCATAAGGGTGCTCGGAACAACCCGCCGGAATCGGGAAGGGCTTGCCGCCGCTCTCCCGCACGTCGCTCATGGCCTGTTCCCAGCTCGGCCGGATGCCGATGTCGAAGCCTGCAGCATCCAGGCGTACATCGGCGCCCATGATGCGTGACATCTCGATGTTGCCGACTCGGTCATACACGGCGTCGGAGTAGTTGACCCAGTTCTCCTGAACAAGCACGCACTTCATGCCCAGATGCGCTGCCACGGCCGCGACCTGGCGCGTCTGGTTGGACTGAATGCCGCCGATCGATACCAAGGTATCGCAGCCCTGCTCCAAGGCTTCCGGGATCAGGTATTCCAGCTTGCGGGTCTTGTTGCCGCCGAACGCCAGCCCGCTGTTGCAGTCCTCACGCTTGGCGTACAGCTCGACTTTGCCACCCAGATGCTCGCTCAGTCGCTTGAGCGGCATGATTGGCGAAGGGCCAAAGGTGAGTGGATAGCGCTTGAATTTCTCTAGATTCATGCTGTGTCTCCTGATTCGAAAGGTATCCGGGTGGCGCAAAAGGCTGCGCGGCAACCACAACAGGTTATGAGAAACGGCAAAAAAGCGGGTTGCGATTACTGGCCTGTTTTTCGCATTTAATTAACTAGAATCTGTAAATAACGTCTTTTGTTCAGCGGGTGGTCGATTGAAAGCAATAAATGAAAGTGCTCGTGCCGCTGGCCCAAACACGGCGGGCCTTGAGCTGGACCGCATCGATCGGGCGATTCTCAAGACCCTGCAGAAGGACGCGTCCATCTCCAATGTGGCCCTGGCCGAGAAGGTCAAGCTCAGCCCACCCGCCTGCTTGCGCCGGGTCGAACGCTTGAAGGAAGCGGGACTGATCAGGGGTATCGTCGCGTTGCTCGACCCTCAGGCGCTGGATGTCGGCATGGTGATCCTGATCGGCGTGGTGCTGGATCGCTCGACGCCGCAGTCCTTCGCGGACTTCGAAACCGCAGCGCAGAAGGTTTCCGGCTGCATGGAACTGCACGTGGTAACGGGGGAGTTCGACTACTTCATGCTGTTGCGTACCCGCGACAGTGCCAGCTTCAACCGTCTGCATGCCGAGCAGTTGCTGTATCTGCCGGGGGTGCGGCAGATCCGTTCGTTCATGGGCTTGCGCCAGGTGTTATCGACGACCTTGCTGCCGATCTGAATCAGCACATCGAGAAGTGATCCTGAAGTTGGTGTTTAACCAACTCCCGCGCGGTGTCGAGGATGCGCTGCAACTGTGCAGCCTCCTCGGTAACGCCCGATTGCAGTTCGATAAAGCGCAGGGAATGCCCGCAGACCGAACCGAGCCAGGCCAGTTGCCCGCCGTTGTCCTGTTCGAGGTCCAGCAATACGCAGTTGTGTGGCAAGGCCTTGAGCATCGTGCCGATCTCGCAGGTCGAGTCGAACCCGACACGCTGGTTTTCGGCATTTAGCCAGTCGCGCTGCAGGCCTTGGGCGTCACTGATGTGCAGGTAGGCCACCTGTTCCCAGCCGACGATAGCGTCGTGCAGCGCCGAGGCCAGCGACTGAGGCATACGGTTGCCCTCGATGAGCACCAAGGCGACGTTAGTGCTTGGGGTTTTGATCCACTGTGATTTGAGCGCTGCAATCGACATGCTGAACCTCCGAATGGGCTGCCCTGAAATTACGCAAAGGCCAAAAGAATTTCATACCTTTAATGGCGCTGGGTTCGGGAGGTTGTTCTCGGTGTGGCTGCTGGTCTCTTCGCCGCCGGACGCGCACCCTTGCTCCCACGGCGTTGGCAGGTCGATCGGTCTACGCTTGTGGGCGCAAGGCTCGCGCGCGAAGAGGCCAGTGGCAGCACCTTAGATCAACGCTCACCCGGCAAGATCATTGCAAGCAACTCCGCACCTGCCCGGCCGATCAGGATCGACTGCCATGACCCAAACCAGCGACCTTAACCCCTACGAACGGAAGATTCTTCGCGCGCTGCAAGCCGACGGCAGGATGAGCAACGCTGAACTCGCCAAGCAAGTCGGCCTGAGCACTACGGCCTGTTGGAACTACACACGCCGTCTGTTCGATAACGGCGTGATCAAAAGTGTGCACGCCCTGATCGACCCCAATGCAGTGGAACAAGGCACGGTGGTATTGATCGGCGTCGTGCTGGATCGCTCGACGCCGGACAGCTTCGCGGCCTTCGAAGCCGCCGCACGCACCTTGCCCCAAGTGCTCGAGTGCTGGCTGGTGGCCGGCGACGTGGATTACTTCATGAAGCTCAGGGTGCGCGACCTTCCGGCCTTCAATCAACTGCACAATGCACAGATCATTGCCTTGCCGGGGGTTCGCCAGGTGCGCACGTTTTTCGTCCTCAACGAAGTGAAGAGTGACGGCTTGCTGGATTTCTAGTGTTTACCACTCGACCACGATCTTGCCGAAGTGCCCGGCGCTCTCCTGATAGCGGAATGCATCCGCGAGTTTTTCCAGTGAAAAGCTTTTATCCACAACCGGACGAATCTTCGCCTGGTTCAGCGCCGCGACGTATTCCTGCTGCTGGCGCCGGGTGCCGACGATCAGCCCCTGCAATCGCGCTTGCTTGGCCATCAACAACGACGTCGGGACTTCGCCCCCGCGACCCGTCAGCACGCCTATCAAGGAGATGTGCCCGCCTACACGTACGGCCTTGATCGATTGCCCCAAGGTGCCGGGGCCGCTCAGCTCGATGACATGGTCGACCCCTTTGCCACCGGTCAGCTTGAGTACCTCGTCAGCCCAGTCCGGAACCTGCTTGTAGTTGATGCCGTGGTCGGCACCCAAGGCTTTGGCCTTCGCAAGTTTCTCATCCGATGAGGAGGTGATGATGACCGTGGCGCCGAACAACTTTGCGATCTGCAGCGCTGCAATAGAGACACCGCCGGTGCCTAGAGTGAGCACCGTGTCTCCCGCTTTCAGCTGGCCATCGCCGACCAATGCCCGCCATGCGGTCAGCCCTGCTGTCGTGATAGTCGATGCTTCGGCATGGGTCCAGCCTTCGGGCGCCAAGGTGAAGTCCGTGGCCGCGCGGACTGTGAACTCGGTGGCATAGCCGTCGATGCCATCACCGGGAGTGCCGGCGAAGTTGCCGGCGGACGAGGTCGGCAATCCATCCAGCCAGTGGGGGAAGAAGGTGGAGACGACCGAGTCGCCCACCTTGAATTCATTGACGCCCTCACCTACCGCTTCTACCACGCCCGCGCCATCGGCCATCAGCAGGCGCGGCTCTTGTTTAGGCGTTCCGCCTTTAGCCACCAACAAGTCATGGTAGTTGAGCGAGGTCGCATGAAGGGCAACGCGAATCTGCCCCGCGCCAGGTTGGCCTGGATCGGGAATATCACGGATTTCAAGATTGTCCAGCCCACCGGGGCCATTGACGTAAACAGCTTTCATCGAGTGTTCTCCTGGCTGAGGACGGCGCGCCGTCGATCTCGCAAAGGTGTTCCACGTGGAACAGAGTAAAAAATCAGTCGCCTATTACCAGCCCATTGGGCGGTAGCGGCAATGCAGTTTTGTACCGAACCTGTTTGAGGGCAAAACTGGAACGGATGTTCGCAACGTCGGGAAATTTGGTCAGGTGATCGAGGATGAAGCGCTCCAGTGACTGGATATTCGGCACCAGTACCCTGATCAGATAATCCGCATCCCCGGACATCAAGTAGCACTCCATCACTTCTGGTCGGTCTGCGATGGCGTCTTCAAATCGTTGCAGCGCACCTTCTACCTGCTTCTCCAAACTGACGTGGATGAAGACGTTAACGTGCAACCCCAATACATCCGGTTCGAGCAACGTGACCTGACGCTTGATCACGCCCAGCTCCTCCATCGCCTTGACGCGATTGAAGCAGGGGGTGGGGGACAGATTGACGGAGCGGGCCAGGTCAGCGTTGGTGATCCTGGCGTTTTCCTGGAGTGAATTGAGAATCCCGATGTCAGTGCGGTCGAGTTTTTTCATCAGTCATTCATTCTTGTTTTGGCCCTGAATAGGGTCAGATTAACTGCAATTGCGCGTTTGTGCCCGCCAATGATGCAAGGCCTGAGCGGCCTGATGCGGTGAAGCATGCGTGCGGCCGAATGGCACGGATCGTGCGCGCCATTGAGTATGTGGATGCCGGTATCTGGCATCTGCGCTTGAGGGCTGTGCCGATAATCGAATGAGCCTTTATTCATTCTCAATCATCCGGACGTCGAGGTCAGCATGACGAATATCGCAGAACAGCAGGTCGATCCCGCGACCCTAAAACGGGTGATATGCGCCGCCGCTATCGGTAATTTCGTCGAGTGGTTCGACTTCGCGGTCTATGGTTTTCTTGCGACGGTTATCGCCGCGCAGTTCTTTCCCAGCGGTGACCCTAGTGTGGCGCTGTTGAAGACATTCGCAGTGTTTGCAGTGGCCTTCGCGTTTCGGCCGCTGGGCGGTATTTTCTTCGGCATGCTGGGCGACCGTATCGGCCGCAAGCGGGTGCTGTCGACGACCATTCTATTGATGGCCGGGGCGACCACCCTCATTGGCCTGTTGCCGAGTTATGCACAGATCGGCCTGTTTGCGCCCTTGCTGTTGACCATCATCCGATGCACCCAAGGCTTTTCGGCCGGTGGCGAATACGCCGGCGCCTGCGCCTACCTGATGGAGCACGCGCCGCGCACCAAGCGAGCCTGGTATGGCAGCTTCGTGCCGGTATCGACCTTCACCGCGTTCGCCTGCGCGGCGGTGATCGCCTACGCGCTGGACGCCTCACTGGCGCCTGAGTCCATGGCCAGTTGGGGCTGGCGGGTACCATTCCTGATTGCGGCCCCCATGGGCATCGTCGGGCTGTACCTGCGCTTGCGGTTGGATGAAACGCCCGCCTTCCAGGCAGTCGCCAACGAGCACGCGGTGGCCCACTCGCCCCTGCGGGAAACCCTCAAGACCCAAGGTGGCGCGATCTGCTGCCTGGGGGCGTTCGTCTCTCTGACTGCCCTGTCCTTCTATACCTTTACCACGTACTTCACCACTTACCTTCAGGTGGCCGGAGGCCTGAGCCGTGCGACCGCACTGTTGATATCGGTGATCGCTTTGGTATTCGCCGCGTTGATGTGCCCGGTGGCGGGCGCCTATTCCGATAAGGTCGGACGGCGGGCGACCATTCTTACTACAGGGGTGGGCTTGATCGTTGTGGTGTATCCGGCCTTCATGTTGGCCAGTTCCGGCTCGTTCGCCGCGTCCATCGTTGGTGTGATGTTGCTGGCGCTGGGGGCGGTGCTCAGTGGCGTGGTGACCGCCGCGCTGTTGTCGGAAGTGTTCCCGACCCGCACGCGTTATACCGCCTCGGCAATTACCTACAACATGGCGTACACCATCTTTGGTGGCACCGCGCCGTTGATGGCGACGTGGTTGATTGGCATGACCGGCAGCAACCTGGCGCCGGCTTACTATCTGATCGCGATTTCGCTGCTGGCGTTGGCGGGTGGGCTAGCGTTGCCGGAGACGTCGAAGATTTCGTTGCACAGTCCGTTGCCCGATGCGGATGAGGGGGCGTTGGCAGGGTCGGTTGGTTGATTGGCCGCACCGGCGTCTTCGCCGCCGAGCGCGCACCCTTGCTCCCACAGGTGCAGGACGCAGGACCTGCCTGCAGTGTGGGCAAGGCTTGGCCGCGAAGGGGCCATCAGCCGCGCCGGAGAACTAGATAAAAACGCACATCCGATGGGTAAAAATCATCCGCCACGTTTCCCGTACAAGGGTCTAGGATTAAGGGGTAAAAAAATAATAAAAGAGGCGTTCAATGCCATCTTCCACCCCGTACGACTTTATCGTGGTCGGCGCCGGGCCTGCAGGGGCTCTGCTCGCCAATCGTCTATCGGCAGACCCCGCAAAGCGGGTGCTCCTGCTCGAAGCCGGAGGCCAGGACAACTACGCCTGGATTCACATGCCTGTCGGCTATCTGTTCTGTATCGGTAACCCCCGTACTGACTGGTGTTTCAAGACCGAGGCGCAGCCCGGCCTGCAAGGCCGTGCCCTGAGTTATCCGAGAGGCAAGGTGCTGGGCGGCTGTTCATCCATCAACGGCATGATCTACATGCGCGGTCAGGCGGCGGACTACGATGGCTGGGCTGCCGAGGGCAACCGTGGCTGGGGTTGGGAGGATGTGCTGCCGCTGTTCAAGAAAAGCGAAAACCATTATCAGGGCAACTCTGATTTCCACAGCGCCGCCGGTGAGTGGCGAGTCGAGAACCAGCGGTATCGATGGCCGATTCTCAACTCCTTTCAATTGGCCGCCGAGCAATCGGGCATCGCCAGCATCGACGATTTCAACACGGGCGATAACGAAGGCTGCAGTTACTTCCAGGTCAATCAGCGTTCAGGTGTGCGCTGGAACTCCGCCAAAGCTTTCCTGCGGCCCATTCTCAAACGTCCCAACCTCACCTTGTTGACGGGCGTCGAGGTGACTAAGGTCGTGCTCGAGCAAGGTCGCGCGGTGGCCGTAAGCGCCCGCTGGCAACAAGCGCAGCATCGCTTTGAATGCCGCGGCGAGATCATCCTCTGCGCGGGCGCCATTGGCTCGCCCAATATTCTGCAACGCTCCGGCATCGGCCCGCGGCCATTGCTCGAACGCCTGGGCATCCCCGTCCAGGTCGAGCGGCCCGCCGTCGGCGGCAACCTGCAGGATCACCTGCAACTGCGGCTGATCTATCAGGTTGACAACGTGCAGACACTCAACCAGGTTGCCAACAGCCTGTGGGGCAAGCTCGGCATGGGCCTGCGCTATCTCTATGATCGCAGCGGCCCGCTGGCCATGGCGCCAAGCCAGCTGGGCGCCTTCGTCCGCTCCGGCCCGGAGCAGACCCGGGCAAATCTGGAATACCACGTGCAACCGCTATCGCTGGAGCGCTTTGGTGAACCGTTGCACCGCTTCCCCGCGTTCACGGCCTCGGTGTGCAACCTGCGGCCGATGAGCCGCGGGTGGGTCGATATCGTCTCGGCCGAAGCGGATCACGCCCCCACCATCGACCCCCGTTACCTCAGCCACCCGGACGACCTGCGCGTCGCCGCCGATTCCATCCGTCTCACCCGCCGGATCATCAGCGCCCCTGCCCTGGCCCCTTTCAACCCCAAGGAGTATCTGCCCGGCCCTGCGTTGCAAAGCGAAGAGCAACTGCACGAGGCGGCAGCGCGAATCGGTACCACGATTTTCCATCCGGTGGGTACCTGCCGCATGGGCAACGACGCCGATGCGGTAGTGGACGACCAGTTACGCGTGCGCGGCGTGCAAGGGCTGCGAGTCGCCGACGCTTCTATCATGCCCAGCATCACCTCCGGCAACACCTGCTCGCCCACCTTGATGATCGCTGAAAAGGCCGCGCAAATGCTCGCGGCCCAACGCCCCCCTTCCGTTCGGATAGATGCAGGTACGTCCCAGAAAAGAGAGGCAGCACCCTTGGAAACGTGAACACGCGCGCTGTGATTTTGACTCGGGGCCGTTAAGCACCCAGTCGACAGTGGACAACAACAATAAGCACTGTGCCCTCGGGCCGAAGGAAATCACCTATGTCGGACTACCTCCACAAGAACCCGGCCATGGCCGCACCCGACCCTGCGGCAGCGGGTCGGGAAGAAAGAAAGATTATTTTCGCGTCATCCCTTGGGACTGTTTTCGAGTGGTATGACTTTTTTCTCTATGGCGCCTTGGCGGCGATCATCAGCAAGCAGTTCTTTGCCGGGGTCAACGATACCACTGCGTTCATCTTCGCCTTGATGGCCTTCGCCGCCGGCTTCCTGGTACGCCCTTTCGGCGCGCTGGTGTTCGGACGCTTGGGCGACATGATCGGGCGCAAATACACCTTTCTGATGACCATCGTGTTGATGGGCCTGTCGACATTCGCAGTCGGCCTGTTGCCGACTTACGGCACCATCGGGATTGCCGCGCCGGTCATGCTGGTGTGTTTGCGCATGCTGCAGGGCCTGGCGCTGGGCGGCGAGTATGGCGGCGCTGCCACCTATGTGGCGGAACATGCGCCACCCGGCAAACGCGGGCATCACACCGGCTGGATTCAATCCACCGCGACCCTGGGTCTGTTGCTCTCGCTGTTGGTCGTGCTGGCTTGCCGCTACCTGACTGGCGACCAGTTTGAGGTCTGGGGCTGGCGCCTGCCCTTCCTGTTGTCGGTGGTGTTGCTGGGCATCTCGACCTGGATTCGCATGAGCCTGCACGAGTCACCGTCGTTCAGCAAAATGAAAGCCGAGGGCAAGACCAGCAAATCACCGATCCGCGAATCGTTCGGCTCGTGGCCCAATCTGAAGATCGTCCTCATCGCGCTGTTCAGTATCAACGCCGGTCAGGCGGTGACTTTCTACGCCGCGCAGTTCTACGTGCTGTTCTTCCTTACCCAGATCCTCAAGATGGACGCCGCCCAGGCCAACACCTTGCTGATCATCAGCGTCGTGATCGGGGCGCCGTTCTTCGTGTTTTTCGGGTGGTTGTCGGATCGCATCGGTCGCAAACCGATTCTGTTGATGGGCCTGCTGCTGGCGACGGTGTTGTACTTCCCGCTGTTCAAGGCGCTGAGCCATTACGCCAACCCGCAGATCGACGCGGCCAGCCGCCAATCGCCGATTACCGTGATGGCTGATCCTGCGACCTGTACCTTCCAGTTCGACCCGGTGGGCAAGGCCAAATTCGACAGCCCTTGCGACAAGGTCAAAACCTTCCTGGTCAAGGCGGGCCTGCCGTACAGCACCGAGAAAGTCGCCGCAGGTACCAATGTGGCAGTGACCATCGGCGACAAGCGCATCGATGGCTATGACGAGGCAGCCATGCGCGCCGCAGTGACCACCGCGGGCTATCCCGCCAAGGCTGATGCCAGCCAGGTCAATCAGCCCATGGTGGTGTTGATCATCGTCGCGCTGATCCTGATTGCGACCATGACCTACGGGCCACTGGCGGCGGTGATGGTAGAACTGTTTCCGACGCGCATCCGCTACACCTCGATGTCCCTGCCCTACCATATCGGCAACGGCTGGTTTGGCGGTTTCCTGCCAACGGTGTCGTTCGCCCTGGTGGTGTACACCGGGGATATTTTCTACGGGCTCTGGTATCCGGTCATCGTCACTGCAGTGAGCCTGGTGGTGAATATTTTCTTCCTCAAGGAGACCAAAGACGTGGACTTGGATAACGCCTGATAAAAGACTGGCGACAATAAAAAAACCGGCCCCTGTCAGGGTGCCGGTTTTTTGTTGTGCAAAAAAACTTATGCACGTTTTTCGGTTTTTTAGACCACTCAGAAATAACGTTTTAAATCAGGTGTTTAGATGAAAATAATGATTTTTATCAAAAAACTGTTCACAACTTATCCACAGATGGACCGCTACACCGTGCTGGTGTTTTCGACCACCTGTGGCACGTCAGGCAGAGAGCCCATTTGTCGCTGGGTTTCCCGGTTCCAGGCGAAGGCGCGATCGTTCAGCGCGGCGATGGCGCGAGGCCCTGTGCCTTCAGCGTACATCGGCGCGCCGATAACCAATTCGATGGTGCCGGGGTGCTTGCCCCAGCCTTCGCGCGGCCAGTATTTGCCCGCGTTGTGGGCGATCGGCAGCACCGGCAGTCCGGCATTCACCGCAAGCGCCGTACCGCTACGGGAGAATTTGCCGATCTGCCCATAGGGCGTGCGCGTGCCTTCGGGGAAGATCAGCACCCACACGCCATCCTTCAGCAGCGGGTCGCCCTTGGAGGCCACTTGCTTGAGCGCTGCCTTCGGATTG